>CAYUFU010000066.1:0-16740 GCA_964444145.1 uncultured Chitinophagales bacterium
AACCAACCCGATAAGAACAGCATATCGTTATCTGCATACGGCAAAGACTTCATTGTTGATCTGGGGTATGAATGGGAGGCACCCGAACACCAGAACTACATCTTGGTGAACGGGCGAGGACAGCCGCCTGAGGCAATATTCGGTGGGGTTAATGGCGGAAGAATTGTGCAGCAAACTTCGTCGAATAACTTTGACTTTATCCATGGCGACGCAAGAGAAGGGTTCAACACCTACTACGTTGCGGGCCCAAATGGGGAACCCGTTCCTGTTGTCGACCCGACGAACGCGCTGTTGAATGCAGACAGGTATGTTCTTTCAACGCGAGCCGGAGATGGTGCGCGACATACGTTCGTAGTGGCTGATGACATACAGAAAAGCCTACAGAACTTGCCGTATGTCTGGCGATTCAATACGTTTTACTCACCTTCGGGAACTGGAACGCCTAGCGACCCGATTATCATTGATGCTGCTGACGGTAAGATTACTAAGATATGGTACGTTGCTCAAGGGATACCATCGTTCTCCTCGACTCTGATAACACTCCCACCTTTTTCACCTACAGCGTTCGAGCCGCAAGCTCCACACGTTATCCCATCAAGTCCGACCCAAGCGTTCGATAACAGAATCGCTACCAACGCGATCAATCCTTACTTCCACGTAGTGATGATTCCTTATGATGCTACGGATCCTTATCCTACAGTAGCGAACCAAATTGTAAGCAACGGCAGTTGCTTCAAACTAACATGGCCCTCGCATGAAGATTACTCTTTCTTCAAACACACAGGAACCCTTTCGGCTTCTTTTGTCAACACTGACGGAAAACTCAGCAGAGTCCGAAAAGGAATCTCCTCTGGCTTGCCTTCGCAGTTTGCAATGGCGAACGGTTCCAACTTCACATTCGAAACGAGAGAACTTATCAATCTCTACGGTGCGCAAGGCACGGTGATGAAGGAAGGTTCAAGTGTCAGCATGAACGGGACGATTGGCTACTTCCGGGTTTACTGTCCCTCTGCAAGCTCGGTCAAACTCAACGGCAACAATGTCCCCTTCGTCCAAGTCGGCGACTACGTCGAGCCTGCAAACATAACGATCAGTCGCGAATGGTCGGGCAACATCAGTACAACTTACGACGTAACGATTCCTCCGTCGGCAACTCTTACGATTGATCAAGGCTCCATATTTTCCTTCGGCGGAAATACCTTAACCGTCAATGGTGCGCTCGTTGCCGATGGGGTATCAGGAAATCCGATCACGATGACAAGCAACGGCGTTTGGGGCGGCATCACGTCTGCCACCTCAACATCGTCTCTGTTCTTGACATCGGTAAACATCTCTAACGCGCAAACGGCTATCAATGCGTCTGCGGAATCCAATCTGCAAGTGAGATACTGTACATTCAACGGCTGTGATGTTGGCGTCAATGTTTACGCGGCTCCGTTTGGCCAAACGCCGCAAATGGAGATTTCCAACAATACCTTCTCGAATTTCAACCTCAACTGCACCGGCGTCGTCATCGCAGGAACATCGAATGTTCTCTTGACGAGCAATGTTCTCTCAGGAAGAAGAGAGAAAGGAGTTGGAGTGTTCCTCAACGCGTCCTCTCCCCAGATGCAGCAGAACGCAATTGAAAACTGGAAGCGGGGGATTGTCTGCGTGAACGGAAGTTCGCCTTCGCTCGAACAAGGATTGAACATCATTTCCGGGAACACGACAGGGATTCTCTGCGATAACTCGGATGCAGTGCTGAGTCTCGACCAAGGCGAAAACGATATTTGCTTGAATGACATTGACGTGACGTTGGTGAAATCGAAAGCGTTCGTAATCAAGAACCGCTGGCGCTTCGACGAAGATCCTCCAGGCATTTTCGAGATTGATGGCGGCAGTTTTCTTGAATACAATCCATGGTCGCCGCCCACCCCTAATTGCGGTGGCCTGAGTCCAATCGTCGGCAACGAGAAAGGGAAAATCAATGATGGTTCGATGAGCCTCATCTCTCCGCTGATGCGCCAAATCTTCCGTGAACGACAGCGGGGAAATTTTGCGGCTGCCGACGGTCTGATTCGCGCCGCCATCAACAATCGCAATGTGCCTGACGATGTGAAGTTGTGGGCGCTCGGTCAATTGCTTGCGGTCGGTCAGCGTATGCGTACCGGCAATCTGGCGTCGTTCATCAGTTCATTATCGTCCAACGGCACGTTGGCGCGTAAAGCGAGAACGCTTTTGCCGATGAGTTTCATGCACGAGGGATCACTCACCCAAGCGATAGCTGCATACGATGCAAACGTTCGCGACTATCCGAACAGCAGTGAAGCGCGAGCAGGATTGTACGGCAAGTTCTCGTATCAGCTCTTCAATCGACTGGACACAATGCAAGCGCGTGCAATTCTCAATCGGCTCTCGGCAGACTATCCACTAAGCGTGGAAAAGGAAATCGCTGAACTGCAGATGAGCAGTTTTTCCCGCCTTGCGGGATCGTCATCGCCGTCGTCAAATCCAACAGGCGGGATCGCAAAAGGTGAAAGCGCGAGTTCGGCAACATCATCACTGCGCAGCATTCCAACGCAGTTCGCGCTGTCGCAGAACTATCCAAACCCCTTCAACCCAACAACCACAATCAGCTACGACTTGCCCGGGCGAACTCATGTCTCCCTCGTCATCTATGACGTGCTCGGAAGAAAAGTCGCGGAGTTGGAGAATGGAACGAAGGACGCGGGATACCACTCTGCAGTTTGGAATGCCGGCGACGCAGCGAGCGGCGTGTACTTTGCGCGGTTCATCGCAATTGATGCAAGCGGAAGCATAAAACTGTCGAAAGTCAATAAACTCTTACTTGCAAAGTAGCCCGTTTCACTTTCCGAGAACGAAAAAGGCGTCCCGCTACGGCGGGACGCCTTTTCTGCCTCGCCGTTATGGCGGGGCTCTCAGTACTCTCCCACCCTCTTAAACTGCTCCGACTCCAGCGTAAACATCAACGAGATGCGATGCGTATCGTCGAGACGCTCGTTTGTCGAGAGCGCAAAGCGGGCGAAGGAATAATCAATGTTCAGCTTCGGCAGCTTCACTCCCGCGCCGAGTGAGAATTGTTTCACATCGTTGTAGCCGATACGGAACGCGACAACATCGCGGAACATAAACTCCGTCCCGACATGCGCATCGAAGCTCACAGGTCCGAGCGCGAACGTTGACGCCGACTTTCTATTCTCAAACCGTATATCAAAATCCACCGCGGGCGCGAACCGTCCGCCGAACGCCTCGATGAAATACGCGCTGCCGATTTTCATCGTCGGCGAAATCAGCTCGTTCGTCCCCGTGTTCCACGCCATGAACGTCGTCGTCACGTCCTGCAAATTCGCGCCGAGCACCACATTGTCCATCGGCGAGTACCAGACGCCCACGTCAAGCCCGATGCCCGTCGCCGACGCATCGCCCAACTCGCGGCGAATGATTTTCAAATTCGCGCCGTAGGAAAAATCGTCCGACTGCTTTTTCGAGTAGGTGAGAAAGAACGCCCAGTCCGCCGCGTTGAAGTACGTAACGCGGCTCGGGTCAATGCGCGTGAATTGGTTCGGGTCTTCGGTATAGTTGCCGTTCGCGTCAATGCCCGCCTTGCGCGTATCCGGGATATCGTCCACCCCAAGGCGAATCACGCTGAAGCCCCAGCTCGTGTTCGGTCCGACGGGCATCGCCGCCGCGCCGTAATCGTAATTCACGAGACTGCCGTAGCGCTCGTCGTGCATCAGCGCGATCTGCGGATAGTTGATGTGCGAAAGTCCCGCGGGATTCCAATACCCCGCCGTCACGTCGCTTGCGAGCGCCACGAACGCGCCGCCCATGCCGAGCGCACGCCCGCCGACGCCGAGCGAAATAAACTCGCCCGCATACTTTGCGACACCCGTTTCCCCCGCGACCAACGCGGAAACGCCAAACACGACCATTGTCGCAACGACCACCACACGAATGTTCATTCAACACCTCCAGTGAATATTTCGACTACACCCCGCTCAAAACAGGGAAGAGTAGAGTGAATTGATGCACTGTAGAAATTATCGGTAGGTTCTCCTTCCGGGTCGTTGACCCTCACAACATTGCTGACTCAAATTCCGAAAATGCAGACAGAAAAGCAAGGCGGAATATCACCCTGAATTCCGATTTAGCCTCACGCAAAGGCGCAAAGCCGCCAAGCCTGACTTGGAAATTTGCTGAAAAGGAATTCACCGAGCAGGTGAAGGATGTGAAGTTATTTGTAAAGTGCATACAAGCAATTACTCTCAACCATCCTCCACTTCTTTGCGGCTTCGCGTCTTTGCGTGAGATTTCTATGTCGGATTTCAGGATCACAGCGCTTCTCTTGCCTCCACCGGTCATCGCCGCCCCATGACGGTCGAATCCCTCTCCGCGTTCATATGGGGCTGCAGACAGACTCCAACGTCCGAAGTGTGTACTGCGCCGCATGCAAGCGGGCTGCTTCGTGGTGAGTGTAGCCGCCTGCCTGCGCACCTGCCGCGGTATCATGGCGGAGGCGAGGGTACGATCTTACAACGGTTCCGCGCCCAACTCGCGCACCATCGCCTGAATAACAGGATGGTCATCCTCCATCTTCCGATCGGGCTCACCTTGCCGAGCATTCGTTGCGTCGAATTCAATGGACGAACCGGTGCTTGCGTACACCTCAGCCTCGATCCGCCCCCGCGCACCGAATACTTGTTGAATGCACTCCTGCAGCAACTCCTTGTTGCGCTGAATTGCAGAAGCAGTGAAATCATTCGCACGCACGCGAATGGTCGCGCCCGTCACCCCTGCAAACTCTGCCGACTCCAGCACCGTTCCCACCGCGATGCGTTGCCGTCGAACCTCTGCGACAAATTCACTCCAGCGCGCCGACACTTCGCTTGCGGATAACGTTGAAGGCTTCTCATCATCGCTTGCCCTCGGAGCCGCCGCGGTTGAGGGTTTCGTAAACGTTGGTCGCGAAAACGTCGGGCGAGCGGAAACTTTCTGCGGCGATAGCGGATTGTTCCCTGGCTCCGCGACAACTGTCGAACGCCCCGAAACCCCTTCGGGAGCGAGCGACGCGCTCTCCTCAACCGGAAGTTTTTTTTTCTCCGAAAGTCCTCTCGACAACTCTTCGATACGCTGCAAAACATCCCCGACTTCCGCCGCGCTGTTCATCGTAATCATCTGCACGATGTCGGTTTCGAGCTTGAAGCGCGGCTGCGCGCTCCAACGGATCGCCGCTTCCGTCGCGTTCACGAGTTTCAACAACCGAAGAATGTCCGCTACGGAGAATTGCTGCGCAACATCCGCATACCTCTTTTTGTAGAAGTCCGACTCCTCGATGTACGACGTCGTCCCCGTTGTCGCCGCCGTCAGCAAATTGCGCAGATGCTCCGTCAAGCCCGACAGGAATTCTTTGATGTCGTACCCGCGCTGCATAATGTCGGCAACGAGATCGAGTCCCCCCTTCGCATCTTTTGCTTTGACTAGGTCGGTCACACGGAAATAGAAATCCTGATCAACAATATTCAGCGCGTCGAGAATCTGTCCCTTCGTTATCGTCTTCCCGCAGAGCGCGACGATCTGATCGAAGATGCTTTGCGAATCGCGCAGTGAGCCGTCCCCTTTCTTTGCGATCATCATGAGCGCTTCTTCGTCGAGCTGAATGCCTTCCTTCTCCGCAATGCCGCGAAGATTCTTCATGATTTCTTCGACCGAGATGCGGCGGAAGTCGAACCGTTGACAGCGCGAGATAATCGTGGCAGGCAGCTTGTGAATCTCCGTCGTCGCGAAAATGAACATGACATGCGGCGGTGGCTCTTCGAGCGTTTTCAACAACGCGTTGAATGCCTCCTTCGTCAGCATGTGCACTTCGTCTATGATATAGACTTTGTACCTGCCTTTTGCGGGCGCGTAGCGCACGGACTCGCGCAAGTTGCGAATCTCTTCCACGCCGCGATTAGAGGCGCCGTCAATTTCCAGCACGTCGAAGCTGCGTCCTTCGGTAATCTCGATGCACGTTTCGCACGCGTTGTCCGGCTCGAACTCCGCCGATACGTTCTGGCAATTCACGAGTTTAGCCAGCAGCCGCGCCGTCGTTGTCTTGCCGACCCCGCGCGGTCCTGCAAACAAATATGCATGCGCCAAGCGCTTCTGCTTGATCGCGTTCTTCAACGTCTGCGTAACGTGCCCCTGCGCCGCGACGTCGTCGAACTTCATCGGACGATGCTTGCGCGCGGTAACGATATAGTCGCTCATGGGGAGAATGCCTCGTGGAAACTACATTGTTGACAACGATTGCTGAATATGTGGATTGTTGGAGTACGGGAGCAATCGAGCGTAGGGAGCGAGCAGTGTTTCGTGATCGTCACTCGTCAACGACCACATCTCTATTCCATGACTCCATTGCTCCATCAGCGCAAGAGCTATGTCGGGAACACATGAGGCAACGCATCCTGCACCTTGGCGATAGGGATGATCGTCAGCCCTTCCTTTACTTTCGGTTGAATCTCTTGCAGATCCTTCACGTTCTCTTGCGGGATGAGTACCGTCGTGATGCCGCTGCGCTGCGCAGCAATCAGTTTTTCATTCAGTCCGCCAATGGCGAGCACTTCGCCGCGCAGGGTGATTTCTCCCGTCATCGCGACGTCGGCGCGAGCCGCCTTGCCGCTGATCGCGGAGTACATCGCCATCACCATCGTGATTCCTGCCGACGGACCATCCTTCGGAATTGCCCCCTCGGGCAAATGTACATGCACTTCTTTGTCCTTGTAGAAATCTTCGCGCAGCCCGAGCGATTCCGCGTTCGAGCGCAAATAACTGAGCGCCGCTTGCGCGGACTCCTTCATCACGTCGCCGAGTTGACCTGTGAGGGTCAGCTTGTCTTTCCCGTTCATCATCGTCACATCAACGTGCAAGATATCGCCGCCAACGCTTGTCCACGCAAGTCCCGTAACGGAGCCGACGCGATTCTCGTCGGCGCGAGTGCGGTTGCGGAATTTCGGAACGCCCAAATACTCTTCGATCTTCTCCGGCGAAATCGTCAAATCGTCAGACGCTTCGTCTTTCCCATTGGTTTGCGCGCCGTACACGATTTCCTTCGCGATTTTTCTGCAAACAGACGCAAGCTCACGCTCGAGATTGCGGACGCCGGCTTCGCGCGTGTACGCAGAGATCACCTTATCAATTGCGGCGTCGGTAAAGACCACCGTGGTGTTTGAAAGCCCGTGCTCTTCCAATTGTTTTGGGATAATGTGCCGCTTTGCGATCTCCCGCTTATCGTGCTGCAAATACCCCGACAACTCAATGATTTCCATCCTGTCCTGCAGCGGCAGCGGAATTTGATAGCGCACATTCGCCGTTGTGATGAACATGACGTGCGAGAGGTCGTAGTCAACATCCAAGTAATGGTCGTTGAACGTGGAGTTCTGTTCGGGATCGAGCACTTCGAGCAGCGCCGACGACGGGTCGCCGCGGAAATCCATGCTCATCTTATCCACTTCATCGAGCAGCAACACGGGGTTAATCACGCCCGCGCGTTTCATGGATTGAATAATCTTGCCGGGCATCGAGCCGATGTACGTGCGGCGATGGCCCCGAATTTCCGCTTCGTCGCGCACGCCGCCGAGCGAAATACGCACGAGTCTTCTGCCGAGCGCGCGCGCAATGGACTTCGCAAGGGACGTTTTCCCGACACCGGGCGGACCGACGAAGCAGAGAATTTGCCCCCGCATCTCTTTGACGAGGTTCAGCACCGCGATATGTTCGAGAATCCGCTCCTTCGGCTTCTCCAAACCGAAATGGTCCTCATCCAATATGTCTCTGACGTGCTCGATGCTGAGATTATCCTTCGTCCGCTTGACCCATGGAACGTTCACCATCCAATCGAGATAACCGCGAATGACGGTGGATTCGGGTGACATTGGCGGCGTCTTCTTGAGCTTGGCGAATTCCTCCATCGCTTTCTCTTCCGCCTGCTTCGGCATCTTGGCCTTCTTGATGTCGTCGCGCAGTTTGATCAATTCGGGTGACGCGTCGTCATCGCCAAGCTCGTCCTGCAAAATCCGTATTTGCTCCTGAATGAAAAACTTGCGCTGCGACTTTGCGATGTTGTCATGTACCTTCGAATCAATTTCCTTCTCAATTTTCAAGACGTCAATTTCTGAATTGAGAATGCGAATCAACTCGTGAAGCTGCTCGCGGGTTGTCGTGATTTGCAGAATCTTCTGTTTCACCTCGACCGATTGCAAAATGTTCGA
Source organism: uncultured Chitinophagales bacterium (assembly GCA_964444145.1). Lineage (GTDB taxonomy): Bacteria > Bacteroidota > Ignavibacteria > UBA10030 > UBA6906 > CAADGV01. Next base: position 8,253 of record CAYUFU010000066.1, read on the forward strand.
CGCAACATAGAACACCTTGCGTTGAATGTCTTTCGTATTCTCGAATGCCAACAACACCTCGCTGGGGATGTTGCGATTGAGGTGTACGTATTCAGCGAAAAGGCTGGACGTATGCCGCAGCAGGGCGTCGAGCTCCGCATCCATCGCTGTGTGCTCGAAGGTAATTTGCAGTTCCGCTTCGAGAAACTTTCCATGCGTGATGAACCGTTTCACCGACGCCTGCACGACGCCATCCACCAGAATCTTCATCAAGCCATTCGGCAACTTGAGAATCTGAATGATTTTGGCAATCGTCCCTTCGAGATAGATGTCCTCCGCCGTTGGATCTTCCGTCACGGAATTCTTCTGTGCGGCGAGAAAAATAAACTTGTCGCGATCGAGCGCCTCGTTCACTGCCTTGAGCGACGATTCACGCCCAACAAGGACGGGAAAAATCATGTACGGAAAAACGACGACATCCCGTAGCGGAAGCACGGGAAGGTGATTGGGAATGGTGTCAAGCTGGTCGGTGTATTGCGCACCGCCGCTTGTCATGGTCTCTGGTTGCATCAATTCTCGCGGCTGCTCTTTGAGATACAAAAAGGTGTCGGCACGACACCTTTATACGTGTGGAAAATATAGTAACATAAGGAAGGGATGTCAAGGAAGCGAAAACGCCTCGATGATCCATCGCAAGTGACGTTCATCGCAGGCGTTGTCGTTCAACGTGCTATCAGTGGATGTTGTACAAGCGGGGGCTGGTGCACATGAATGTACTTCTGCTCACACGCAGTGCAAATCCGTTGTGTCGGGTCATCATCCAACACCTCTTGGCTGATTGCGGCTTTGCAACCGAGGCAAATGCCGAAGGTACCTTCCTCCAATCGGTCAAGAGCGCGGCGCAACTCTTCCACAGGCGAACTGTAGCGGAACGCACAGATCGCATCTATCTCGTGAAGAGACAACTCTCCATTGACGAATGTCTCACGCGTATAGGACATAGGGGATTGCTCTTGCAGGAGGTCATACAATTTGGAAAGGATTTGTCGCCGCATCACTCGTTTGCTTTTGATCATAACGCCTCCTCTTCTTCTTGGGGATTGAAGAAAACCAACTCTCCTCACGATTGATGTCGCCCGGCGAGATTCCAGTCTTTCAGGAGGACGACGTCCTAAGTTACGGAAGTTTTAGAGAAAGTCAAGAGGTGGGAAAGATTTTTCAAAAAAAAATAAAGCTCCATTTACACGCGTTCAACTTTACAACAGTCGCGTCATGGTCGCAGGGCCGAGGTCGCCTTCCTGCTTAGATGATCTCCGCTGCTTTCTGTTCCATCCATCCAACTTTGCCGTCGCCAAGGCGGACCTTCATCCACTCATTCACTTTGTCTGTGATGAAAACCTTCACACCGCTATGCAGCACGAAGGCATCCGTACTTTTTGCATCGGGAGAGTTCTTGACGGTTGTGATATCGGCGGTAACGATCGCCGCGTTCGCGTCACGATCGGCATTCAGCTTCCCGATGAAGACGACGAGGCTCAATGCCAACGCGGACACACACACAAGCCCGGCGATGAACCCCACTCGCCGTGCGGCATAGGAACGCGCAAGAATCGTAACGATAGCCGAGAGCACCGTCAGCGTGAAGAAGGAATATGTGAGCCACGTGATGCCGTTTAGCGAAAACGCCGACTTGACTCCATCCCACCAATCCCAGACGAAAAGCCGCGGCGTCGGCTCGATTTTGTCGGTAATGTTGAGATTTGCGAGTTGAAGGTTGTGGCGCAAGTCGTCGTCGTTGGGCATTAACTTCATCGCCCGCTCATAATTGAGAATCGCTTTTGCGATGTTGCCGTTCTTGTAGTAAGCGTTACCGAGGTTGTAGAACACTTCGCCGCTGAGGTTTCCCGCTGCGAGTATCGCCTCGTATTTCTGGATTGCTGCTGTGAAGTTGCCCGCTTGGTACGCCTTGTTGGCCTCGTCGTAGAACTGTTCGGGAGATTCGGCGCGTGCAAGCGTGAACGCGCACAAACAGGCAGAGAACAGGAGAGGAAGATGGTACTTCATGCTCTCAACGCCCGCTCGATTGCGACGATGATGTTGCTCGCGTCGGCGTATGTTTGCTTCATCGTCTCCGCGGAAATGCTCGTCGGCGCAAAGCGCACCATCTCGCACGACTCGAGCAGTGCTTTCAGCGATGGTGCGATGTCTGCCTTGACCGAGCGGCGGCTCAGTTCGTTGACGACACCATCAATCGTGATGTCCGCTTGTTGAATATTCAGCTTGTCGCCCAGGTACTTCCACATAGAACGAGCGATTTCTGAATAAAAGGCAACCTTGCTTTCCGAAGAATTGTCCGTTCCTTTCTCCAGGCGCGCCAGCATCGCTTCGGCGTTCCGCAATCCCTTCTTTGCAACTTTGAGCGCTTGCCGATTGCGATAACCTGCTACATCGCTCATCACGGCCTGCCGCTGCCGCGCATAGACGATCGCGCCGGCGAGTCCCGCAAGCGGTATCAGCATCGCGGCAATGAACACGCTGCTTGTATGCACATATTCCCCCTGGCGGGTGAATGTCGGTCGCCGTATCTTGATGAAGCGGACATCCTGACTCAGCAACTGCACGTCTTCGCGGGCACTTGACGAAATAAACGGTGCGGCGCCCGCAGCTCCTTGTTCGACGTTTATTTCAATTTCAGGTGCGAGGAGCGTGACGTATTCCTTCTTGCCCAAATCAAAATAGCTGAACTCTACCGCTTTGATTCTCTTCTTGCCTGGATAGCGCGGAATGAGAACGTACTCGAATAATTTCGTTCCAGAGATTTTTGCGTCACGGCGATTAATGTTATCCGAGACTTTGGGTGTGTATTGCTCGAAGTCCGTCGGTACGTCAATCGTCGGCGATTCGAGAACTTTGATGTTGCCCGTTCCGCTTATCATGACCTTGTAACTGATGGGCTCATTAGTCTTTGTGCTCGGTTTATCCACCTTCGAAGTGATCGAGAACTTCCCGACCGCACCTTTGAAACTCGGTGGTGCACCGGAAGGGAGCGGATCAACCTTGATGCGCACCGGGTCGCTCTTCACCGTGTACTCGATCTGCTGACCAAACGGATCGCCAAAGAATGAATCGAACGGATCGAACGAGCGGCGGCGAACGGTCACCAGCATCTGAATTTCCATCGGACCGATTTCGAGCGTGCCGCTTTGCGTTGGGAACAGCGCTGACCGTTTGATCACGCCGACTTGATACTGCTTACCATTGACCACTTCGTTCGTGAGCTGAATCTGTTTTGGCAGTTCAATATCTTCGCTCCAAAAACCCGTCATCGTCGGCGCTTTGGTCAAGTTGTAGTTTTGTACTTGCACCCGCGTATAAATCCTGTAGACAAGATTCACTTGTTCACCTTGCATCACGCGAGATTTGTCAATCGAAGCACGCAGGAACAGATTGTCGGCAAGCTGCTGATTCACATCGGCAGGAATGCCAGGTTGCCCCCCTTGCGCCGACTGCTTGGGGCGAGGCGAGCCCTTCACGACTTCGAGGGAGATGGGATTCGAAGAAAGTGTTGCCCCTTCTGCTTCGATCGTCGCAGCACCAATCGTGAATTTCCCGACATCTTTCGCTCGAAGTACATACGAGTAGGTGACCGACGACGAGACTTGACCATTGATCCACTGCATGTTCGACGATGTGCTCGGTCCGGCGAGAATATGAAACCGCTCAAGACTCGGCAACTTCAAATTCTTCCCGCCACTCATGCCCGCGTTCTTCAACTCGAAACTGAGCGTGAACTGATCATCGAGCGCAACGGGATTCTTGTCAACGCTCGCTTCGAAGGACGCGTCTTGAGCAAACGTCAGTGCCACGCACAAAGGCAAAAGGAACAAGGAAAAACGAAAAACGCCGAGACGGCTCACCATGTTACCAGTCCTTTTCGCCTCGCGGTCGCTGTACCACACGTGCCCGAAGTTTTTTCTGTACATCTTTTTCATTGTTCTTCAAGACATCCAAAATTCTCTCGGCATCGGCTTTCGACATTTGTCTCTGCTGTTGTCGCGTCTGATCTTGTTGCGCTTGCTGTTGCTGCTGGTCTTGCTGCTGCTGATTCTGTTGATTCTGTTTTTGCTGATCCTGTTTCTCTTGCTCTTGCTTATTCTGATCTTGATTCTGTTGTTGCTGGTCTTTGTTTTTGTCTTGATTCTTCTCGTTCTTGTTCTGGTTCTTTTGCTGCTGCTGTTCCTTTTGTTTCATCAACGCATACGACAAATTGTATTTCGCATCCACATCATCGGGATTGAGCTTCAACGACTCCGTGAAGGACTTTACCGCCTCATCATAGTTTTGCGATCGCAAGTGCGCATCACCAAGATTAAAGTACGCCTGCGATTTCGCCAGTTTCCCCTCCGCTCTTGAAATCGCATTTTCAAACGCTTTGACAGCCTGGTCGTGCTTGTCTTGCCGATATAACGAGTTGCCTAAATTGAAATGTCCCGGAACCGACGTGATGTCTTTCTCCACCGCCTTCTTGTAGCTCACTTCGGCATCGTCAAACTTCTTACTAGCATACAAGTCATTTCCGCTATTCACCAGCGAGCGAACGGACTGCGCGTGCGCAAGGCCAATGACCATTGAGCAATTGCCAATGACGAGTGCAACCCACATCCCAAGATTCAATCCTGCACCCTTTTTCACGCCTGAACCTCCTTCTTCAACGGATTCCATTTCACAAGCCACTGAATTCTCTTTTCTGAAATCAATAACTCGGCAACCAGCAAAAGAATTCCCGTGAGAAGAAACGGCTGAAATCGCGACTCGTAGTCGGTAAATTGCTTCGTTCCGAACTCACGCTTTTGCAGGGCATTGATTGCATTGTAGATTTCGTTCAATTCGTCCTGGCTGTTGGTGCCGCGATAGTACGCGCCGTTTCCTGTCGCCGCGATTTTTTCGAGAGACACTTCATCTAATTTGGTCATCACGATGTTACCGAGCCTGTCACGCTTGAAATCGCCTTGCTGGCCGTAGGAATTGTACAACGGAATCGGCGTCCCTTCGGGCGAGCCGAGTCCAATGGTATAGATGAGAATACCTTTTTTCGCTGCTTCCTCTGCTTCACTAAAGGCATCGCCCTCGGTGTTCTCGCCGTCGGTAATGATGACGAGCACTTTGGTTGTTGGTTCTTTCGCAGGCTCATCCGACACGTCAAACGACTCTATCGCCCGAGTAATCGCTCTGCCGATAGCGGTACCAGGAATCGGAACTGCATCAACATCTACGACGTCGAGAAACAGCTTCGCGCCGTTGTAGTCCGTAGTGAGTGGGAATTGCGTGTAGGCTTCGCCTGCAAACACAATCATGCCGATCCGATCACCCGCGAGACGATCAATCAAATTACGAATCTCGAATTTGGCTTTCTCCAGACGATTCGGCTTGATGTCTTCCGCCTTCATGCTAAAGGAGACGTCGAGCGCAATAAAAATGTCAACGCCTTCCTGCTTCACTTCTTGTAGGCGCGTCCCGATTTGCGGATTGGCAAGCCCGACGACGATGAACGCGTACGCAACAATCAAGACAACAAATCTCACCACACGCTTCGGTTTGCTGGCAGTTTCTGCCAAACGCGACAAGATATCGAGGTGGGCGAACCGGGCCAGTGCGCGTTTCCGTTCTTGTGCCAGCAGAAACCACAGGACGACGAATAGCGGAATCGCCGTAAACAAGTAGAGATATTCCTGATGCGCAAACTTTATCACGGCAGTTTTCTGAAATACGTATTCGACAAGACCACCTCCAACGCAAGTGCGATCAATGCTGCCCACACCCAATCGTAGAACATTTCCGTGTACGCGCGATACGCTCGCACTTCCATTTTGGTTTTCTCCAACTCATCAATCTCTTCGTAAATTTGTTTGAGCGTACGGTTGTTTGTTGCACGGAAGTACTGTCCACCAGTCATCTCCGCAATTTTCGTCAACGTTTTTTCATCCACCTCAACGGGCATGAATTGTGTTCGCATCCCAAACGGCGTCTGCACGGGAAATGGAGCTTCGCCTTTGCTCGTTCCCACACCGACCGTATAAATGCGAATACCGAATGTCTGCGCGATTTGCGTCGCCGTGAGCGGATCAATCTCGCCGCGGTTGTTCACGCCGTCGGTCAGGAGAATCATCACCTTACTCTTTGCCTTGCTCTCCTTGAGACGATTCACCCCCTGCGCAATCGCCATGCCGATTGCGGTGCCGTCTTCAATGACACCTTGCTTGACGGCAGCGAGTTGATTCTTGAGCACGCGATAATCGAGCGTCATCGGACATTGCGTAAAGCTCTCTCCCGAGAACACGACAAGGCCGATTCTGTCATTTGTTCTTCCATCCACGAAATCCATCAGCACCTTACGCGCCGCTTCGAGTCGGTCGGGTCTGAGGTCTTGCGCCAACATGCTGCCCGAAATATCATAGAGCAGCACAATGTCAATGCCTTCGGTGTAGACGTTCTCGCCATGCGAAGTCGTGCGCGGACGCGCAAACGCGACAATCAATAACGCGCAGGCGAGCAATCGAAGCACGAACGGAAGATGGCGAAGGCGTTCCTTCAACGTCGGGCGTACCTGTGCGAACGGCAGTAGCGTCGAGTAGCGAATGTCGCTGGAATCCTTTCGATGCCTGAAGTAATACCAGACCATAAGCAACGGCAACGCGCCGAGCAAATACAAATACTCAGGGTTTGCAAAGGTCGTGTTGGCGTCAAACACTTGCAGTCTCCTCTTTGGCTTCCTCCGCCTGCGGAACTTCAATGAGTTTGGTTTTGTCAACGATCTCAAACGCTGCGGCGAGAGTCTCTTCGTGCTCTGGAATGCTGGCTTGATGTTTCGCGAATTTCACGAGATCCGCACGGCGCAAGATTCTGTCTGTTTGTTCGAGCACAGCATGCGATGCGGCATAACGCCGGAGATTATCCATCGTCTCGTCCGTTGTTTGCTCCAGTGCCAGAAAGCCAAAACGATGTTCAAAATACCGACGGACGATTTCCGTGACTTCACTGTAGTACGGCTTGAGAAGTCCCTGCTGCCAGAGTCGCTTTTCTTTCAAAAGCGCAAGTTCCTCGAACGCAATGATGTGCGCTGCTTTCGGCGGCGGGACATAGTGTTCTTCCGGCTTCTCAGCTTGCTTGCGTTTTCTATACACCATGATTCCGCGAACAAGCAACGCGGCGCCCACAAGGGTTCCAAAGATCAATGACCATTCGGCAACTGTCAACGGAATCGAGAGGACAGGTTTGATGTCTTTGATTGCCTGCGACGTGTCCACCTCGACGAGGCGAATGGAAAAAACCAGCGGATTGGTCGCGAGTGTTTTCGGCGTTGAATCGCTTGGAAGGAAATACGCGAGCTGCACCGGAGGAAGAATTGCCGTCCCCGAATCATACACGGCAACGCGGAGGCGCGTCGCCGAACTGGTCGCCGAAATCTCTTCAACAGAGTCGCGCGAGAGAACGGAGAACACGCCGAGCGTATCGCCCACGAGTACCCGCACCCGCGCGTTTTTGGGATGGTTCACTTCGACGTGCACCGTAATTGCATCGCCGATGGTAAACGACGTCGAATCCGCCCACGCCTTCGCAGTCGTCGTTTGTGTCAGGGCAATCGGCGGTACGAGAAACAACGCCAGAAGAGACACAAGCAAAAGCACACCTTGCGTCTTTGCGTCTTTGCGTGACATACTTTGGCGAGGGATTCCGGTCATCACAACCGCGCTTCCCTCAACTTGAAGAAATCCACAATCGGCTTGATGTACGGGCGGTCAATTCGAATCGGAATCGCGTCGACACGGCTCCGCATGAACATCTGTTTCCGATCCGCTTTACGTTTCGCCCAAAACTCTTCGAATGTGCGTCGGACGCGTGCATCGCTCGTATCAATCCAACGCTCGCTATTCGTTTCCGCGTCACGCATCTTTATCAAACCGACTGCGGGGAGTTCCTCTTCACGCGGATCGGTCAACTCGATTGCAATGATGTCATGCTTCTTGCTCACGATGCGAAGAATCGAATCGTACCCATCATCAATGAAATCGGAAATCAAAAAACAAATCGTCCGCTTCTTGTTGACATGATTGAGATATTCGAGCGCCTGTTTGAGGTTCGTTCCCGGTCCCTTCGGCTCGAACGAAATCAGTTCACGAATAATGCGGAGGATGTGCGCACGTCCTTTTTTGGGAGGAACAAATTTTTCGATCTGGTCGGTGAACAAGATCAAGCCGACCTTGTCGTTATTCTTGATAGCCGAAAACGACAAGACGGCGCAAATCTCCGCGGCAATTTCGTTCTTCAATTGCGTGCCGGAACCAAAGCTGCCCGACCGACTGAAATCCACGAGCAACATGACCGTCAGCTCGCGCTCTTCTTCAAATACCTTGACGAACGGATGATTGAACCGCGCCGATACGTTCCAGTCAATCGAGCGAATGTCGTCGCCGTACTGGTACTCGCGCACCTCGCTGAACTCCATGCCTCG
>CAYUFU010000066.1:16840-21648 GCA_964444145.1 uncultured Chitinophagales bacterium
TTCAACACTTCCTGCACAATCTGCTCCGAGCTGACTTCTTCGGCTTCCGCTTCATACGTTACCGCAACGCGATGACGAAGCACATCCATTGAGATCGCGCGGACGTCTTCGGGAATCACATATCCGCGCCGCTTGATGAACGCATACGCTTTGGCGCCGAGCGCGAGATTGATGGTCGCACGCGGCGACGCGCCGTAGCTGATGAGCGATCCTAACTTGTCGAGCTTGTACTCTTTCGGTGAGCGCGTCGCGAAGACGATGTCGAGAATGTACCGCTCGATTTTCTCGTCCATGTAGATTTCGTTCACAACGCTGCGCGCCTTCACGATGTCTTCCGGCCTGATGACCGTGCTGACCGGCTTTGCAGTTCCATTTACGTTCGAGCGCATGATTTGCAGCTCTTCGTCCTTCGACGGGTATCCGATTTTCACTTTCAGCATGAAGCGGTCAACTTGCGCTTCCGGCAGCGGATACGTTCCTTCCTGCTCGATTGGGTTTTGCGTCGCGAGCACGAGGAACGGCTCGGGCAGTTTGAATGTCTGCTCGCCAATCGTCACCTGACGCTCCTGCATCGCTTCTAACAACGCGCTTTGCACCTTCGCGGGCGAGCGGTTGATTTCATCGGCAAGAATGAAGTTCGCGAAGATCGGACCCTTCTTTACTTGGAACGACGATTCTTTCTGATTGAATATCATCGTTCCGATCAAATCGGCAGGGAGAAGGTCGGGGGTGAATTGAATGCGCTGAAACTTTGCGTCGACAGCGTTTGCAAGAGTTTTGATGGAGAGAGTTTTCGCGAGACCCGGCACGCCTTCCAACAGAATGTGTCCGTTCGCCAACAGCCCGACGAGGAGGCGCTCCACCATCTGCTTCTGCCCGACGATCACCTTGCCGATTTCCATCTGCAACACGTCAATGAATGCGCTCTCGCGTTGAATCTTTTCGTTGATGGCTTTGATGTCGTACGACATTCACCCTCCTGAGTTCATTAGAATAGCCCGATTTCTTAAGAATTGACGGAACAAAATATAGAAAAGTTGCGCGGGAGAAAAAAGGAAGGCGCGGTTAACATTTATTTAGGAACCCTCAGATGGGTCTCGTTGTAAGGACCTTTGAGCAAGACGTGGACCGAACTTCGTGCGTTAGCAGCTAAAGCGGTTTTACATCACGGAGAAGTCGGCGCAAAGGGATCGCCAACACATTTCTGGACATCTCAAACGAATCCTCACCCGCATGAACGACATACAACCGTTGGAGTTTCAAATCCACGAACGCGTTGCGCATCGAGGGAGTGTAGTGTGGCGAGCTCGTTCGTTTCACTTCCACACCGATACGCCTGCGCCCGCGTACGATGAGGAGGTCCAGTTCCGCACCAGCGTGGGTTCTCCAGAAGAAACATTCATCTCTTCTTGCTCCAAGCCATCGTATGACTTGGTGGATGACGAATCCTTCCCACGACGCGCCGACTTTCGGATGCGCTTCAACATCTGCGAGCGTGCTGAGATTGAGCAGAGTGTGCAACACGCCGCTATCAGCAACATAAATCTTCGGCGCCTTGAGTTGTCGCTTGCCGATGTTCTCATACCATGGCGGAAGTTGACGCACGACGAGCGCACTCGTCAGAAGGTCGAGGTAATTTCGTACGGTATTGTCGGCAACGCCGAATGCACGTGCGAACTCCGATGAGTTCCACGTCTGCCCGTGGTAGTGCGCGAGCATAGTCCAAAATCTTCGAAGTGTCGTCGAACGAATCATGATGCCGAGTTGTGGAAGGTCTTTCTCAAGGAAGGTCTGGATGAACGATCTCCGCCACTCGGCGCTCGCCATTGCGGAGGCAGCGAGATACGAATCCGGAAATCCACCGCGTAGCCAGAGCCGTTCGTGGTTTTTCACATCAACATCATCGAGCGAAAACCCTGAAAGCTCGTGGTAGTAGATGCGCCCCGCGAGTGTTTCGGAACTGTTGCGAAGCAAATCGGGCGACGCGCTCCCAAGAATCAAGAACCTCGTGGCTGATCGCGGCCGATCCGCCAGTACGCGAAGAATGGGAAACAGTTCGGGCAGCCGCTGGATCTCATCGAGAATCACAAGCCCCGACAGGTTCTTGAGCGTGAGCATCGGATCGGCGAGTCGCGCGATATCGTCCGGATTTTCAAGATCGAAATATCGGGCTGCTTTGTATTTGGTGCTCAGGAGTCGTGCAAGCGTCGTTTTGCCCACTTGGCGCGCGCCAATAATGCCGACGACCGGAAACCGTTTCAACAATAGCGTGAGCGTAGCAATATCTCGACCGCGTTGAATCATGATTCAATATACCTTGAAAATTCGAAGTTGTCAATCGAATTTTCAAGGTAGGCAAACGGCAGTTCTATGCGGCATCGTCGAGAGTTCCACGGGAGAAGAACCGGATCCACAACGCGCCTTACATCAGTCCCCTTTGTACAACCTCTGCTTCTTCTTCCGCCGCAGCATCTCTCCAAAACTCCGCTTGTCCCAAACTTTTCTCTCGGTGGGTTGGCTCGTGTTTGAACTATGTCTTGTTGTGCGGTCGCGTTTGATTTGGTAGAATTCGATTTTCTTTTCGCTCGACGAGCCGCCGTGGCGACCGACATACACGCCTGGTCGTTCATTCGAACTTCCAGCAGGTCGTTGGTTGTCGCCACGATCATTACTCCCGAATTTTCTTTTTGGGAACGGACGCTCGGTTCTTCGCTCCGGATATCCACCCCGCCTCTCGTTCGATGGACGTTCCCTCCTTCGGTCCGAAGAACCAAACCCTTTGCGCGAATCGCGATGCCCAAAACCTCGTTCGCGCGTTTCAGTCGCGGGCATATCCTCAACGTTCACTTTCGCAAACCCAACATCATTCGCGCCTCTCAGGACAATGCTTCCCTTGTATGTAAAGAGCACACGTTGAAAGAACCCGCGCTCCTCGCCAGTCGCAACGAGTGAAATCGCTTCCCCCTTGTTTCCGGCACGCGCTGTCCGTCCGACGCGGTGCGTGTACGTTTCAACGTCGCGGGGGATTTCGTAATTGTACACGTGCGAAATATCGTCAATGTGCAAGCCGCGCGCCGCCACATCCGTCGCGACGAGCACGTTGAATTTCTTCGCCTTGAAATCCGCCGTCGTCCGCTCGCGCTGGCTCTGCGACATGTCGCCATTCAAACACTTCGCAGCAATTCCAGCACGTGAAAGCTGTTTCGCGATCTTCGCAGTGATGTGCTTGCGATTGCAAAACACCAGCGTCAAGTCTCGCTCCGCCTTCATCAAATGCACGAGCAAGTGAATCTTCTGGTCGGGCGTCGTTTGATAATACGTCTGATGCAGCAGCTCCGGCTTCACCGACGCCGCCATCTGTACATGCTTTGGGTCCTTTAAGAACTTTCTGCTGAGCGTAACGATTTCTTTCGCCAGCGTCGCGCTGAACAGCATTGTCTGTCGTTCCTTCGGCGTCTTATGAATGATCGTCTCGATGTCCTTGATGAAGCCCATGTCGAGCATCCGATCCGCTTCATCCAACACCAACGTCGTAATCGTGTCGAGCTTCAGCGCGCCGCGTTCCAGCAAATCAATCAGCCGCCCCGGCGTGCCGACGGCGATATTCGTGCGGGCGATTCTCCGCGCCTGTTCGCCGATGGAGACGCCGCCGTAAATCGGCGTCACGCCTAAGTGTTTGCCATGCGAAAATTTGACGAACTCCTGCGCGATCTGCACGGCAAGCTCCCGCGTCGGACAAATAACGAGCGCCCGCAAACCATCAGCGCGGTTCATCCGCTCGATGATGGGAATGGCGAAGCTCAACGTCTTTCCCGACCCTGTCTCCGATTGCGCGATGACGTCGCGCCCTTCGAAGATGGCGGGGATGATTTCTTTTTGAATTGGCGTCGGCTCCGTGATGCCGCGTTGCGCGAGCAACGCAATCATCTCTTTGCTCAACTTCAGTGATTCTGATTTCATTCTACTTCCTAAACATAAACCGCAGAAGGCGTTGAAAAAAATGGACTACACAACAAAAAAATCCTTTTCTCCGCGCCCTCTGCGTGCTCTGCGGCTAAGTCTTCTTTTGAAGCAAAGAAAAAGTCCCAACCTGTACGAAACAGATTGGGACCTCTGTTCATGCTACTGCAGTGAGCTTATAGCTTGCTCACATTCGACGCTTGCAGACCCTTCGGCCCGCGCTCGACATCGAATTGCACCCGGTCGCCTTCATTCAGATTTTTGTAGCCGTCGCCGACGATCGCCTTGAAGTGGACGAACACGTCTTCGCCGCCGTTGCGTGAAATGAAGCCGAAGCCTTTTGCTCCGTTGAACCATTTGACTGTTCCTTGTTCCATCGGAAACAGTTCCTTTCAATTGTGTGAAACAAATCCGTCGTCAGCGGACACTTTATGATACAGCCAGCCGTGTGCCTTTAACAAAAAATCGCAGGTCATATTCATGCCTGCGATTGACTTGTCTTGCTACGAACTTGTTTTGAACAACTCTAGCGAAACCTGTCCCGACCTTCTCGGGACAGCAAAAGCTCAACAACGATGCACTGTGTTTGACTGAAACAAGCTACACCGATTCTGTGCCAATAGCAAGAGATATTTTGTGAAATACCATTAACGAGCTAGTCCCGACGACTGACTTGCGAATCTCCTCCGTAAGGAGTCCTTCGGACGAATCGCTCATTTTTGTTTGGGGCTTCAGACGCGCTACATCGTCCAAATCCCGACAAGGTCGGGACATGCCGCGAAACGAGCAGTCAACTTCGTGGAAAGCGCATCCGCCTGCCTCGCCGCAGGCGGGCATCCTCGCTGCAA
>CAYUFU010000067.1:0-11091 GCA_964444145.1 uncultured Chitinophagales bacterium
CGAACCACGAGCGAATCCTCTTTCGCTTTCGCATCATGCGCCTCGGCTCCTGGCAATATGTGTGGGATGATTCAACCACACGGCACTACGGACCAACTGCACAAGAATTCTTTGCCGCTTTCGGCGCAGACAGCATTGGCACAATTGGTAACGAGAAGGGCATGGCACCGGCAGACGTTGCCGGCATTGCCATGATCGCGATTCAAGCACTCGAAGACCGCACGCAATATCTCCGTGCCGCCCTTGCCGACAAGGACGAGGAGATCAAAGACCTCCGCTCGCAACTTACGGAAATGAAGGTTGTTGCCCGGAAAATCCGTAGCACAGTACATGAGCTTTACCTCAACAACGTTCGGTTACAGAATAGGCTCGACCAGATTGAGAAAGCGACTACAAACGCCGAAGCAAAGATGTCGAGTCTGAAATAACCGACAAGGCGGACATTCGCAAGCAGTTCAGGCACAACGCTTGAGTGAGTTCCATATTGTAGAGCGAGCGCCAGCACGAGTGATGGCTTTACCAAACGAACGAACGTCGTTGTGCCGTTTGTTATGCGGTCGTTTGCGCCGACATCCGGCAATTTGACTCCATGTCGGATATGACATACATTGACTCACATCGACTGAGAAGCCACTCGTATGGCTGCATGGTGAAGTAAAGACACCGCCATTTTCCAGCGCAGCACGGATTGAAGCTGGTTATCTGTTGCGCCAACTGCAAATGGGCGAGAGATTGTCACTGCCTCACTCACGACCAATGCCTTCGATTGGTGCTCGGTGCCATGAACTTCGAATCAACGACGAGAGCAAGACATGGCGCATTGTGTATCGTATCGATGATGATGCCATTATCATTCTCGATTTGTTCGACAAGAAAACCCAGAAGACACCCAAAGAAGTTGTTGACAACTGCAAACGTCGCATTCGACTTTACGAATCGGGATAGAAAGTGCGAACTATGAAAACTGCGAAGCGAAAACGTCTTGAAGCCAAAGGCTGGAAACTTGGCAACGCCCATGACTTTCTCAATCTTTATCTCGAGGAATCCGCCTACGTTGAAGTAAAACTCGCATTAAGTAAGCGTCTTCGGGAAGCTCGTCGAAACAAGAACCTTTCTCAGGCGCAGTTGGCGCAACTTCTGAAGTCCAGCCAATCCCGCGTGGCAAAGATGGAAGCGGGAGACCCGACTGTATCGCTTGACCTTCTCGTCCGCTCGCTGCTCGCTCTTGGTGCATCTCGAAAAACTCTCGCCCGAATGTTGGCGTAAACTCCGTTTCTTTCCTTGCTTCGCCTGCAAACACGGTCGGCGCAAATGCCGCATAACGTGTGCACCAAGCACGCCGTGCCGCCGTCCACGCTTGTAGACAATTGACGGCGGCATGGAGTGAGTACAACTTGTCGTGCGAGAGATTATTAATACCTGAAATCCGACATAGAAATCTCACGCAAAGACGCGAAGACGCAAAGAAGTGGAGAATGGTTGAGAGTAATTGCTTGTATGCACTTTACAAACAACTTCACATCCTTCACCTGCTCGGTGAATTCCTTTTCACTAAATTTCCAAGACAGACTTGGTGGCATTGCGGCTTTGCGTGATGCTAAATCGGGTTTCAGGTAATAGGCCTTGCTTTCAAATCTCCTCGACATTCTCTACATTGTTGCAAACAAGAAACACTCCGCCCCTCACGCATTTCGTCTCATGACCAACTTCTCCTTCCTCGACGGCACGATCGTCGGACTCTATTTGCTTGCAACGATGATCGCGGGCATCACAGTCCGCAAGTACGTCGGGAAGGTCGAACACTTCCTTGTTGCCGGTCGCGAGATGAATGTGTATCTCGGTATCGCCTCGCTCGCGGCAACGGAATTCGGCATCGTCACCTGTATGTACACTGCGCAAAACGGCTATCAGTTCGGATTCGCAGGCGCGACACCGGGTATCCTGAACGCGCTCGCAATGCTCGTCGTCGGCATCACGGGCTTTTGCGTCAAGCCGCTGCGCGACTCCGGCGTCATGACGATTCCCGAACTGTTCGAGAAACGATTCGGCTCACGCATTCGCTGGCTCGCCGGTGTCGTGATCGTTCTTGGTGGTCTGCTCAACATGGGTGTATTTCTCCGTACCGGCGGCGAGTTTCTCGTCATCGTCGCCGGCTTTGATCCGGGCTACTTGGAAATCACGATGACGGCTTTGCTCCTCGCCGTAGCAGTCTACACAATTCTCGGAGGAATGCTCTCCGTGCTCGTTACGGATTTTCTGCAATTCATCGTCATGAGCCTCGGCTTGATTGCCGTAACAGTCGTGATTCTCGCAAGCGTGGGCTGGGAAACATTAGCAACAGCAGTCGCGCAGCACTACGGCGACGGCGGGTTCAATCCATTCGTCCATCCCAAAATGGGATGGCAATATGTTGTGTTCAACGCGTTGCTGAATCTCGCTGCCGTGCTTACATGGCAGACGACCATTGCTCGTGTCCTCGCCGCAAAGGACACGCAAACAGGATTGAAAGTTTACAGAGGAACGAGCTTCTTCTTTGTGTGCAGGTTTTTGATTCCAGGCATCTGGGGCATAGCCGCGCTGGCAACGCTCGCACCCGACGT
The DNA here is from genome assembly GCA_964444145.1 of uncultured Chitinophagales bacterium. Lineage (GTDB taxonomy): Bacteria > Bacteroidota > Ignavibacteria > UBA10030 > UBA6906 > CAADGV01. Next base: position 2,601 of record CAYUFU010000067.1, read on the forward strand.
TGTCGGCACCAACACACTGCACGCTATGCCGAAACTTCTTAGCACGATCGTCCCAATGGGCTTGATGGGTATTCTCGTTGCCGCAATGCTCGCGGCTGATATGTCCACCGATTCGTCCTACATGCTCACCTGGGGCAGCGTTATTTACAACGACATCCTCGCGCCGTTTCGCAAAACGCAGTGGTCCGAGAAACGCGGCTTGGCGTGGAATCGCAGCATTATCGCGATCATCGGCGTGTTCCTGTTGCTGTACGGCTTATGGTATCCGCTCAAAGGAGATTTGTGGACCTACTTGGGCGTCACCGGGACGATTTATCTTTCGAGCATGAGTGTGTTGTTGATCGCATGCTGCTATTGGAAGCGGGCAAACAGTTGGGGCGCAGGAGCGGCAATAATTGTCGGCGCAGTGATTCCGGTTTCGTTCCTTGTTATTGAACAAATGGAATCAACGAAACACATCGCGGAGGCGATCGGTCCGTACTATTCCGGTATCGCAACGTATTTGATGACGGGGGTCGCCATGGTTGCAGGCTCACTGATGAAGCCGAAGAAAACCTAATGCCTCCCTATGGAAGAACCAAACAACATGTCAGTCAACATTGTCTAACTTCAGCGAACACCTGATTGAGGAAACAGTATGACCATCCATTGGTTCTGGTGGCTGCTGACGGCAGCATGCCTACTCTGGTATTCCACCGTCACCGTGTACGTCGCTTTCAGAGGCGCGAAAGACATCAAGAATATGTTGAAGCGACTTGAAGAGCGTCATCCATCGCAGCGATGAATCGGCGCGACGAGTTGGCAATTTCAACTCCCGGCAGAATCTGCCTCTTCGGCGAGCATCAGGATTATCTGCTGTTGCCCGTCATACCGGCGGCAATCTCGCTGCGGGTAACGATCGAGGGAAAACCTCGCAATGATTCGTTGGTCAACATGGAACTCCCGGACATTTGCTCGCGTGAATCATTCTCTCTTGCCGCAACCGTTCCATACACGAAGGCAAAGGACTATTTTAAAAGTGCGGTCACTGTCCTTCGCCGCAATGGCTATTGTTTCTCGAGGGGATTCGACTGTATCGTGCGGAGCAGAATTCCGATTCAAGCCGGTACCTCGAGTTCATCGGCGCTCGTTGTCGGCTGGATAAACTTCCTTGCACAAATGAGCGATCAGGCTACGACCCTTGCGCCAAAGGAGATTGCTCGCTACGCCTACGAGGCGGAAGTGACGGAGTTCAACGAAGCGGGTGGCATGATGGATCAGTATTCGACGGCATTCGGCGGAGTGCTCGCGATGGATTTTGTTCCCGACGTGAGCGTTGAACCGATCCCTTGTCGTTTGGGAACATTCGTCCTCGGCGATTCGATGGAGCCGAAGGATACCCAAGGGATTCTTTCGCGTGTGAAGGAACGTGTCTTCCGAGTTCTGCGCAGCGTGAGTGAAACGCGCAGCAGGGCGAGCGCCGGGTCGCCCACGGATAGTGTCTTGCACGAAGCAACGAGCCTTGATATCGGCAGTCTGAGAAGCGATTTGTCTCCTGATGAATTTGCCTTACTCTCCGGCACCATCCGCAATCGCGAGATCACCCAAGAGGCTCGTACACTGCTCATGCAATCGCCGCTCGACCATCACCGAATTGGTTTGTTGCTCTCCGAGCACCAGGCTATCCTGCGCGACGTTCTGAAAATTTCAACGCACAAAATTGATCGCATGTTGGACGCGGCGCTGAACGCCGGCGCACTCGGCGGAAAAATCAACGGCTCGGGTGGCGGCGGTTGCATGTTTGTCTATGCACCGACCAATGCCGAGAGGGTGGTGGAAGCTGTAGCACGTGCGGGTGGAAAAGCGTTCATCGTTTCTGTGGATGAGGGAACGCGATCCGAACCCGCGGCTGAGTAGCTGATGTTGCGTAAATTATGTTATTGAAACCTTTCAGGGTTGATATTCACGCTCCGATTTCAGGTCGGGGCTTCGCCCCGACCTATTCATGTTTGGTCCGCCTTCGGCGTCGGCTCTTGGATTCGTCCAGAGGTTGTGCATGATGACGCTAAAAAATAGCCGTCCCTGAAAGGGACGAATGTGAATAGCCGAGGGCAGCGCCCTCGGTAATAAAAACACATTGTTGGTTTGAACCCCAAAGGGGTTCAATGATCTTTTTGGTCGAGCGGCGCTTGGTTCAGTTTTCGTAACATCAGTGAGTAACCAAAAAAACGGAGTGTTTGTCTCGATACAATGATGACTGAAGCGGATAAGAACATCGTAATTCTCGCAGGCGGAGCGTCATCGCGGATGCGAAATTCTGTCGGAGCGGATTCGCCGCTCGCTTCGGACATTCGACGTAAGGCGAAGGCGATGCTTAGCTTTGGCGAAGCTTCGCGACCGTTTCTTGACTATCTTCTCTTCAATGTCGAGAAGGCGGGTTATGAATCCGTCGTTCTCGTCGTGCCGCAGAACGATAATTCGATTCTCGACTATTATGAGTATCGCGGCGGCGCGGCGCAATTTCCCCAACTGAGCATCCATTACGTGACTCAAAAAGTTCCGGTCGGTCGAACAAAACCGCTCGGCACCGCCGACGCGTTACTGCAGGCATTGCAGGCAATGCCGCAGTGGAAGGGGCATCGCTTTACTGTTTGCAACAGTGACAATCTCTATTCTCAGCGGGCATTGGAACTTCTTCTTCATGACCAGCATGACAACGCGTTGATTGCCTACGACCGTGCGACACTGCAATTCTCCGAACATCGCATTGCGCAGTTTGCCGTTATCAAAACAGACGCTGCGGGTTATCTTCGCGACATCATCGAGAAGCCTTCGCCTGAAGAACTGGAGCAGGCGCGCGACGAGCAGCGCCGCGTAAGCGTGAGCATGAATATCTGGCGTTTGGGTCGCAACATGATTCTGCCGTTTCTCGAAGAGGTCCCCGTGCATCCGATTCGAGACGAGAAGGAACTGCCGTCGGCAATAAAGGCGATGATCCTACGGCATCCGTCATCGGTGTTTGCCGTTCCGCTTTACGAGCATGTCATTGATCTCACGAGCCATGCGGACATCCCAGCGGTGGTTGAGTATTTGCAAAGAGAATTTCCCGCATTTGAAAGGAAAACAGTATGACTACCCGAAGACGGTTTATTAAGGAATCGGCAACCGTAGCGGCAGGCGTTTCACTGCTTGGCGCACCGCTGAGAGTGTTCGCTCCCGAAAGCAAAACGAAAATCCGGCTCGGCTTTATCGGTGTCGGGCTGCGCGGGCAATCGCATTTAGAAGAATGTGTGAAACGGAAGGACGTCGAAGTGATTGCCATCTGCGATCCCGATACCGAATCGGCAATTCCACGTTCACGTAAGATTCTTCAAGATGCTGGTGTCAGGAAAAAGGTCGCCGAATACACGAAGGGCGAGTACGATTACCTCAACCTGCTGAAGCGCGACGACATTGACGCAGTGATCGTTTCGACGCCGTGGGAGTGGCACGCGCCGCAAGGCGTTGCCGCAATGAAGGCAGGCAAAGCAGTGGGGATGGAAGTCTGCGGAGCGACTGATATTCAGGAGTGTTGGGACTTCGTCAGTGCCTACGAGGAAACGGGCATACCTGTGTTCATGCTGGAGAATGTGTGCTATCGGCGCGACGTGATGGCGGTGCTCACCATGGTGCGACAAGGATTGTTCGGCGAGATATTACACTTGCAAGGAGGCTATCAACACGACTTGCGCGAGGTGAAGTTCAACGACGGCAAACAGTTTTATGGAGGCGGAGTCGAGTTCGGCGAGAAGGGAATCTCCGAAGCGCGCTGGCGAACGAACCACTCTGTGCATCGCAACGGCGACTTGTATCCGACGCACGGGCTCGGACCCCTCGCGATGATGGTCAACATCAATCGCGGGAACCGCCTGATGACGCTTTCCTCCGTTGCCACCAAAGCGCGCGGGTTGCACAAGTATGTTGTTGATCGTGCTGGGGAGAAACATCCAAATGCACAAGTCGAATTCAAATTGGGCGACATCGTCACCACGTCAATCACGACGGCGAATGGAGAGACGATCATCCTCTCTCACGACACGAACTCGCCGCGGCCCTATTCACTCAATTTCCGGGTCCAAGGCACGAAGGGTTTGTGGATGGACGATTTCAATTCCATCTATATCGAGGGCATCAGCCCGCAACCGCATCGTTGGGAATCCGATGCGGCATATATGGAAAAGTACGATCACCCGCTTTGGAAACGCTATGCGGACGCTGCGAAAGAAGCTGGGCATGGAGGCATGGATTTTTTTGTTCTCAACGCGTTCATCGAATGTCTCAAGCGCAACATCGAGTTTCCGCTCGATGTGTACGATCTCGCGACCTGGTACGCGGTAACGCCCCTTTCGGAAGCAAGTATCGCGCAAGGGGGCGAAGTGCAGGCGTTCCCCGATTTCACGAAAGGGAAGTGGATGAAGCGGAAGCCGGTCTTCGCCTTGGACGATCAGTTGTAGGCTACTGAAAGTTGGGCTGCCTGTTGTTCTCTTGTCGCTTATTCTTCGCAGAAACTCGACTGCACGCAAAAATTTCGCGTCGCAAGAGAATGCCCCAAATGGGGTATTGCTCCGGTGATACACTCTCCTAAATTGTAACTCATCAAACCCGCTTCCCGCAGTGGCAATCGAGGCGGAGGGGAATTCATCAGACACAATTTAGGGGGTACAAATGAAACTCAACCCGTTCTTTGCATTTCTTTTCATCGTTGCCTTCGCGGTTACGGGCTGCAAGAAAGATGAAACGGGCACAACACCAAATCCAACACCAACACAGCCATCAACTCCGACACCATCGTCTTTCAATGGACAGACTCCGACAAACGTTTTGGCTGTTGTGCGTGTTTCATCGGTACAGTCAACGCCCATCGGTAATGTCACGGTAGATGCCAATGCAGCAACTGCTGTGTTCGGCAACCCAGGGACGGATAAAGGAACCGTAACGCTCACCGCCGGCAGTGCGAATGTAACCCTGGGCAAGCTCACCTCAAACAATGCCGTTTCGTATATTTTCCCGGATCCTGCAAACCCAACATCTGTGTTAACGCTCAGCGCGAATGCCGTGCCCGTTACCTTCACTGTTCAAAACTACGCGCTCTCGCCAAACGGGACCGTAACATTGCCCGGGCAGGTAACGCTGACTGCGCCGGCGGCGAATGCAACGATTGCACGCAACGCAAACTACACCGTGACTTGGACAGTTTCAGGTGGTGCTGGAACACGCCATGCAATTTTTATTGCGGATGCCGCGGGGCATTCCGTTTTTAAGGATGGAGTTTCCAACGGCTCTGGCTCGTTTACGGCTGCGGAACTTGGCGGGCTTTCAGCGGGGACTGGTTGGGTGTATGCGCTGACGTATAACTTCAGTCTCGTGAACTCGAACCAAGCCGTGATTGTTGGAGAAGCGGTAGCGATCAACTCCGTGACTCTTCAGTAATAGCACCAACCTACCAACAGCCTCGCTGTGGTCAAGCAGGAGGGACTAGTCGTCGGACCATCGGCTCGTAACCTGCTCGGCGCGGTGAGGCTGTTGTATGTTTGCTGAGGCACTGAAATACCACTAATGGGGGATTGACTCGTGCCACGCCAGTTGTATTTTATGCGAGAACACAAGATCAACCATATCGGAGCTTACCGTGAGAACCCTCTCGATTACATTCCTGCTGTCGTTTGCGACGCTCGCGCTGGACACAACGACGTACGCGGGAAAGAACCCGCATAACGTCTTTACGATCGAAACGAAAGACGATGTCTCGTCGCATTACTTCCTGGAAGATGGAAAGTATTTCTTCGTTCGCGCCGAGGATATTCTCTATTTCTTTGATGGAGAAAACGGCAAAGAGATTTGGAAGGCAACAGTGCCTGACTTCGAGAAAGCCGGTATGCACGTGCTATGGGGAAAGAAGAAATATCTCGTCTCGACCGAAGAGGAAGAAATTATCTGTTACGACGTGTACACGGGGAAAATCCAGTGGCAGCAGAAATACAAAGATATTGATCAGGACGACTATCTTGGCTACGACGAGCTGCGAGACGGCGTCATGATTCAATACAAGGGTATTGCGCTATTCATTGACGTGAACACAGGAAAGGAACTGTGGCGGCATGACTTCGAGCCGGAATCCGGCAGGCATGGCAAAGGCATGTACACATTCTCTTCGACAGATTGGGATACTGACAATAGAATTCTCCTCTCGACCAATGACGGCTTGTTCCTGGTGGATGCGAAGACGGGCAAAGATCTTTGGACGAAAAAAAAGGATGCGGATTTGACGACGGAGGAAAACGTCAAAGCAATCTCGCACTATGGAACGAAAATGTTGTTGGTCTATGACAACGACATGATCGGCTTTCTTGACGTCAAGAACGGCAAAGAATTATGGACGAGGACAGTTGAAGTTGGCGACATCGAAGGTTTTGTACAAATTGAGGACGCAGGTGGCGCGGACTATCTGCTTTTGTCATTCGATGAAGTGCAGACGATGGTAAATTTGACGACGGGGCAAGTCGCTTGGGAATCGAAACCGAACCAAATCGTCGGACTGATGACGAAATACCGTTTGATGGATGGCGGAAAGAGCGTCATCGCCTACTTCAAGCAGAAGAATGCAAAGGATGAGAGCGGCACGTATCTCGTGCTCTACAGAATAGAAACCGCAACAGGGAAAATTCTCTACAAAGAAAAGATTGCATTTACCGAGTGGGCGCCGCGGACGGGTTTCATCAATTTTGTCTCTCGTACGATTTCAGGAAGGAACGTCATTGAGGAAACGAATTATGGCTTCGACTTCGACGAGTATGAAGTTGATGGCGACATGGTGTTCTTGATTCGCGGCGGCGACGGAGCGGGCGATATGGCGAATCCGCTCACACGCAAAGGCGACGGCGAGGGACTTGTGCGCATCAATCTAGCGTCAGGAAAAGTCGCGTATCGTTCTTACTTCCTCATTAATAAGAAGAACTTCAAGTCTGCACCTGATCCCATCGTCGAAGGCGATCATATTTTCGTCGTTGGCTCGGAGAATATCGTGGCGGCAAATTTGAAGACGGGAAAGGTCATTTGGAAGAAGGACGAGGATCTCGGTTCGCCCAACGATTGGGGGATCGTAGACAACACGATTTTTTTGAAGGTGGGCTATCAGACGTGGGACGTGTCAGTCAACGCAAAGAGCGGCAACATTGACGCGAAGAAAGCAGTGAACCGCGACCCCTACCGTCTTTACGCGATTGACGCTGCGAACGGCAAGCAACTCTGGAAAATTGACTTCGACGACGACCCGGGCTTGGCAATGAAAGACGGCTCGATTAAGATTGATCCCGCGACCAGAATACTCATCGGCGCGAGCGAGGAAGAATTGTTCGCTGTAAAGCTCACCCGCGATGCGGGCGGGAAGAAACTGTGGTCGAAGAATTTCGACAAGGACTTGAAAGTCGGAGAGCTTGATCATGAGGAAGTGTATGCCGTGACGCGGACAAGTTCCAGTTCGTCCTCGACGAGTTACAATTTCGCTGCGGGCACTGCGACAACGACGACAACAACGTCCTACGAAGCTACCGCGGTGCACGTTCTGTACCCCGTTTTGCGCGGGGATCACGTCGTCGTCTTTGGTCCTGACGGCGTCGCGTCTGTGAATGTTGCCGATGGTCGAGTGAACTGGAAGACCGAATGGAATTGGGCAGGGAAAAAAGTCACGCTGCCACCACAATTCCTGAGCAACGGAAAAATTGTCTTCATGGTGAAGGAAGACATTCAATTGATGGATGAGAAGACAGGCAAGCTGCACTGGAAGGAAGAAGATGATTACGACGCGACGCCGATTATCCCTCCAAGCAACAAGTTCTTGTACATGATGGAGAAGGATGAAGTCCGAGTGTACAAGATGTCGGAATGAGAAATCTGCGTAGTGAGGCGCTCAAGCGATCGCCCGATGTCGCGCTACGACGATGGCTCTGACTTCTTCGGCGATGGCGTCCAGCCGGCAAGTCCGCCGATGACTGCGCCGTACGTCGTGCTGATGTAGGGATTCGCCGTGATAGGGCACGCGCCGCTCGGACAGCCGATGAAATAGTAGTAGGCGTAACCGCCCGCTGCGCCGGCGAGAATTACCAGTGTGCGTCTTAGCCAGATGGTCATCGTTTATCCTCTTGTTGAATGTAAAGATTCATCTCTTCAATGAGTGTGTCAATAGCGTCTTCGCTCCAGCGCTTCTCCCGCGCAAGCTCTTCCAACGTTCCCCAACTCGGCTCACCACAAACGAGGCATGGTAGCTTTCTGTTGATGAGGAACTTTACCGACCAGGGGAAATCCTGAAGGAGATTTTCGACGCTGGTTGTGCGTGTTATTCGTTTCCAACCGTTCGCCATGAAGTTCACCGCCAGCCGTTCTTATGTGAGCGGCTGGCGATCACGTTCTGAAATTATCGCGCGCCTTCGTACTTTTTCGTCTCGATGAGTTTCTTGTTCGTCGAGATGTTGAATGG
>CAYUFU010000067.1:11191-21318 GCA_964444145.1 uncultured Chitinophagales bacterium
CGCCTTCGTACTTTTTCGTCTCGATGAGTTTCTTGTTCGTCGAGATGTTGAATGGGGCATAGAGGGGGCAGAAGCTCACGGCACTCGTTACCAAGAAGATCACTGTAACGATTCCCAGTATAATGCCGAGCGTGCCGCTGATGGTGCCGCTGAGCATCAGTATGCCGATGACAACGGCGACAAGTGTGCGCACGATGCGGTCGGCGCTGCCCATGTTCTTTGTCATGACGATTCTCCTGTGTGGTGTGGGGAAATTCGGAGTGTTCACTCCGTTGTTTACTACATCCGTTGGATGCACTCTGTCTGCGCTGAGGGTCAGGACAATCGGTCGGTTGACAGATTTTTTTCTATAGGGTGGCATTCCTGCGACGCCGAGCACTTCGGGAGTGTGAGAGCATTGCAAGGTCAAGCACCTTGACAAGGCGTCGGTGTACTGAGAGCGGAACGCTCGGACCAGGCTCGCGCTTGTACAGGAGGATTGTCTTCTTGAGTGAGTCCAGATATGCGGCGCAGTCGGGGCAGGCATCCAAATGCTTTTTGATGGCGCGGCATTTTGCGGAGTTCATATTCGCGTCAAGATTCTCGCAGATGTACTCATAGACACTCTTGCATTTCATACGTTTGCCCTCTCGGATGCCATATATGGTTCCAGTTGATCGCGCAAAAATGCGCGCGCCCGCCGCAGTCGCGATTTCGTTGCCTCCACCGAGATGCCGACAATGTTTGCCGTCTCCTCTGTGGAGTTTCCTTCCACATCGCGGAGCACGAACACGAGCCGATAGTCTTTCGGCAGTTTCTGGATTGCCTTCTCCATGATCTGATGGAACTCGCTCTTCATCAGCACGTCGGCAGGCGTTTCATCCCAACGCGCTACGTGATGCGCGAGCGACCCATCTGCCCTGATGGGGGGCTCGTCGTAGGATTCCAACAGGTCGTCTAATTTCCTCCGCCGCCGATTCATCAGGCAATTGTTTGCGACGATGCGATACAACCATGTGCTCAATTTGGATCGCCCATCAAAGGAACCAAGATTCCGGTATACATTGATGAAGGTGTCCTGCAGTACTTCATCGGCTTTGTGCTTGTCGCGGCAAACCTTGTACGCGAATCGGTACATGGTGCTTTCGTACCGCTTTACGATTTCCGCGAATGCCGCTTTGTTTCCATGAGATGCTGCGCGAATCAGCTCGTGGTCAGGTTGATTCTTCACGTAGTATGATGCTTGTGGAAGGTGAATAGTGTCTATACTAACGTAACAAAACTCGCTGCCGCGTGCAAGAGAGTGAAGAAAGACACTTCGACCCACTGGGCAGAGCTCGGTCCTGCTTCAAATCTCAACAGGCATAAGAGTTGAGAGAGAACCATGCGGAGACTCACTTCACATATGCGATTCGACGTATTGCTACATACACTGGCAAGCCAAAAACGCTTGCGGTCGCTTGTCGAGCAGACGAGGCACTTGCCAGAACACGAACTGCTCGATTCGTTGGTCAGAGAATTCGAGCAAGTCTGCGAACGCTACAAAAGCCTCAGCGATTTTGCAGCGGAGGCATCGTCGCATTCCATTCATGTTGCTCCGCAACGGATCAGCGTGCCTGAATTACCGCTTGGCTACTCCGGTGCGCATCGCAGTGCAGAGGAACACGATACGGTATCATTGCGGCGCCGGTTGGAGGATGTTGAACGTCTCATTGCCGAAGAAGTACAACGAGACTGGGATGCGCGCGCAGGTGAGATTCGTGAGCGCATCACGCGGCTCAAGATTTCTCAGCTCGTTCTCCGACAGCAACTTGAAGCAATTATGCACACCGAAGACGTGCCAGTCGATCAGCATAATGAAACCCCTCCGGTCGAACTATCCAACGACCATCGAGTGTATCTCTATTGCGTGGGCGCCGACGGAAGTAACACCGATGCTATCATTCGGTGTCGCAATGCCGGTGTTGACCAGTCTCTGCTCGAGTGTACGCGTCGTGGTCTCAAAGTTATTTTCGCAATCGTCTCGCACGATCGCTTTCCGATGACGACGACAGGAACGTTGCTTCTCGGGAAAGAGGAATCGCTCAAGCTTCGTTCCCTCCACGAAGCAACGGTGAATGCACTGCAAGTGGCAGAGAGTGTTGTTCCGTTTGTGTGCGGGACGCTGGTCACTGGCAAGCACGAACTGCTTGCTCTGATAGATAGCTGCGCCGACGAATGGAAAAAGCGTCTTCATCACGAAGGCACATCTCAACAGTTGATGCTTCGTCTCTATGCGAGCGATGAAGTGATCGGCAAAACACTTGGGAAGCAGGGCAAGGGGAGAATGAACGTGAAACTGCTCGAACGAATTCTCAAACGAGAGAGGGCGCTTGCTGATACAGTCCACAGCGCGTTGAGTGCGATTGCTGTTTCGGCATCAATTGAATCGGTGGTCGGCATGAGTGGAGGGTTTTCGCACGACTGGAAACTGATTTTGGAGTCATCATACACTATTGCGAGCGAACGTCGCGGAGAGTTATTCGCCGCCGTGCGGCGCTTAGAGCGCGAGCACAATCACGGACAGCTTCTGTTCGAACTGATCGGAAACGGCGGAAGGCTTACGCGCGCGCGCGAGACTCATACGATTTCTGTGTAGACTTCCGCCTTCGTCATCAGCTCGTTCACAGTGACCTTCAATCGGTTGGGATGGCAACAGATTTCGCAGTCCTCGATGTATTCCTGCTTCAGTCCGCCGCTTGCGTCGACGAGTATTGTGTTGAGCTGTAGGCAATGAGCGCAAATGAATGTGGCTTCGAGTTCCATGATCGTACAATTATGCTGGAAAGATGGAGTTGAGTTCGGTGGAGAAGCCTTCAAGAAGTTTCGACGACAGACATCCCGCCTTTCGTGCCTTCGCAATCGTCAGGAATTGACCGTTGCGGTTCTCAAACACTTCGATCGCCTTTTCCATCGGGTCAACGATCCAATACTCTTTCACCCCGTGGGCTTCGTAGACATTTTTTTTGTGAACGAGATCGTGATACGCATTCGATGGAGAGAGAACTTCGACGACGAGGTCGGGGACAACGGTAATCTTTTCCGACAACGATTGGAGGCGCGAAAACGGAATGAAAACGATGTCAGGCTCGTAAACTTCATCGTTCGAAAAGTACACATCAACCGGCGAGCACAAAACGAAGCCTAACCCGTTGCGGCTTACAAACTCAAGGAATTGGCTTGCCATTATGAGGACGACGCGTTGGTGTTCGGGCAGTGGGGCTGGTGATGACATGATGATTCCTCCATTGATGAGCTGAGCGTACGCCCCCTCCGGTAACGCATCGAAATCTGCCACGGTCTGTCTTTTTGTTTCTACGATCATCGTTCTACCTCTGCTTGGCGCTATCAAAGTAGCAAAATGAACATCGCTTGTCAATGGGCATGCGCCTGCGGCCGTATCGTCATCACCGGACATTCAGCCAGCCGGACGACTCGCATCGCTGTGCTGCCGAAGAGTATCTGCTCGACTCCCGTGTGACCGTGCGTCGCGAGAATGATGAGGTCGCTGGTTTCCTCTTTTGCCTCTTTGAGGATTTCTTGGTACGGCTTTCCCAATCGCACAACGCTTGTGGCTCCAACGCGACCGCCGATTTCGGTTTCAATAATACTCTTCAATTCCTCTTCGCTCTTGCTGCGGAGTTCATCTTCTACCCCCGGCATAACGACTTGGCCAAAACCCAAGTCCGCAGGATAAATCGTCGGCTCGATGACGTAGATGAGCGAGAGCGAGGCGCCGAATTGTTCGGCAAGGGGAATCGCATAGCGCAGTGCATTTTTTGAGTGAATGGAAAAATCAATCGGCACGAGGATGCGGCGAAGAGAGAGGGAGGAGGGACGCTGCTCTTGCGACGGCACGGATTGCCGCGCTTTTGCTCTTGGAGGTCGTCGTCGAGGGGCGACCTTTGGTTTCGATTTCTTCATGGTCAACCTCCGTTGTTGATTTCGTATGCGGGATATTCTGGATTGTCCGAAGGATTGCCTCGGAGCGGCTTGCACGATGCATCACCGCGCCGTCAAGGCTTGGCAATCCGCAGATCAGTCAGTGTACACAAACTTCAGCCAGTTGTGTCTATCGTTCGCATTCTTGACGACGTCGAAGAATGTGTTCTGAAGTTGCATTGTGACTGGACCGGGTTTTCCACTGCCGATTTTGACTTTATCAACGGAACGAATCGGCGTCACCTCAGCGGCGGTACCGGTAAAGAACAACTCATCCGCGATGTACAACATTTCGCGTGGTAGATTTGTTTCCTTCACTTCGATACCTGCGTCTTTGCATATCTGGATGACCGAAGCCCGTGTTACGCCGGGCAGCAGTGAGGAAGAAATCGGCGGTGTGAAGACGACCCCGTCTCTTACTGCGAAAATGTTTTCTCCGCTGCCTTCGCTCACGTAACCGAACACATCCAGCGCAATCGCTTCTGCAAAACCTCCTTGAATCGCTTCGACTTTCATCATGGACGAGAGCGCGTAGTTGCCCCCGGTCTTTGCCATTGTGGGAACCGTGTTTGGCGCAGGACGTGTCCAGGTCGAAACGCAAACGTCAATGCCGTTGCGCAGCGCTTCCGGTCCGAGATAGCTCCCCCATTCCCACACGGCAATCGCGACATCCACTGGACAGCCAAGCGGATTGACGCCGACATCGCCATACCCGCGATAAATGATAGGGCGAATGTAACATGCTTTCATTTTATTTGCACGAATAGTCTGAAGGATAGCCTCCTCGATTTGCGCTTCCGTGAATGGAACTTCCGTCTTGTAGATTCGTGTCGAGTCGAACAAGCGCCGAATGTGTTTATCAAGTCGAAAAATCGCTGTGCCTTTTGCCGTTTCGTAACAGCGAATTCCCTCGAACCAGCTCGAGCCGTAGTGAATGACGTGCGAAAGCACATGGACCTTTGCGTCGTGCCAGTTCACGAGCTTGCCGTTCATCCAAATTTTCTCTACTTCTTTAACGGGCATAGGTTTCTTTTCTATGGTTGTCGGTTTGTTGGGTTCAGTGAGAACGTGCTCAGCGAACGCCTGAGAAAGGGGAGAATGGTCGCTCTACAGAGCATAATCATAAATGCGGTACGTCTTCCACTTCTCGCCATTCATCAACTCGGCGCCGCGAATCATCATGGTGTTGTCCTCGAGCACCCAGCTTGCCTCACCGTGATGGTAGCCCTGTTTTACCGATCGCATACCTGTTTCGTAAAACAGCACGCCGCCGATACCCGAATTCAGATACTCCGGCAGAACGCCGAGAATCATCACGCGCGAAAAATCAATCCGCTTCTTGAACAGTGCCATGCGGATAATCGCCGACAGCAAGCGCCCCTTCTTGTTGCCCTTCAGAATGATGTTGTAGTCCGGAAGCGTCAGTGCAAAGCCGACGGGCTTGCCGCGGATCTCCGCTATGATGACAAGCTCCGGGTCAACAATCTGCTTCAAGTCCTTCGCAACGTACTCAAACTCCTCAGTAGTCATCGGCACTTCGCCCCAATTTCTTGACCAGCCTTTGTTGTACAGTTCGCGAATCGTTTGCACCTCGTCGTCGAAGCGCTTCATGTCCAGTGAGCGAAACACTGCACCGGACTTGCTCTTGACGATTTCGGTAACGCGTTTCAGCTTGTCACTGAACACTCGGTCCGAGTGCAAATAGAACGCGTACATGTCCTTCGCTCTCACGAATCCGTAGGTCTCGATCAATCGTTGATAGTAGGGCGGATTGTAACTCATCAGAATTGCAGGCGATTTATCGAAACCATCAACCAACAAGCCATACTCGTCATTCACCGATGGGCTTGCTGGGCCGCGCATTGCAGTGGCGCCTCTCGCCTTCAGCCATGTCTTTGCCTCGTCGAACAGTGTGTTCGCCACCGCCTGGTCATCAATGCACTCGAAAAACCCGAAGAAACCGATGTTCTCGTTATGTTCCTTGTTGTGATTATCGTTGACGATTGCTCCGATGCGCCCGACCGGTTCTCCGTCGCGTTCGGCGAGAAACAACTCCATCTCCGCGTGCTTGTAGAACGGATTCTTCTTTCGATCAATCAGTTTTTTCCTGTCCATGATGAGCGGTGGGACCCAGTACGGATTTCCTTCGTATGGCTTCCATTGGAATTTGATGAACCGCATCTCGTCGCGTTTGGTTCGGACAGGTGTTAGTATCAAGCCGGAGATGTGTTGTTCCTCTCGGAATAGTTCGTGCCGCGGCGCGCAGAGTTCCTCGGTTGCGAGCGCTGCTGTGCTTCTTCTTGTGACTCCTCAAACCCCTCTCAACGCGCGCAGCAACACACACAAGAGGAGAAGGAGCGCACGGCTAATTTATTATGCCAAGTTTTTTTCCGATCGTTCCGACCGTCTCAAGTATTCTATTGAGATGCTTATCCTCGTGGGTCGCCATGTAGCTTGTGCGAAGCATCTGCATACCGTTCGGGACGCCGGGGCTGATGAATGCGTTGACGAAAATTCCTGCTTCGAACAGCGCCTTCCAAAAGACAAAGGTGGTCAAATCGTCGCCGATGATCACGGGTACAATACCGGTTTGACTGTCAATCACGTTGAATCCCATCGCCTTGAAGCCCTTCCGCATCTTGTCTGCGTTCGCGATTAGGCGTGTAATGCGCTCTGGTTCTTTGATCAGGATGTCGAGTGCAACAAGTGCGGCGGCGACCGAGGCAGGGGTTGGGCTTGCGCTAAAAATCAGAGCAGGGGCAATGTGCTTCAAATAATTGACGACTGCTTTGTCCGCGACGACAAAGCCTCCCAACGACGCGAACGTTTTGCTGAACGTTCCCATCGTCATGTCCACTTCTTTCTCCAAACCGAAATGGCTTGCCGTTCCGCGTCCGCCTTTTCCGATGACGCCTGTTGCGTGTGCGTCGTCAATCAAGACACGGGCGTTGAATTTCTTTGCGAGCCGCACGATGTTCGGCACATCGGCAATCGTTCCCGTCGTGCTGAACACGCCGTCACTGACGATGAGCTTCGGCATCTCGAGCGGGAGGTTGGTGAGGACACGCTCAAGGTCTTTCATGTCATCGTGCTTGAAACGCTCCATGCTGCCGGCAGCGCCTTTTGCCATTAGGTTTCCTGCCATGATGCAAGCGTGATTGTCGCGGTCGCTCACAACGCACTCGCCGCGCTGCACAAGCGTCGGGATAATCCCTTGCGCCGTTTGATAGCCAGTCGAAAAGAGAAGACAGGATTCTTTGTGAAAGAAATCCGCAAGCCGCTCCTCCAGTTGGATGTGCAAGTCGAGTGTTCCGGTCAGGTAGCGCGAGCCGCTGCAGCCTGTTCCGTATTTCTGGACGGCGTCCATCGCGGCTTTCTTGACTCGTGGGTCGGCGGTCAAACCCAAATAATTGTTCGACCCGGCCATGATCATGTGTCGTCCTTCGATTGTCACTTCCGGTCCTTCGTTCTCTTCAATCGGACGAAAGTAGGGATAATAGCCGGCAGCCTTTATTTCATCGGCGCGCGTGAACGACCAGCATTTTTCGAATAAGTCTACGCGTTTCTTCTCTGTTGTGCTCAAACTGATTCTTTCTTAATTACGTGAACGGGGGCGTGAGCGGAGTTGTGAAGTCGCTTCCAGAGGATTGTATCTCAGATTCGTTCTCAATATAATTGAAGGGCTTCTGAGAAGCAATCACCTAACATCTCTACCGGGTGTCACCATCGCTCTGCCGAGCATCCCACGAATTCGTTGCAGTGCACGAATTTTTCGCAGCAGGGTTGGTTCAATCCGCGATCAATAATCCGCAACTCACAATCATGAAAGCACTCATCACCGGGGCGACCGGCTTCGTCGGAAGCCATATCGTAGATCAACTCCTCGAAAAGCAGTATTCCGTCCGCTGTCTTGTCCGAAAATCGAGCGACATGAAATGGCTGAATGGCAAACCGATCGAACTCGTGTACGGCGATGTATTCGATGAACACGCATTGCAAAACGCAGTAAGCGGTGTTGAATATGTCTATCACTCTGCCGGACTTACCAAAGCCAAAACGAAAGAAGAGTACTTTCGCGCCAACGCCACGGGAACGAAAAACCTCCTGGATGCAACGTTGCGACAAAACCCGTCTTTGAAGCGCTTCGTTCACGTGAGCAGCGGCGCGGCAGTTGGTCCAAGCCAAACCAAGGCGCCGATTGATGAAACAGCTCGGCCGCATCCGATCACCACCTACGGCAAAAGCAAATGGCAGGCTGAAGAGGAGTGCACCAAAGTGATGAAGACACTTCCGCTTACTATTGTCCGGCCGCCTGCGGTGTTCGGTGAACGGGACAAGGATGTGTTCGAGTTCTTCAACACCTTTGCGAAGGGCTTGCAACCGATGGTCGGGTTCTCGGAAAAGTATGTGAGCCTCATTCACGTGACCGATTTGGTGCGGGGAATCATTCTCGCAGGTGAAAGTCCGAACACCATTGGTCAGACGTACTTCATCACATCGAAAGACGTTTATGGCTGGAAAGAAATCGGAGAAGCGACGCGCGTAGTGATGAACCGGCGGGCGCTTCGCATACGAATTCCGGAAGCGGGCATTTACCTCATCGCCGCGTTTGCCGAGCTGTTCTCAACACTCAGCCCGAAGCCCGCGCTGATAAATTTCGAGAAGGCGAAAGATATGGTGCAAAACTATTGGACCTTCAGCCACGAGAAAGCAAAACGCGACTTTGGGTTCGAACAGCAGATTTCACTCGAAGAGGGAATTCGTCGGGCGGTGGAATGGTACAAGAGGGAGGGGTGGTTGAAGTAACTAATAACGCAGCTCCAACGGCAACAATACCCCTATGGGTTTGCGGTTGGCATACCGAACTATTAGTTGCAGTGTCGGTCATCCTCAATAGGTGAGCCCATGCGACGATTCCGTTTAATTCTTTGCATTGTCGTTTTTTCTTGCACAGCAAGAAGCCAGGATTTCGCGGGAAGCTTCACCGGACATTCCGACGGGCAACAAGCAACTCTCACGCTCAAGAAGAATACGGGTGGAGATTTCAGCGGAACGCTGCAGAGCGGAGGGATGACTCTCGCCATCAAGGGCAGAGTCAAGAACAACATTCTCTCAGGAACTGTCGGAGATGAATCGGAAGGATTCAGATTTCGCGCACACTGGCAGGGAAGTCAGCTTGCATTCACAATGTCCGAAGCAGATGAAAGCGGTGACGAAAACGAGACAGTGATGTTCGAACGATCCTCGAGCACGCGAACTACAGCAGAAAAGCCGCGTGAGCGAACCAGAGAAGAAGTCATCATCAACGATGCTCCTCTCTTGAAACGGCAGATTGCTGAAATCGAAAAACAGTATGGCGTGAAACCGAAGCCCGGCAACTACTGGTACGATGCAAAGAGCGGCTTGTATGGCGTTGTTGGCTATCCAGCGTACGGCTATATGCAGCCCAACCATCGCTTTGGCCCGATGAAGAAGGACGCGTCGAACGGCAACACCGGCATCTTTATCAATGGACGTGAGTTGCCGCCGCTTGAATACACAGTCTGGAGCTACATGGTCGGCTCATGGATTCAGGCCGGAAAATATTGGCTTGATCATCAGGGGAACGCAGGTTACGAAGGCAACCCGACGCCGGTCATCAACTTATTCGTTGAAGCAAAACAGAATGGGTCCCAGGGGCAGGGGGGCAGCGGAGATAATTTCTGGACGACACGATTCAGTGCAGGCAATTACGATTCAGGTGGTTCGAGAGGATACGTCAGCGTGCCCGGCTACGGACCGATTGGTTACGGGTTCTGAAGCTTTGAGCGGGGGAGTTTCATGGAAACGAAGTGCGTGCTGCTGCTACGGTGAAGATGACGTGAGGCGAATGCAGAGTCATACTACGGCCTTTCCTTGCCCAGCATAGAGTCTCCGACACGCAACTCGGCATGCATGATCGCGCGGCCTGGTCGCTCCTTTCGGAATGTCAGGTCGTTGTCACCGATCGCGGCGCGTCCGCTGAACCCGCGTGTGTCACCTCCAAAGCGACAAGAGGCATCGGTTTGGCGCTCCTTTTTTCGTTGAGTGTGGCTGCACGGCTCCGACTACAGCCAGCTATCGTTGAGTCGCTTGTGATTTGATATTTGCTTTCCCTTACCTTGAACGAAGCCAGGACAGCGCCGCCG
>CAYUFU010000068.1:0-5704 GCA_964444145.1 uncultured Chitinophagales bacterium
GTTACCTGGTTTATCTATTGCGCGAACTGGTGCCAACAAGCTTGAAGTAATGAATCTCAAGCCCGTATTGGCGCTGTTCCAAGTCAGACCCGAATTAGATGAGCGATAGAAACCTTTCTGACCCGCACAAGCATAAACGAGGCTAGTTTGATGCTGGTCGAACAGAATGTTTTCGATGCCCGCTTGGTTGTTGGTGAGCCTCGTGTTACTCCACGAGTTTCCTGCATCAGTTGATCTAAATAAATCCTGTTGTCCAAAACCAATCTTCCCTGCTAACACTAAATTCGAGACTTGATGACTTATGTCGCTTGACCAAACCCACGAATCAGGACCGCTCTGCAAGTTCGTAAGTTGCCAACTGAGACCGTAATCCGTTGTTTTGAACAACCCGGCTGGTCCCGCCGTGGCGTAAGCTGTAGCCGCATTTGTAGGTTGAAAACGAATTTGACGACACGGGACACTGATCGTTTTTGGCAGTCCGAAATCAATCAACCTCCAGGTGTTTCCAGCATCGGATGTCATCGCAAGGCCTTGATCTTCTGTGCCGACATAAATCTGATGTTGTCGCGCATCTACCTTGATACTAAGCGCGCCTGCACGTGATGCATTTGTTTGCTGCCATTGCTGCCCAAAGTTGGAGGATCTGTAGACACCATATCCGTGCAGCCCAGCATACAGCAGGGTTGTTTGAGCATGATCTGCTGCGATCGAATAGACGAATCTATTGGCGCTGTCCGGAAGTCCGGAGTTTCTTATTGTCCACGACAAGCCACCGTTCGTGGAGATATACACATGCCCGCCAACACCTTGTCTGTAATCTCCCGTAACGGCAACCACGATGTTCGGGTTCTGCTGGTTGATTGTGAGGTCATTCACGTTCCTTGTGGCGAGTACCAAATCCCAGCTACGGCCTGAATTTGTCGTTTTCATTACACCTTCGTTTGCCGTTCCTACGAATAACGTATGAGAATCCTGCGGATCAATCTCGATATCACCAACATCACTTTGTGGATGATAAGTTGTGGTCGTCCAGGAAAGCCCGGCGTTGGTTGACTTGAAAATGCTTAGAATCGAATCAGCGGCGACGGCGTAAAGAGTACTTGTATCAGATGGTGAAAGTCTGATTAGCTTTGCGAAGGTGAAAGTATAGAGTCGAGACCATTGCTCACCGCTATTGCTTGTGGTCCATATTTGACTATCAAACGAAACGCAGTACGCCCGGTATGGGTTCACTCTGTTGATTGCATAACTAATTCCCCCAGGAGTCATACGTTGCCAACTTCGTCCTCCATCTACACTGCGGTAAACCGAAACAAATATTCTATTCTCGTCTACCGGGCTTACAGCAATTTGGTCGACAGTGAATTGTGGTCCAGATGTATCGTTGCACGTTATGGCTGTTTGTCCACCGTCGATTGTCTTGAAAAGGACGCCATCGAAAGTTGCCGTGTATATCACTCGAGGGTTGGATGGGCTCATCACGACGGTTCGTACTTTTCCTCCGGGTGGTCCAATTGCCTGCCACACTGGTTGCGCTTCAAGCGAAATCGGGCTTAGTATTAGTAGAAGCCAGTTGATCGGGACCGGCAGCCTCGGAAGTGTTCTGTACAAACGTGCTGTCAGTCGTGCCCAAAAACACAAACCCCCCGACCCGCACTTTCGCTTGGTTGGAGGGTTTTCCATATCACTCTTCAAACGGCTCATGGATTTGAAACATGATCGCGTAGTGGAGCTTGCACTTTACACTCTACGATTTTTAGATGTAAGGCAATTTTGTTTGATTCCCTGTACGTGAATCTAATGCAAAGATGTATTGGAGTCAACCCATCTTTTTGCCCTAAAATCCGATTTAACCTCACGCAAAGTCGCAAAGCCGCAAAGTTGTTTTGAGAAATTTCTGCAAAGGAGAATTCACCGAATTGGTGAAATGTTTTGAGAACTTCTGCAACAACATGTTCTTTTTCCCTTTCATTCTTCGCGCCTTAGCGTCTTTGCGTGAGATTTCAATATCGGAATTCAGGTTTGCCCCTGCGGAATTCCTCGTCAAGGTACAATGGCATTATCAAGAGTTACCGCGTGCAATTTGCAAATCAACCTTGCACCCTCTCCAACGCCTTCCGGGCCGCCGCCTGCTCGGCTTCTTTTTTACTCTTCCCCGTTCCAACGCCATGCTTCTTCCCGCCCATCGTCACTTCGACCGTGAACGTGCGGTCGTGGTCGGGACCTTCTTCTTTCAGAATCGTGTAGCGCGGAACGCCGAGGCTTTTCGCTTGCGCGTACTCGAGAAGCTGGCTCTTGAAGTTCTCATCGTGGACGATGACTGTTTTCTCTTCCAACGCGTGCGCGAGCTGTTTCTCAACGAAGCGTTTCGCCTCCGCGTAGCCGCCGTCCAAATAAATCGCGGCGACGATCGCTTCGAATGTGTCCGCGACTATCGTCTCGGCGCCCTTGCCCATCGAAGCTTGCGCGCTCGGACTCATCAGAATAAAATCAAAGAGCCGAATGTTTTTGGAGTACGCGACCAGCGCTTTGCGATTGACCAGCCGCGAGCGGACTTTCGTCATTTCGCCTTCATCGGCGCCCGGCGTCGTTCGATAAAGATATTCGCCGACGATGAGATTGAGAATCGAGTCTCCCAGGAATTCCAACCGCTCGTTCGATTGTCCCTGCTGGTTTGTTTGTTGGAGGAACGACCGATGGACGAGCGCTTGCGTGAACAATTCCGGATTACGGATGGTATAGCCGATGGATTGCCCGAGGAGGTCGAGCTTGAGTGTGCGTCCGTTGGGGAGTTGCGGAAGAGAAGCTGTTGTCGCCCACTCAGGTTGACGCGACGAGTCAAAGGAGCCGGGCGAGAACTTGCGAAGAAGTTCCTTGAGCCACTGCATACGGTGTTCCGTGGTTGAACGCAGCGGTGATGGTCAGAATTCTTGCGTCACAGAAGAATTCTCAATTCCATTGTCAACTCCTGGACAAGCCTGAATATTGGGGAGTCGGGCTTGTTTCGGATTTGAACGTGGGATTGAGAATTGCTCTCATGCGCAGCCGGCGCTACCCGCTACGTGTATTTCTTGAAAATGATAGTTGCATTATGGCCGCCGAAACCGAACGTGTTGCTGAGCGCGTAGTTCACGGTTCGTTTCACGGCGACGTTCGCAGTGTAATTCAGATCGCACTGCGGGTCGGGGAATTCTTGATTGATCGTGGGGGGAATCGTATCGGAGTAACATGCCATGATCGCAGCAATCGCTTCGATTGCGCCCGCAGCGCCGAGCAAGTGTCCCGTCATGGATTTTGTCGAGCTGATGTTCAGCTTTTTTGCGTGCTCGCCGAAGGTCGTCTTGATCGCGAGTGTCTCGCTGATATCGCCCAACGGAGTCGAGGTGCCGTGCACGTTGATGTAGTCAATCGCCTCCGGTGAAATGCCTGCGTCGTTCAGCGCACGCCGCATCGAGCGCACCGCGCCTTCGCCCCCCTCGGGCGGCGCGGTGATGTGGTGCGCGTCCGCCGTCGCGCCGATGCCGACAATTTCCGCGTAGATTTTTGCTCCGCGCCTGCGCGCGTGCTCCAGTTCTTCGAGCACGAGCGTGCCTGCGCCTTCGCCCATCACGAAGCCGTCGCGCTGCGCGTCGAACGGGCGGCTCGCTTGCTCCGGTGCGTCGTTGCGCGTCGAGAGCGCCTTCATCGAGTTGAAGCCGCCCAACCCCATCGCGCAAATCGGCGCCTCCGAACCGCCCCCCAACATCACGTCCGCATCGCCGTATTGGATGATGCGGCACGCGTCGCCGATCGCATGGTTGCCTGTGGCGCACGCCGACACTGTCGCGTAGTTCGGACCTTTCAAATTGTGCTTCATCGAAATATAGCCCACCGCAATGTCGGGGATGAGCATCGGAATGAAGAACGGGCTGATGCGCCGCGGTCCGCCTTCGATGAGATTCCGGAATTGTGTCTCGTACGTGATCATCCCGCCGATGCCCGATCCATAAATGCACCCAACACGGTCTGGATCCATCTCCTTGATCTCGAGAGCGGCATCGCGCATCGCTTCGTCGCTTGCTACGATCCCGTACTGCGAGAACGGATCCATGCGTTGCGCCGATTTCCTATCCATGTATTCTGTCGCCTTGAATCCCTTCAGCTCGCACGCGAAGTGCGTATCGTACAGCGTGGTGTCGAAATAGGTGATCGGCGCCGCGCCGCTTTTCCCGACGATGAGACTGTTCCAATAGTCCGGAACATTCAAGCCGAGCGGCGTGACAGCTCCCATCCCCGTAACAACGACTCTGCGTTTTGTGTTCATAGCAATACACTCTTGGAGCCTGTATGAAAATCATGTAGAGCGACACTCCAGTGGCGCTCTGGCTCGCGCAATGAGCGATTCTGGAGAATCGCTCTCGATGTCCACGTCGTCTTCACACAGGCTCTCTTAGACCGAAGCGCACGAAGCATCTCGACGCTCCGAAGGTGAATAAATACTTGTGCTCTCTCTCTGACCTTACGCAAGGCGAGCACAACAACTCTCAGCGAAAAATCATTGAACCCTTTTGCCAAGGGCATCCCTTCGGGACAGGGTTCACACCAAAAGGTTACTTCCAACACCGAGGTCAGCGCCCTCGGCTATTCACGTTCGTCCCTTTCAGGGACAGCTATGTGTTGGTACCATTGGGCGTAACGACAGGATGAATTCGAAAGTGCCGACGCCGAAGGCGTCAAATACCAATAGGTCGGGGCGAAGCCCCGACAAAGAATCGAAACGTACATCTGAACCCTGAAAGGGTTCAATAACATGGTTGCGTAACATCAGTTACTAACTACTCCACTTGCTTCGGGATCAAAAAGCATTTAGGCTTTCTTCGCCTGAATGTACTTTATGGCATCGCCAACAGTGCTGATTTTTTCCGCATCCTCGTCCGGAATCGTCAAGCCGAATGCCTTCTCGAATTCCATCACCAGCTCAACAGTGTCGAGCGAGTCGGCACCGAGATCGTTCGTAAACGATGCTTCGTTCGTAATCTGCCCTTCATCAACGCCAAGTTTATTGACGATGATCTTTTTCACTTCTGCAGCTATATCCATGTGGTTCTCCTTGAATGATTGATGTGACGATTGAAAACGATTCACTGTTGATTGTTCGTGAACGATCCGTGCATCCAGCCGACACGCGTCGTTCGGATTGGCGGCGGCTCGTCGAGGGACTTTCGCATTGCGCCGTTCACCATGCCGCTCACATGGTCATCCCGCCATCAACACAAATCACTTGCCCCGTAATGTATCTCGCATCGGCTGAAGCGAGGAAGCGTACGACGCCCGCGATTTCATCGGCAGTTGCGGTACGTTTCAATGGGATGAGTTCTGTGAGTGCTTTCTTTTGTTCATCGGTGAGCGTGCCCGTCATGTCGGTCTCCACGTAGCCGGGGGCGATCGCGTTTACCGTAATATTACGAGAACCCAACTCTTTCGCAAGCGATTTCGTGAACCCGATAACACCCGCTTTCGACGACGCGTAATTCGCCTGTCCCGCATTCCCTGTCACGCCGACAATCGAAGTGATGTTGATGATTCGTCCCGACCGCTGACTCATCATTTGGCGGCACGCGGCTTTTGTATAATTGAAGACGCTCTTCAAATTATTCGCGATCACCATGTCCCAATCCGCTTCGCTCATCCGCATGAGCAAGCCATCCTTCGTTACGCCCGCATT
>CAYUFU010000068.1:5804-12478 GCA_964444145.1 uncultured Chitinophagales bacterium
TCGCGTAGCCATCCTCACCGAGCAGATGCGTCAACTCCTCGCGGCATGCCTGAAACAGCGGCACATCAAAATGCGCGCTAATCGAACAACACTTCTCCTCATCTTGAAGCATCGGATCGAAGCTCACAACGTTGTTCGATACTTCGATGGGGAAGAGGATGCAATACAACGGCTTCACCGCCCACTTGTGTCTGCCTGTTTCCACCGATGCCACTTGAATGCTGCACCGACCGAACTTGTCGAGAAAGGCGCACTTGTCGTTGATGACTCGCGTCCCGACCGCTTTGCCCGATGCGAAATCGGGGTCGTCAACAACTTCGTTGTCGAACCACTCCGCCTCGCTCGAGCTTTGCGTTTCATCCATGAAGCGCTTGATGAGTTCCTGCTCCGCAAGAATCGCGTCACGCTCCCTCACGTCAACCCATACGCCGTGCGTGCAGCACTTCGCTGTACACAAACACGGACCATCTCCGGCAGCGTACCCCTTTTCGAAAAACTCGTT
The DNA here is from genome assembly GCA_964444145.1 of uncultured Chitinophagales bacterium. GTDB lineage: Bacteria > Bacteroidota > Ignavibacteria > UBA10030 > UBA6906 > CAADGV01. The sequence continues at coordinate 6,307 of CAYUFU010000068.1, forward strand.
TGAAATTGAAAACTGTTTGACCCTCACCCTGTCAAGCATTTCCGTCATGTCGTGAACATAGTTCTGAATACCCCAAGCTGCCTCTACCCTCAGGCTCTTTTTCTTGTTGGTGCGGAGGACGCGGTTCGCTCGCACCATCAACATTACCCGCTCCACCGGCAGTACTGCCACCAGCCGCTACCACCCTCAAACAACAGCAACATCCGCAAGCCGATCACACCCCATCGTTATCGCGTTCGAAGCGATGCGTTTCACAAGTCCCTGCAAAACTTTCCCTGGACCTACCTCGACGAACTTCTCCGCGCCATCGCGCACCATGTGCATCACCGTCTCCTCCCACCGGACGGGACTCGTGAGCTGCCGATACAGCAAGTCGCGAATATCATTCGCCGTCGTTACAGGCTCGGCAGTAACGTTTGCGTACACAGGCATTGTCGCGTCCGCGATGCTCGTCGTATCCAACTTCCTCTTCAAGCCATCGCGGGCACTTGCCATGAGCGGCGAATGAAACGCGCCGCTAACCACAAGCTCCTTCACCAGTTTTGCACCGCGAGCCTTAGCCAGTTCCATTCCTTTGCGCACCCCCTCGATCGAGCCTGAAATCACGATTTGCCCTGGCGAATTGAAATTCGCAGGTTGCACAACTCCTGCGCTCGACGCCTCTTGACAGAGCGCTTCAACTGCGTCAGGCATCAAGCCGACAACAGCCGCCATCGTTCCGTGCTGTTCTTCGCCCGCTTTCTGCATCAGCTCTCCTCGCAAGCGCACCAGCCGCAAGCCGTCCTCAAATGAGAGCGCACCAGCCGCAACCAGCGCGGAATACTCGCCGAGCGAATGCCCGGCCGTCATGCTTGGGCTGCCGTTCAACTTTTTGAATGCAACCATGCTGTGCAGAAAAATCGCAGGCTGCGTGTTACGCGTTTGCTTGAGTTCTTCCTCTGGACCTTCAAAGCAAATCTTGCTGAGCGCGAAGCCGAGAATCTCATCTGCGCGCTCGAAGATGGTTCGCGACGCCGCGTCACCGTCGAAAAAATCTTTTCCCATTCCGACATACTGCGAGCCTTGACCCGGGAAAATGAATGCTGTCTTCATAGTAAATCCTGAATCCGGCGCGCAGAGCCGACTACACCTTTGCGTCGTGCGCCGACCACTTGACCAGCGCCGCGCCCCAGGTGAATCCGGCGCCGAAGGCCGCAAGCACGATTGTCTGCCCCTTCTTCAAATATCCTTCCATCCACCATTCGGAGAGACACAACGGAATCGTCGCTGCGGTTGTGTTGCCGTAGCGGTCAATGTTCACCATAACTTTCGTCATCGGCAGTCCCATCCGTTCCGCGGTCGCGCTGATGATACGCAAGTTCGCCTGATGCGGCACAAGCCAGTCCACATCATCGCCTGTCAGCTTGTTGCGCTTCATGATTTCGGCGGAGACGTCCGCCATACCGACGACCGCGACTTTGAACACGCTCTTCCCGTCCTGATACAAATAATGCTCTCGCCTGTCAACCGTCTCATGCGTTGGGGGCGAGAGACTGCCGCCCGCTTTCATGTGCAAGAATTTTCCGCCCGAACCATCCGAGTAGAGAATCGAATCGAGAATACCGACGGACATGTCGTCGGTTGGTTCGAGCAACACCGCCGCCGCTGCGTCGCCGAAGAGGATGCAATTGTTGCGATCGGTGTAGTCGGTAATGACGCTCATCTTGTCTGCGCCGATGACGAGCACTTTGCGGTACGCGCCCGTTTCGACGAATTGCGCGCCGGTCACAAGCGCGTACAAAAAACCTGAGCACGCCGCCGATACATCGAACCCCCATGCGTTCTTTGCGCCCAACTTGTCTTGCACAAGGCACGCCGTCGAAGGAAAGAACATATCGGGCGTAATCGTTGCGACGATAATGAGATCAAGTTCCTCGGGCCTCACACGACTGTGATGCAAGAGGTTCTTTGCCGCCGCCACCGCCATATCCGATGTGGCGCCTTGCTCAAGGATGCGTCGTTCCCGAATGCCCGTCCGCGTACGAATCCATTCGTCCGTTGTGTCAACCATCTTCTCTAAATCGAAGTTGGAGAGAATCTTTTCAGGGACGAAGTGTCCGACTGCAGTGATTGTTGCTCGTTTCTTCATTGTCAAAAGCTCTGCGAAAGCCCTGCCGCGCGGAGTACACACCGCGACCGAAAGGACCTCTCCGCGTGAATTCTCGTCGTCAGTTGGTCTGGATGAGAGTCGGTATTCGGACACGGCAGAATACCGAGTAAGAAAAAGCTATCCGTTATGCCTGCGGCGGAATCAGGTTGCGACAGCATACTGCCCCATCGCCGCACGAATCTTGTCGTTCACCTTTCGCCGGACCATTTCTTCCGCGCGAAAGATCATATTCTTGATTGCCTTCGGCGTCGAGCCGCCGTGACCGATAATCGAAACGCCGTTGACGCCAAGGAGCGGCACTCCGCCGTGCTCTTGATAATCCAATTCCTTCATCACCGAGCGCATCCCGTTGCGTGCGATGAGGGCGACGAATTTGTTGAGAAGGCTCTTTTCCGCGAAGCTCGTGAACTTCGCTTTGAAAAACGACGGAACGCTCTCGCCGAACTTGAGCAGCACATTTCCGACAAACCCATCGCAAACAACGACGTCAACCTTGCCTTTGAGAATGTCGCGTCCCTCTACGTTGCCGAAGAAGTTCAACGTGCTTTGCTTGAACATGGCGAAGGCTTCGAGCGTCACCTCGTTGCCCTTGTTCTCCTCTTCGCCGATGCTGAGCAATCCAATCGAGGGATTCGCTTTGCCGAGCATCGCTTCGACGTAGATTGCCCCCATGAGGCCAAATTCAAACAGATGCCGCGGCTTGCAATCAACACTCGTCCCTGCGTCCACCAGGAGCGATGGAGTATGCGACGCCGTCGGAATCAGTGCGCCAATCGTTGGGCGGCTCACACCCTTCATTCTGCCCAGAATAAACATCCCCGCAGAGAGCATTGCGCCCGTATGCCCTGCGCTCACGAACGCGTCGGCCTTGCCGTCGCGGTGCAAACCCGCCCCGACGGCAAGGGACGAGTCTTTTTTCTTCTTTACGACCGCCGTTGCATCGTCTTCGAACTCGATCACTTCGCGGGCATTGACGATTTCGAGCGCGCTTCCGACTGCAGCCGACGTTGGATGCTTGCCCAGTTCGGCTTTTAGCAGTTCTTCCTTACCGACGAGCAGTAAGGAAAAACGCGATTGCGATTCCACGAGTGCGTCAACTGCACCTGCAACAACGTTCGCAGGTGCATAATCTCCCCCCATGGCGTCAACAGCAATTCGAATATGTTCGTGGGAAGCCAAACGGCGTGGAAAAAAAGTGCGAGGGCACCGCTGTTACGCAGCGCTCGTCGCTTTGATGAAGCGGCCGTCGTAGTAGCCGCAGTTCGGGCAGGCGCGATGTGGAAGTTTCGCCTGATGACAGTTTGGGCACTCGCCCGTTACCGCTGCCGTGGCTTTGTAATGCGTCCGGCGTTTGCGGCCGCGGGTTTTCGAATGTCGTCGTTTCGGATTTGGCATGACTACTCCTTATGCAATTCAATTGGCGCGCAAATGCCGCAACCGTTCCCACCGCGAATCAACGATCTCCTCTTTGCAGGAACACGCGCCTTCGTTCAGGTTTTTGCCGCACTGCGGGCACAAGCCCTTGCACTGCTCGCTGCAGAGCAATTTCAGCGGCACCGCAAGCAGCGTCGTTTGTCGCACATCCTCGGCAAGCTCGATCATGTGGGCGCCGCTTGGCAGCAGTTGAAATTCGGATGGATCGAGATCCGTCGTGTCGCTTCCTTCATTGACATAGACCATCGTATATGACGGCGAAAGGGTTGCCGTAAACGGCGCGACACAGCGGTCGCATTCGAATCGTCCTTGCGTGTGAATAGTTGCCGTGAGAAGAAGTTGCGTCGGCGTCTTGTCAAGCGTCGCGTGAACTGTCACCGTTCCCTGAAACTGCTCGCCAAGCTCAAGCTCGCTTGCTTGAACTTCGAACGCATACTGGTGAATGCCCTCCGAAAGGCCACTGATTTGAATTTTCATGACAGTTCACCTGGCGTGCGCAACGAGTGAAAAAAAACCGTGAAAAAGATAGCCAATTGCGCGAAGAGAATCAAGAAGCTTCCGCGATAGCGGTCCAAGCAAGCCGAATTTAGATTCACGGAAAGTCACAAAGTCGTTTTCAGAAATCTCTAGAAAAAGGAATTCGCCACGGCGCGACTATAGGTGGGGAAGCCTGTCACGGAGATCCTCTTCGCTGGTATCTATGAGGCAAAGTCGAACAACGCCTCTCGAACCGCATCACGGTACGGCGGGCAACTACTATTTCTCAAACGCCAGAAATTCTTGCCAACGTTGGAAGAGCTCTGCTGTCGCCTTCACATCGCCCAGACAATACTCCGCGATTTCGCGAAAACGTCGTTCGGCAAAGAGAGGCCCGAGATCGAGGCCCGTAATGCCATCGGCCTTGGGACTGTGGATGCCGAAGCTCTTGCAATAAAAGTCCAGATTGAATTTGCGCAACGCGTTGTAGAACGTAAGTTGCTCGAGCAAGTCACAATGCTCGTCGTGACTATAGCGGTAGGGAAGTAAATTGCGTGTTGGTTTCACGCCGAGTATCGCAGAGCGCAACATGAGGAACGGGCAATCGAACGAGCGCCCGTTGAACGTGATGAATTGATCGAAGTGGGCGACCGTTTCCCAAAATCCTTCGAGCATTTCTTTCTCGGTCGCGGAAACGAATTCAACCATCCCGTCGTCGGATTTGAAACAATCGGGTTCGTCGGCTTCGAACCAGACCTTGCCGTGATGCGACTCGGGATTCAACATCCCGATGGCGATGATGTGTCCTGTGAGCGGAGTGAGAGCGAGCCGTTGAATTGCTTCGGTGCGCTCGTCGTCGGTTTTGGAAAACTTGAGAAGGTACTCTTGCTGCTGTTCGTCGAAACTATCGAATGGGAAGCCCAGTGTTTCGATGTCGAAGACGACGCGGTTCATTCTTCATCGTGCGCTTTCTCCCCCAACAGAGTTTTGAGAACAGGAGCGACCACCTCCCACGTGAAACCGCGACGTATCAGGAATGCCGCAAGTTTTTGCTTCGCTTTGTGTGGAGCGTCTCGTGCTGTGGATAATTTCTTGAGGAACTTCTGCGCGGCTTCACGCGCTGCCGCTTCTTGACTTGTTTCTTGAAACGTGTCGCTCAGCGCTGCATCGATCGTTTCCTTTTTCACGCCGGCACGCAACAGGTTCTGTGTGAGAAGGAGTTTGCCCTTTGGCCGAAGGGCAAGTTGATGGCGGATGTAGTCGCGAGCAAACTTCTCATCGTCGAGATAGCGAAGGCTCTTGAGATGCTCAATCGTCTGCCGAATTTCCTCGTCGCCGAATTCTTTTTCTCTCAGCTTATCGCGAATCTCTTTTTCAGTGCGCTGGCGTCGAGAAAGAAAGCGCCCCGCGACGGTCTTTGCGCTCTGTAGCTCCTCCGTCGCTTTCAGCGCTCTCAATTTTTCTTCACCAATCTCATCACCTGTTCGAATGCCGAACTTCACAAGAGTCTCGGTGCTCACGCCAACGAGAAACTTCCCGTCAGCGTAGAGGTTTCTTCTCCTCGGGTTCTTTTGCTGAGGTTCGATTTTGGTGATGCGCATGCAACACCGTTGGAGGTGTCAATCGAAGTCGTACGAGAAATAGAACGCTGCACCCCGCTCGCGTGCAAGTGCTGCAACCCCTCGCTCCGTTTCCATGTGCGCGACGATGACAATAAAGGGCGGGAGTCCGCCAGTATCGAGTCGCGGCACCATCTCCTCGAGGAACGAAAGCAATTTTTTCTTGGAGATTTGCGCTTTCGATTCTCCGATAATCATCAGGCGGTTTCCCGACTGAGACGCAGTGCCGAGCACGTTGACCTCGATGTCTCGTCCTCCCCTTTTTTTGTCAGGGAGAAATCCGCGTGTGAGTTTGCCTTCGATGTCAATTCCGAAGTCCCTCTTGAGCAACGCGGGCAACGCACGATAGGCGGCATTCTCAAGTGTATAACCGAAGGCATTGGAAAGTCCGCCAATGTCCTTATTCATGTTGTCAACTCTGTGCGACAGTGTTTGAACTGTCGCTACGAGTTCTGCTATGGCTCGTTCCGTGTTCTGTTGGGCTTGGGCGAGT
>CAYUFU010000068.1:12578-21198 GCA_964444145.1 uncultured Chitinophagales bacterium
TCCTTTTGTGCTTCAGCGAGGTCTTGAACGACTTTCGTTAGCGCGCGAAAGTCGGCGCGCGTAACAGTCTCGCGCAATTCGGCGTACATTGCACCAAGCGTCGTCGCAAGAGCCTCGGCAGCGGCGGGGCTTAGCTCTTTACTGAGCGTTTTATATAGCTGGTGCGAGTCAAACATTCCTTCTCCCACGTACAAGGCTACGTAATCAGCGTCGGAATATCAAGTGCTTGAAGATCCGAATATATGCTATGGCTTTTTTGTCGCCGCAATCGGCTTTGCAGGGGCAGGAGATACTGGCGCTGCGGGCTTTGTGGCTGGCGCCGCCTTTGTCTGAACCGCCGGAGTGTTTCCATTGGTCGGCTGTGCTGCAGATGACGAGACGAGACCCAGTCTCTTCCGCATCTCGGAATCAATTTCGCGCGCAGTATTCGGATTCTCTTTGAGGTATGCTTTCACGGCGTCTCTGCCCTGACCGATACGCTCTTCCTTGTACGAAAACCACGACCCCGACTTTGCGATGACGTTATGTTCAACCGCTACGTCAATCAAGTCGCCGATGCGTGAGATACCCTCATTATAGAGGATGTCGAATTGTGCTTCTCGGAAAGGGGGAGCGACCTTGTTCTTCACGACTTTGACGCGTGTTCTGTTGCCAACCACGTTCGTTCCATCCTTGATCGCTTCGATGCGACGAACATCGAGGCGCACCGACGCGTAAAACTTGAGTGCGTTGCCGCCCGTCGTCGTCTCAGGATTGCCGAACATCACGCCAATCTTCATGCGCAACTGGTTCGTGAAGATGACCGAGGTTTTCGATTTTGCGATAGCCGCGGTAAGTTTGCGCAGTGCTTGTGACATGAGCCGCGCTTGCACACCCATGCTGGGATCGCCCATCTCGCCCTCGATTTCTGCACGCGGAGTCAGAGCCGCAACAGAATCAATGACGATGACGTCCAGGGCATTGCTGCGGACAAGCGTCTCGGTGATTTCCAACCCCTGTTCGCCGAACTCCGGTTGTGAGAGCAGCAAGTTATTGACATCAACGCCTAACTTCTTTGCGTAGCTCATATCGAGCGCATGCTCCGCATCAATGAATGCGCATATGCCGCCGTGCTTCTGCGCTTCCGCAATGATGTGCAAGCAGAGCGTTGTCTTCCCCGACGATTCCGGTCCGAAAATTTCTATCACTCGCCCGCGTGGAATGCCGCCGATGCCGAGCGCCGCGTCGAGCGAAATCGAGCCGGTGGAAATCACCTCGACTTGCTGAAGCGGTCCTTCCCCCAACCGCATGACGGATCCTTTGCCGTGCTGCTTTTCGATTTGGTCAATCGCGATTTTGAGCGATTGCAGTCGCTGCTCTCTGTCGTCTGCCATGGGGATTCTCCTAAAAGGGATGAGATACGTGTTGGTTCACAGTCTTGTTTGCCCTGAGTTGAAACACGTTACGTGTTTTGTACAACGAACCGCTCGGTTTCAATTCGCTCTCGATGAGGACATACGCGGAAACTTCTATCGGTTTGCACTTCAATGTAGTTGAATCCATTCTGCGAAGCAAGTCACGGACATTGCGTTGACTTTTCACTCGACCGATTGTCGCATGTGCGTGAAAGACTCGCGTCTCCTTTTCAAATCCTACCGCTAAAAGCGCTGTTTCGATTGCATCAACCAAATGCGGCAGCGCGCCATCGAGGTCTTCTACACCAACCCAAATGATGCGCGGCTCTCGTCTGTTTGGGAAACATCCGACTCCAGAAAACGTGAGTGAGAACGGAGACGTCTGCGCAGCAACCGCTTCAAGCGAAGGGAGGAGCTGTACAAGCCGCTCTTCCTTCGTGTTGCCGAGAAATTTGAGCGTGAGATGAAGTTTATCGGTCTGTTCCCAACGAACGTCGGCGTTGCAGGCTTTCAGTTCGTTGATGACGGAAGAGATTTGTCCTTTGATTTCTGTAGGAATTGCGATAGCGACGAAGAGGCGGAGGGAATTGTTCATTGGTGTGCCGCGTGTTTTAGAGTCTGTTTTAAAGCGACTTCGGCATGGAGAGCGATGCTCTAGAGTCGCTCATCTCGCGAGCCAGAGCGACACTGGAGTGTCGCTCTACATGATTCTCACACAGGTCCTTTGTTTCGTGTAACCATCTGCCGAACGGGTTCGTGAAAGTGTTCCTAGGGGCACATTCGTTGCAAAGAAGATACTTTCAACAGCAGTAAGAATCAACAATAGTGACGGACGAGTTTACCGAAAACGGCTTGTCCGCTTCGGGGGATGGATGACTTGGCGACTTGGTTCGCGCGCAGGCGGACCTGTGCGGGTGGTGCGACGGGCCTTACCACGAAGTAGACTGCTTACCGCGGCGCAGTAGAATGCTTGGGCGCTGTAGAGTGTCTGCAGCCCCAAAAATCTCGTTGGAAGACTTGTGTAGTGCCTCTTAGGGTCTCGTGCCACCTGAAATCCGATTTAGCCTCGCGCAAAGACGCAAAGTCGCTTTGAGAAATTTCTGCAAAGAATGTTCCTTTTCTATTGCAGTCTTCGCGCCTTCGCGTCTTTGCGTGAGATTCAATATCGGAATTCAGGTGCCATCGCAGGCTTGCATCTCGCCTTCACATTTGCAAACTTATGTTTGCTCTCTCTCCGTTCGCAACGCAATTTGATTGACAACAGCATGAAATCTTTTAAGCTTATTCCCATCCTTTTGGTGCTCATCCTGTTTGCAGATGGTACTGTGTTTATCGAGGCTGGGCCTGCGACCATGCCTATCGTTTTCGTTTCACGCAACCCTCTGAAGGGGGCTGCACCGGGCGATCTTCCCGGAGTTGGTCCGTACTATCGCACGGCGATTGTCGGTGGCAAGTTGATGATGCGCGAGCGGAGCGGTAAACTGCGCACGCTTGTTGATTCGGCTCGGCTCATTGACGTTGCCGATCCGTGCGTGTCGTGGGACGGCAAGAGGGTACTGTTCTCCGGCATTCAACATCCCGATAGCTCGTGGCGGATTTTTGAAATCGGCGTGGATGGCAGCGGCTTCCGACAACTCTCGCGTTCAAACAGACATCTTCCACTCGAACAATTTGGTGCGGCGAAGGAGTTGTTTGTGAAGTACGACGACTTCGATCCGGCGTACATGCCGGACGGGAAAATTGTTTTCGCGAGCACGCGCTATCCTTCGATGGCAATGGCGGCGCAGGTGCGAACGAGCAACATTTACCTGATGGAAGCCAATGGCGACAGCATTCGGCGCGTCACCTCCGAACGGAGTGGGGGAGAGGAGCCTACGATTGATCCGGTTGCGGGAACCATCGTGTATGCGCGCTGGTGGGTGAATGTGGACATGCCGAGCAACGCCACTCGCAACAACCTGACACGCGAGTTGCACAACGCGCTCACGGATGATATTGGCAATCTCTGGCACGCAATCACCATCGAGCCGGATGGAACGGATTTGAAATTGTATGCGGGATTTTGTCGAACGCGCTTCGGTATGCAAACGTACAAGCCTGCCCTTATGCGCGACGGAAAGCTTCTGAGCGTCTTTTCACCGCGCACTGCGCTCGTCCCTTCATCGGGTGGAACGGGAATTCGCTGGTTCAAGAAAGGCGCAGATTTCGAGCATCACATCATCGGGGTGAAATCGGATGAGTCATTGCGCGCGCAATCGGAGATCGCGCCGCCGTTTGCGACCGACCCGCATGAGTTGTCGTCCAATCACATTCTTCTTTCGTACTCTCGCGACGGAAAGGATTATGGAATCTTCTCATGCGCGCTCGACGGAACGAATCTCCGCACGGTCATAGATTTTCCGGGCACGCTCGAATTGGAACCGCAACTCGTGGCGGCGAAGCCTTTGCCTCCCATCGTGAAAGAGGATATTGTTTCACCCGTGCACGACATTCCTCCGACTGAGGACCCTGAGACGTACGGCAGAAACGATTTCTTTCGGTTCGATTGCATGAACATTTTCACGAACGCGAGGGTGGATGAGCCGATTCCGGATGCGCCGCGCATCGCATATGACTTGACGATTCAGTTCTTCATGAACCCCCAACGCCAGAGCGGCATGCGTCCCGATCCTTCGATCCTTATCAAGACGGCACCGGTGTTGTACAACGGCGGTGTTCATGAGCCGGATGTCCCCGCCGAAGTCCCGCTCTTTGAGCAGATCATTGATAAAGACAACAAAGTCGTGGAGACGACAGACGGAAAGTTCGCGCACGTTGCCGGGATGAACTTCGACCGCCTCGGCTCGGGGACGCGCTGCGTCGGTTGCCACATCGGTCACTCAATGATCGAGGTGCCGAGGAACGGTGAGCTCTCCGAATGGATAAACGTGGCGCCCTCCGCCAATGTGACGGCAAGCAGTGAATTGCGCGATGAAAGTGGTATCTTCTACGCCAGCCGCAACATCGTTGACCGACAAGCCCGTGTCGGGGGTGATTCCGTTATTTGGATTGCAAACGAAGGAACCGGAGCGCACGTCGAATTGCGATGGCAGGTTCCGATCGAAGCCCGTGAATTCATTCTCTACGGCATTGCGCCTTCTCCCGACAAAAAAATCTTTGTGAAAGATTGTAAAATTTTCTTATACTTTGGCGGCAAAGAAATCGGCTACATCCCAACGACTGGCGCCGTTACCCCCAACGGCACGGCGATTTCCCTCAAGCCAATCAGAATAGATGCTGCTCGAATAGTCATCAGTAGATTCTCCGGCACACTCGGTCGCCGCTCTGTTGCCGGTTTGGCGGAAGTCGAAACCATAGCTCGATTGTTTCCTCAGGATTCTCATCACAACTAAATCATCATCATAAAGGAGTGCCATGAAGAATTTCTTCGCGGTTCTTGCGTTGAGCATCTTCATTCACGCGGCGTCGTTTGCCGACGGGTTCACGAGTGTGCATTCGCCCAACGGTCAAGATGTGTGGGCGGTCGGTGTGAACGGTAACGTGTTCCATTCCGTTGACGGCGGCGCGACATGGGCGAGTCTGCCGCAAGGTACGATCACGTTTCGCAGTGTTTTCAGTCTTGGCTCGACGATTTGGATGGTCGGCGATCAGGGGGTATGTTATTCTTCGACCAACAACGGCGCGAACTTTGTGCAAGAATCGCCCGCAGGAACGACAAACCTTTCACAGATTCTGTTCCTCAACGCGCAAACGGGTTTCATCGCCGGCGCAAACGGCTTGATTCTGAAAACGACGAACGCTGGCGCAACGTGGGGAACGCTCACTACCGGCACAACCGCGAGAATCAACATGCTCTCGTTCGTTGACATGCAGACAGGATTCGCTGCAGGCGCTAACGGCACACTTCTCAAAACTGTGAATGGTGGAACGACATGGACGAGCGTCGGAGGGAGCGGCTGGACGAGCGACATTCTCTCTGTTCATGCAGTCGGAACGGCCGTTTATGTCACCGGTACGGAGGGCTTCACGCAGAAAAGTCTTGACGGGGGAGCGACATGGACGTCATTGTACTTTCAAACCGATTCCAAAGTTGATGTGAATGATGTGTTCGTGCGCGACGCAACCAATGCCTTCTTTGTCGGCGGCGGCGGCTTCATTCGCTCGACGACCGACGGCGGGGGCGCGTACACCTGGGCGCGGCATCAAATGTACGCGAAGCTCAACGACATTTACTTTTATGACAATCTCCGCGGCTGGGTATGCAGCGAGAAGAACAACGCCGTGATGCGAACGACCGACGGCGGTACGACATGGCTGCTGCCGACGGGAACAACGATCAATTACCAATGGCAGAATAAATTCAACGGCAATTCCATCGGCAACACGTTCATGATCAATCCGTGGAATCGCAACCATCTCTACGTCGTTATGGGAAGTACCGTCTGGATGAGTGGCAATCGCGGCGAGACATGGTCACAAACGGCGACAATCTCGACCGGCGGCTCGACATGGTCGTTCTACATTTCTCCGAGAGACACGAATATCTGGATCGCAGCAACCTCCGGCGGCGGTAAAGGCGTTCGCCGCAGCACCAACCGCGGGCAAACGTGGACGACGACCCTTCTGCGCAACTTCACGTCGTACGGTATGCCATTAGAAATGGACCCCGATCATCCCGACACCGTTATCTTCGCAGCGGAAGGAACCGGCAGTGGACCGGACGGCATTCTCTACATCTCAAGGAATTTCGGCGCGACATGGGACACGCTGTCACGAACCCAATTCCGCAGCCCGTGCGATCTCGTTATCGTTCCCGGCAATACCAATATCTGGTATTGCGGCGACGGAACGACAGGAAGCGGAAACGGTCGCATGTGGCTCTCGCAGGATTATGGCACGTCATGGAATTCCATCTACTCAGTAAGCGGCTCAGAAATCCCGATGATCGCAACCTCGCGGCATCGTAACACTGAAGCATTCGCGACTGCATGGGGTTCGGGGGGATTCTGGAAAACATCCGACATCGGACGGACCTGGAGTGCGATAGCTTCCACCGGTTCGACATGGGGCGTGGATGTCGCGAAGGATGATCCGAACGTCGTGCTGTATGGGGTGTACGGCGGCGCCACGTCGTACTTGTCGCGCGATGCCGGCACAACGTTTCAAGCAACCCCGTTGAGCGGGTCGAATTCCGGTATCCTCTGCTACGACCGCTCGACATTCCTCGCGCATCAAGCAAGTGGCGGTGTGTGGAAATACAACATCACCTACGTGGTGCCAACAAACAACAGCGCGGCAATTTCCCTCAGTGCGCCCAACGGCGGCGAGAACTGGCAGTACGGCACCACGCGCAACATCCAATGGACTTCGACGAACATCTCCAACATTCGCATCGAGTACAGAACATCGCCGAGTTCGGCTTGGCAAACGGTTGTTGCGAGCACTCCGGCTTCGACTGGTTCGTACGCCTGGGCAATTCCGAATGCCCCTTCGACGCAAGCCCGCGTCCGCATTACCGATCTGGGAACGGGAACGATCGCAGACAGCAGCGATGCAAACTTCTCAATCACCGTCGCTGCAATTGCCGCCCAGCCGACTTCGATCAATTTCGGTACGGTGCCCGTGGGGCAGAGCCGCGTGGAGATTCTCACGCTGACCAATAATGGATCAGCGCCTCTCGTCGTTTCGAGCGTAACCGCGTCGAACGCGAGTTTCATTGCCGGCAGAACCTCATTCACCATCGGCACGGGGCAGAGCGATACGCTCTCCGTGCGATTCACGCCGACAACAAATCAAACGTATAACGAGCAGCTCAGCATCGTGTGCAATGCGCCTACATCTCCACTGATCGTTCCGTTGACCGGTGGGACGAGCACGATTGCAGTGCTTGCGCCAAACGGGGGTGAAGTCTGGAATGTCGGCTCGACCCAGAACATCCGGTGGAATGCCGTGGGGTTGACGAGCATCGAGATCTCATACAAAACATCTCCAACCTCGACCTGGATACGCATCGCCCAAAGTGTCGATGCGTCGCAAGGCACGTATGCGTGGACAGTTCCGAACACGCCCTCGACACAAGCGCGTGTGCGCATTCTCGATCGCTTGACCGGCAGCGTGGTGGACTCGAGCGACAATGTCTTTACGATCCAAGGGACGAATTCTGTCGCCGAGCGCCGCGCGGGAATTCCAACGACAATCGAGCTTGAACAGAACTATCCAAATCCGTTCAACCCGTCCACCGTGATCAATTACGGCGTACCGCACGAAAGCATCGTGACGCTGAGAGTGTACAACATGATCGGACAAGAAGTCGCGACCCTCATCAACGAGCGGCAAGCCGCGGGGCGCTACACGATTACGTTCGACGCCGCTCAATTGAAGGGAACGATTTCGAGCGGGTTGTATTTCTATCGTCTTACTGCAGGCGAGCTTGTGCAGATTCGCAAGATGACATTAGTGAAGTAAAGTTCTTCCCAACGAGTCCGGACCCCATCGTTCGGACTCGCCTGTTTTTTGTTAACCTTACCCGATGCTGCGTGGAGCGCGTGTCGGGTCTTTTGTTTCAATGCATCAGGACCCATCTCATTGAGGAGAATCAAGAATGCGATATAAATTGATAACGCTTGTTACGGCTGGCATCGTAGGATTCTATGGCTTCAAAGTGCTTTATCATGACGGCATCGTCGGGCAGACGAAGAAACCGCTGCGAGCGCCGGTCTTCAGCGTGAAGGGATGCTTCTGTCACGGCGATAGCGCAAGCCCTCGCACGCGCGTCTGGATTAGCGGACCGGATACCGTACGCGCCGGTACACAAGCGCTGTTCAGTGTGAACGTCGCAAAGGACACGAACCTCGCCGCAGGGTTCAACGTCGCTGCCTTCTTAGGACATCTCGGCGTGCGCGATACGGCAGGAACACAACTCATGCGCGTTGACCCGAACAATCCCATTGATAGTTTAGAGCTTACGCACACCGATGCCAAGCTTGGCAATGGACGTGACACCATTGCATGGCAGTTCTGGTATCGAGCTCCTTCCATTATCGGCTTGACCGATACGATCTACGCTGTCGGCAACAGCATTGACACGAGCCGCGATCCGGACGGCGACCGCTGGAACTACGCGCCGAATTTTCTCGTGCGCATCGCCGGACCGACTGCTATTGCACATGAGAGCATCGCGCAGGACTTTGCGCTCGTGCAGAACTATCCGAACCCGTTCAATCCAA
>CAYUFU010000069.1:0-21118 GCA_964444145.1 uncultured Chitinophagales bacterium
GGTTGCGTAACATCAGAAATTAAGTCAAAGTTTGCGTAGATTCTTGCAAGTATGGAAGAGCTCAAAGGCAAAATACTCTGGGTGGACGACGAGATTGATTTGCTGAAGCCGCATATTCGGCTGCTCGCGGAGCGCGGCTACAACGTCGAAACCGCGACCAACGGTGAAGACGCGCTCATGATGGTACGGCGCCAACCGTTCGACCTCGTGTTTCTCGACGAGATGATGACGGGCATGGGCGGTTTGCGTACGCTTGCGGAGATCAAAGAGGTGCGGCCGAATCTCCCCGTGGTGATGGTGACGAAGAACGAAGAAGAGCGGCTGATGGAAGAAGCTATTGGGGTGAAAATCTCGGACTATCTCACCAAGCCCGTCAACCCCAGCCAGATTCTGATGGCGTGTAAGAAATTTCTGGAGAAGAAGAAGATCGCGGGAGCAACGGTTTCGCGCGACTACATCAAGGAGTTCAACGAGATTTCCGTCGCCCTGATGAACCCCCTCGGCTTCAACGATTGGATCAATATTTATCAATCGTTAGTAGGTTGGTCGCTGGAGCTGGATGAACATCCGGAGCTCGGCTTGACGCAAACGCTCTCCGACCAATTTCGTGAATGCAATCTTGCGTTCAGCAAGTACGTCGAGAAACACTATCGTGACTGGGTAGCGAGCGAGAAGGATCGCCCCATTCTCTCGCACGAGGTTGTTGATCGCTTTCTCGTTCCTGAGCTGCAGCAGAACAAGTCCGTGTTCTTCTTCGTTGTGGATTGTCTGCGCCTCGATCAATGGCTGATGATGGAAAGTATGCTCCACGAGTACTTTACGATCACGAAAGAATACTACTACAGCGTACTGCCGACGGCGACGCCGTATTCGCGTAATGCAATCTTCAGCGGTTCGTTTCCCAGCGACGTCGAGCTGCGCTATCCCGAGTTGTGGGAGAAAAATGAGGATGACGAGAGCAGCCGCAACCGATACGAGAAGCAGTTCCTCGAGGGGCTGTTGGAGCGGAGAAAGATCGCCCTGAAACCTGAACCGAAGTATGTGAAGATTTTGGATGCCGAGTTCGGACGCGGGATCGAGCAGAATATTTCGTCCTACACGAATTCAAAGCTGACTTCAATTGTCGTCAATTTCGTGGACATGCTTGCGCACGGGCGATCCGATTCGTCGCTGCTGAAAGAAATCGCGCCGGACGAATCCGCGTATCGCACGCTAACGAAGAGCTGGTTCGCGCACTCGTCGTTGTTCGGCATGTTGAAAACGCTTTCGCGGAACAAGAACGTCTCGATTGTGTTGACCACCGACCATGGCAGCATTCGCAGTTTGCGCGGGATGAAGGTGCTCGGCGACCGTGAAGCCTCGACGAACCTGCGGTACAAATACGGACGGAACTTGAAAGCCGAAGACAAAGCGGCGATCTTCGTAAAGAATCCTCTCGATTTCAAGTTGCCGAAACGCGGCGTCGCCGTGAATTATATCATCGCGAAAGAAGATTATTACTTTGTCTATCCGACGGACTATCACAAGTATCTCAACCAGTATCGCGACAGTTTTCAGCACGGCGGCGTTTCGATGGAAGAAATGATTCTCACGGTCGTCAAGCTTGAGCCGAAGGGATGACGCGCAGCGCTTCGCCCGAAGAGACCGTCGCGCTGGGGAGGCAATTCGCACAGCAACTTCGTCCGGGCGACGTTGTCGCGTTGAGCGGCAATCTCGGCAGTGGAAAGACGCATTTCATCAGCGGCGTATGCGAGGGACTCAACGTTCGCATGCATGCGACAAGCCCGACCTTTACGCTCATCAACGAGTATGATGCGCCGTTCGGCAAGGTTGTCCACATTGATTTGTATCGCATCAACACACCCGCTGAATTGCGCGAGCTTGGCATCGAGGAGTACTTCAACGAGCGATGCATTTGTTTGATCGAATGGCCCGAAGTCATGGCAGCGGTGCTGCCGCCGCGACGATATGACGTCCGCATCGAATACGGCGAGTCCGACAATGAACGCGTTATTGCGATCGAAGCCAGCGGCACGCCTGTTGGCGAGGTCGTTGTCTCGTGATCGTGCTCGGTATTGAAACCGCTACTGCCGTATGCGGAACGGCGGTGGTGAAAAACGGAGTGCTGCGCGGCGAATCGCGTGTCAGCGAAAAGCACATGCACGCAGAGCGCATCATGGGGTTGATTGATGACACGCTGCGAACGTCGGGTGTCGCAATTCGTCACGTGGATGCGATTGCAGTCTCCATTGGACCCGGATCATTTACGGGACTTCGCATTGGCCTCAGCGTTGCGAAAGGATTTGCGTACGCGCTGGAAAAACCAATCGTTGCGGTGCCGACCTTGCGGGCATTGGCGCAGCGCGCTGCCGAGGCAAACGTCGTCTCTACGCCCTTCATTCTTCCTGCAATTGATGCACGACGAGATGAAGTGTACTGTCAGATGTTTCGACGCGAAGGAGATTGTCTTCTGGCGGAAGGGGAGGAGCGCGAGTACCGTGTTGGCGCGCTTGTGGAGCAGTATGGCGAAAGGGAGATCACCGTTACGGGGGATGCGGTGCAAAAAGTGAAGACCGTTGCTCACGGCGGTTGCTGGAGATTCATCGAGAATGAACTTGCCCACTGCAGCGCGGCGACGGTGGCACGTCTCGGTTCGCAGATGTTGTTGCGCGGCGATGTCGCTGATCCGACGGTGCTGGAGCCGACGTATCTGAAAGAGTTTTTCACCATCACAAAGTAATGCATGGCGTGGTTTAGACGATCCAAAGAAAATATTGCGGCGGATACCACAAAGCGTGAAACACCCGACGGCATGTGGACGAAATGCGACCAATGCTCGGAGATCATTCACAAAGTCGAGTTGGAGCAAAATCTATTCACCTGTCCGAAGTGCAACAAGCATTTTCGTATCGGAAGCAACGAGTATTTCAA
This sequence comes from uncultured Chitinophagales bacterium, assembly GCA_964444145.1. Taxonomy (GTDB): domain Bacteria; phylum Bacteroidota; class Ignavibacteria; order UBA10030; family UBA6906; genus CAADGV01. The sequence continues at coordinate 2,932 of CAYUFU010000069.1, forward strand.
GATTCTTCTCGACGACGGCTCGTTCAAAGAGTACGATCGGAAGATGCGCTCGGTTGACCCGCTGAAGTTTACCGACACGAAGCGCTACCGCGAGCGCATTCCCGAAGCGATCAAAAAGACCAACTTGTATGACGCCGCCCGCTGGGGGATAGGAAAATTGGACGACCGCAATCTGGTGATCGCGTGTATGGATTTCGGGTTCATCGGCGGCAGCATGGGCTCGGTGGTCGGCGAAAAAATGGGGCGAGCGATTGACCGCGGCTGGAAAACGAAGACACCCGTGGTCATCGTTTCGTCAAGCGGCGGCGCTCGAATGATGGAGGGCGCGTACTCGCTCATGCAGTTGGCGAAGACGAGCGCGAAACTCGCGCGCCTCGGCGACGCAGGCATTCCCTACATTTCGATTCTCACCGATCCGACAACAGGCGGCGTTACGGCAAGCTACGCGATGCTTGGCGATGTGAACATCGCTGAACCGGGCGCTCTGATCGGTTTTGCCGGTCCACGTGTCATCAAACAAACAATCGGCAAGGATTTGCCGCCGGGGTTTCAACGTTCGGAATTTTTGCTCGAACACGGCTTCGTTGACGTCATCGTGCATCGCAAAGAACTCAAGCAAACAGTCTCTCAACTCTTGTCATTGATGGCATAGCTCGCCCGTATGATTATTCATCTCCTTGGTGTTCCAATGGATCTCGGCGCCGGTCGGCGTGGTGTTGATATGGGTCCGTCCGCAATTCGCATCGCCGGAATGGCCGAGCGACTCAAGGAACTTGGCCACAAGATCATTGATGACGGTGACATTGACATCAAAATCATGGAAGAGATTCGCGTTGGGGACACGCGCGCGCGGTACATCAAGGAAATTACGCGCGCGTCGAAGCTGTTGGCGAAGAATGCCGAGCGCATCATGGCGCGCGGCCGCTTTCCTCTGTTCCTTGGCGGTGACCATTCCATCGCGGTTGGTTCGGTATCGGGCATTGCGGCGTATGCGCGCAAGAAACGGAAGAAGCTCGGCGTGCTCTGGATCGACGCGCATGGAGATTTGAATACGCCCTCGACCTCGCCGTCAGGCAATGTGCACGGGATGCCGCTTGCGTCGCTGCTCGGCTACGGCCCGACAGATTTGAAAACTGTCGGCGGCAATTTCAAGAAAATTGACCCCGACAATGTTGCGCTCGTCGGTGTGCGCAGCCTCGATGAAGGTGAACGTAAACTGATCGAAACAACGGGCGTTCACGTGTACACGATGTCGGATATTGATCGGCAGGGCATTCACCGCGTTATGAAGAAAGCTCTTACCAAAGTAACGAACGGGACGAGCTACGTTCACGTCAGCTTCGACCTCGATTCGGTAGATCCGACGATCGCGCCCGGCGTTGGAACGCCCGTGAAGGGAGGACTGGATTATCGCGAAGCGCATCTTATCATGGAATCTATCCACGAAGCGAAGGTGATGACATCGCTGGAGATTGTCGAAGTGAATCCGATACTTGATGAGCACAACACGTCGGCGGAATTCGCAGTCGAGCTGGTGCAATCGGCATTCGGAAAGAGAATTTTGTAAAGGGAGAGAAATGAGCGACTCGGGATGATCATTCGAGATGTGCGAGAGATGCAACGTACGAGTGAACGCGTGCGGCTTGGGGGGAAGCGCATTGGCGTCGTTCCGACGATGGGATTCTTGCACGAAGGGCATCTCTCGCTGATACGCATCGCGAAGATGAAAGCCGATGCCGTGATCACGACGGTGTTCGTGAACCCGACACAGTTCGGTCCGAACGAAGATTTTTCTCGGTATCCGCGGGCGTTCGAGCGCGATGTTGCGCTTGCGACGAAGGCGGGAACGGATTACCTCTTCGCTCCCGAAGCGGCGCAGATGTACCCTACGGGCTACTCGACCTATGTCACTGTCGAAGGCATTAGCGATATTCTCGAGGGCAAATCGCGGCCGGGGCATTTTCGCGGCGTTGCAACGGTGGTGACAAAGTTGTTCAATGTGACGAAGCCGAACATTGCGGTGTTCGGACAAAAGGACGCGCAGCAGGTGGCAGTCATCCGTCGGATGGTGAGGGACTTGAATTTGGATGTGGAATTGTTCATTGCGCCGACGGTACGCGAGGCGGACGGGCTTGCGATGAGCTCACGGAACACGTATCTGACTCCCGAGCAGCGTGCCCAAGCGCCGGTGTTGTTCAAAGCGTTGAAGGCGGCTGAGCAGAGTGTGAGACTCGGCGAGCGCGATTGCAGTGCACTGCTCGATGCAATGCACAGACTCATTACGGAGAATTCGTCGGGGCAAGTGGATTACATTTCGTTTGCGGATAATTATGACTTGCACGCGCTGCAAAAGCTGCAGTCGGGCCAATCGGTGTTGGTTTCTTTGGCGGTGAAGTTTGGAACGACGAGGCTGATTGATAATATCGTGATTCTGGTGTGAGGGTGATACTGGCGCGTGCGGTTGGTGCGACGCATCGTTCCACGACGCAGCCCGCCGTGCCTGCGGCGCAGAATGCACGTTTGACGATGTAGTCTGTCTGCAGCCCCATTATATCATGTGTCAATTGTACGTACAAGAAAGAGATGAGCAAAAGTCTTGCAGTGGTCATTATGGCGGCGGGCAAGGGAACCCGCATGAACAATCCCGATAAGGCGAAGGTGATGTTCACGGTGAACGGTAAGCCGATGGTCGAGCATGTGGTTGATCTCGCGTTGAGGCTCGATGCGTCGCGGGTAGTGGTGATTGTTGGGTGGCAAAAGGAGTCGGTCATTGCGCATCTTGCGCAGGCGTTTGGCAGGAAGGTGGAGTGTGTGGAGCAGACGCCGCAGCTCGGAACGGGGCATGCGGTCCTGCAAGCGGAATCGTTGTTGCGATCGTTTGATGGCGATGTGCTCGTGCTTTCCGGCGATGTGCCGCTGTTGACGTACGAGACGGCGCACAGTTTGATTCATTTCCATCGAGCACGTGGGGTGCGGGCAACTGTTCTCACCGCCGTGCTGGATGATGCGACGGGGTACGGGCGTATTCTTCGCAACACCGATGGAACGGTCGAGGGAATCGTCGAACATAAGGATGCGAACGAGGAGCAACTGGAGATTCGCGAAATCAACTCGGGGATCTATGTCTTCGATGCACAGCTGTTGTTCGAAAGTCTCAAGCACATTACACCGACGAACGCGCAAAAGGAATATTATCTGACGGATGTGTTTCACTATTTTTGGCGGCATCAGTTCAAGGTCGGCGCCGTTGTTGCAAGTAACCCGGTGGAGATTCAAGGTGTCAACACCGTTGCCCAGCTTGAGATGGCGAGAGCAATGATGAACACCTGAGAGGATTTTCAACACGACGTTGCGGCTGTGGTTGAGTCATTGACTATCAGCCTCAATTTGAGTATCATTTTTGCGGTAAGACCATCGTGCAGAAACTCGTTGTGCTGAGCAGCGTTCTTCGGTTGGCACGCGCTGCAGCGGCACACTGCAAGTCGCAAGGCGAAGAGGAAACGTCCGTCGCACGCACGCGGCTTGCCTCGTTCCCTACACGAACACGTTGTTATTTCAGTTTTTCTCACCAACGTTTTTTCCAGGATGTCGAAAGAAGCAAAGGCTGCCGACACGAAGTCGGTGCTGATCGTTGAGGACAGCCCAGACTTTTCCAACCTTCTCAAGTTTATCGTTGATGATATGGGCTACGAGGGTGTGCAGTTCGTATTGGACCGCGAGGACATTGTGCAGCGAGCGAAGGACTGTCGTGCGCAAGCGGTGTTGATGGACCTGCAGTTGCGGCGAAAGAACGGCATGCAGTATATTGCGGAGTTGAAAGGCGATGCTGCGACAAAGAACATTCCCATTATCATCATCAGCGGCAGGGATTTGAGTCAGAAGGAGTTGGTTGATCTACAGATGAAGAATGTGAAATACCTTCGCAAGGGGCGAGTAGAGATGGATGAGTTGAAGCGGGTCATCAGCACGACGTTGCACGAGCATACTAAGAAGAAAGCCGTCCACTAAGACGGCTTGAAGATCACCCCGATGTTCTTCCTGCCATTGATCCTCACGGTGAGAGGATTCTCAAAGCGTAGGTGAGTTGTAAATTCCTGCTGGGCGGTAGCTGCTTGTTGTGTAAGCCATTCCCAATCAATACTCCCGAGGTGACTGAACGAATTGACGGTGAAGTATCCGATCCGGAAGGATGTGATGTTTTGAAAGAAGTGCGTTCCTTGCGACGGGGTAACATCAAAATCGCGGAAGGATGATTCGACGATCACCGCAGCGCCCGAAATCTGATCCCACGACACGGGAATGCCCAACCACTCATCTTTGCTTCCCCACCGGCCGACGCCGATCAAGATGTATTGACGCTGGAGAGCGACGAGCTGCGCATTGAATGCAGCAATCTCGCGTGCGACGTCGCGGCTTCTGCCTCTATCATACTTGTTGATATCCACGAACACGATGTCGCGAATATCGCGCAGCACGCCGTTGCCCAACACTTGCGTGCTTTCCACAAGCACATCGTCCGGATTGATTTCCGCAGTTTCCATGTCTTCTACTTCGACGCCGAGCACAAGGGGGCGAATTTGCAGGAAACAAAATTCCTTCGGGGCACCTTCAGGGACATGCATGTTGACGGCGAATTCTATTTCGACGGGCGTTCCGATTCCCCACGTCCCCAGTTCCAGCACCGCGTCGAGGATTTCAGCGAGCGGAAAAAGTTTGTGTTTGAGAATGGGAGCAAAGGTTACGACTCGCCTGCCCGGGCGCGATACACCGTCGTACACCGTATCGTTCTCCGCAGAATATGTCGAGCCGACGTAGAAAAGGGTCTGGTCTTCCTCTGCCGCGCTCAGGGCGTACTGGCGGACGAAACTTGCAGGATCGGACGCGCCTGTGCTTGCCAAGCCTGCATTGAGATCGAGCGCGAAGAAATTCTGTTGGGCGTTCTTCAACGTTTCTTTTGTTGAATAGAATTGCAGCACGTGGCGCGGATACTTTGGACAGAAGCGAACCGTATTGCCTCCTTCGACGACGTACTTGCCCAAGCCGAGAGCAACATGCACGATCCCGTCGGTATTTTTCTGCGGAGGGATGGGGTAGAAGTTGAACGACTTCGCAACGCCGGCGAACTCCGGATAAAACTTTCCGTCATGCTTCGAGCCGACAATGCGCTGAATGATAACCGCCATCTTTTCCTCTTCCAGGCGATACGTCGTTGCTTTCATGTAGTCTTTTGCCGTCGTGTCGAATGTTGAGGCGTACACGTACTTGATCGCGCGCAGAAGCTCCGCCAAGCGTACGGCAATGTCCGGATGATTGTTCGGAATCATGTACGTCTGATAGACACCGGCGAATGGCTGGTACTGCGAATCTTCGAGCAGGCTGGAACTACGCACCGCGACGGGGTCGCGAATAATTTCTAGAAACTGACGCAGCTTCTCATAGGCACGAGGAGGGAAATGCGTTGTTTCGGCAAAACGCCGATACAGTTCCTCATCGTTGGTGCAACTGAGGGCGAAGGTCTCGAGGTTGTTGACCTTGAGGAATTCGTCGAAGATATCGGTGGCAACGACGATGGCGGAAGGAACTGCAATCTGAACTCCTTCGAACTGATTGCGCAGGCTGTAGTTATTGATGAGTTGATTGAGAAAGCCAAGGCCACGCGCCTTGCCGCCCAGCGAACCCTCACCGATGCGCGCAAAGGTGTTTTGCGGATCGAATTCATTCGGATTGAAATCAGCAACGATGCCGCGCTGGCGCACCTGCAAATACAACTCCAGCGAATTGATCAATTCATTGCGCAGATCCGTGATGGACGCAAAATCGGTAACCTTGTGCGGACGAAGCCGCGCTGCGAGCCAAAATTCTGTACGTGCTTTCAACCAACTGGAAAAGTGGTTACGCGAACCATGGTAGGAAATACTCTCGTCCGGAACGACGCGCAATCGCTCTTGCAGTTGCTTCAGATTCGTTGCGCGCCCCACTTCGCGTCCATCAGGAGTGCGAAAGATAAAATCGCCGAAGCCGAAATTGTTCCGCGAAAACTCCCTCAGCTCGTGGAGCAGTCGCGGCGAATTCTTCATCAAGAAGGAGACGCCGATTTCTCTGGCTCGCTCGGCGTTCACCGGGTTGCTCGACTGCAGAAGGATGGGAATATCCTGATGGATATGCCGCACGTTCTTTGCCAAATCAATGCCGGCATACGAGTCTTTCTTTCCTTGCCGTTTGAAGTTGACATCGGAGATGATACCGAGGATGAAATCCTGATATTTCTCGATGTAGCTCCACGCCTGCTCATACGTGTGGCACAACAGAATTTTCGGTCGTGCCTTCATGCGCAGCATGCGATGCGTCAGGTTCACCCCTTCCTGAATCAGCGTCTTCGTTTGGTCCAAAATTACTGTGTAGAGGATCGGAAGATACATCGAATAGAACTTGACGCTATCCTCGACGAGCAGGATAGATTGCACGCCTACCGTCAGCGTGTCTTCTTCGACGTTCTTGCGATCTTCCAAATCTTTGATGATGGCAAGAATGAGCCGGAAGTCGCCTTGCCAGATAAAGATGCGGTCGAAAAGCGATGTGTCGTAATGCGTTTCGATTTCCTTCCGTTCGCGGTTGTCGTAGGCAAGCAGTACGATCGGCGTGTCAATGCCGATTTCGCGCAAGCGCTGCGCGAACCGCGTCACGTGCATATCTTCGATGTGTAGCGTCGTAATGATGAGATCGTACCCGCTCGACGCAAGTTCGATGGCCTCCTCGCCCGTTGTGACGTGCATGATGTCGGGGGCGTGACTGAGATTGAGCGCGTCCGCCTCCTTGCGAATCAGCTCGTAGAGCTGGCCGTCTTCCTCGAACAGATAATTGTCGTAGAGACTCGAGACAAGCAAAATGTCGCGCACTTTGTGTTTCATCAACTTCTGAAACGTCTTGATGCGGCTGCCGTAGATGTCTTCGATTTTGAGATGGGTGAGTTTGCTCATGACGGTTTCACAATGAGACCATGCAGGGATGCAATCACAAGATAGAAAAAAAAGAATTGCTGTTGCAGATATGCACAGAGGGCAACTACGGGGCGGACTTCAACGCCCGTACGCCGTCTGGAGTTCATCCTTGTCGGTTCGTTGCGTGCGGCGAGCGTTGGGCAGAATTCGATGAGCCGGTGAACAAACTCGCCGTCAACCCCGAGGAAAAGGAAATGCGCTCTCGGATATTCTCTATGCCCAGGAACTCAATCTTGGAGGTCAGCGTACAACGGAAACTTCACACATAACTCTTCCACTTTTTTCGCGATGGATTTGTACACGTCGTGTTTGCCGATATTCACAATCACTTCATCAATAAGCCCGCCGATGTACTCCATCTCTGCTTCCTTCATCCCGCGTGTCGTCAGAGCCGGCGTGCCGATGCGGATACCGCTGGTGATAAGCGGACTCTTGTCGTCGAACGGCACCGCATTCTTGTTCACGGTGATGCCGGCTTCGTCGAGTGCCTCTTGCGCGTCCTTCCCCGTCACGTTTTTGCTGCGGAGATCCACAAGCATGAGATGATTGTCCGTTCCGTTGGAAATGATCTTGTAGCCTACCTTGACCAGCGATGCGGCGAGCGCCTGTGCGTTCTTTATGACCTGCTTGCTGTAGTCCACGAACGACGGCTGCAGCGCTTCGGCAAACGCGACTGCTTTTCCAGCGATCACGTGCATCAACGGTCCGCCCTGAATGCCGGGAATGACCATGGAATCAAGCAACTCGCTCATTTTTTTTGTTCGACCGGACTTCGGTGCGACTTGTCCGAATGGATTGTCGAAGTCTTTTCCCATCAGAATCATTCCCCCGCGTGGACCTCGAAGCGTCTTGTGCGTTGTCGAAGTGACGACATGGCAATAAGGAACCGGATCGTTCAGCAGTTTCGCTGCGATAAGCCCTGCCGGATGCGCGATGTCGGCAAAGAGAAAGGCTCCGACCTTGTCGGCAATGGCACGGAAAATCTTGTAATCAATGTTGCGGGAGTACGCGCTTGCGCCGACGGTAATCATCTTCGGCTTTTCGCGCTTGGCGATATCTTCGACTTCGTTATAGTCAATGTAGCCGGTGTCTTTGTTCACGCCGTATGCGACGAACTTGTAAAACTGTCCGCTGAAATTCACCGGCGAGCCGTGCGTCAGGTGCCCGCCGTGCGAGAGATTCATTCCCATCAGCGTGTCGCCCGGCTTGACGAAGACAAAATACACCGCCATGTTTGCCTGGGAGCCGGAGTGCGGTTGCACGTTCGCGTATTCGGCGCCGAAGAGTTTTTTCACGCGCGCACGCGCTAACTCTTCCGCTACATCAACAAACTCGCAGCCGCCGTAGTAGCGCTTGCCGGGATAGCCCTCGGCGTACTTGTTTGTCAGCGGCGTGCCAACTGCTTCGAGCACCGCGCGGCTCACAAAATTCTCCGATGCTATTAACTCGAGCTTCGTGTTCTGACGATTGATTTCGTTTTTGACAGCGGAGTAAACTTCTGGGTCTTGATGCTTGAGATTTGTCATAAGGATATTTCAACTACATTTGGTGAAACACGCAGAGAGAACGCCGTTGTTTTTGTACCGGGGTTTCGCGGGGCTTTACTCCTCTTCATACCGCACAAACCATGGCTCAACGATGCTCAACGAGAATGCAACGCGAATGATATTGTCCTTCACGAGATTTCTTTCTTTCACCCCGCGTGTCGCATATTCGATACCGACGTTCAACCGTGTCTCTCCCGTGATCGGCATGGTGAACCCTGTCGTGAACGCGACTTCATTGATTGGCTCGCCAAACACTTTGTAGTACGTTTGGTTGTAGCTGAAACCGAGACGATACGCGAACTTGTCCAACAACTTGGTTGCATCTTTCAATGGCAACTTTTCCGCCCCGATGCCGAGGCGGCTGCTGTTGCGAATGAACGTAAACGGTTGTCCGTCTATTCGGGCGCTGCTCCACGCCTGCGTGAAATAGTCGGCAGCGATGAGCCAGCGGTCGGCGATTTGATACGCTGCGCCGATGCCGAACGAGATCGGAAAACTCATGCGCTTCTGAATCGTATCCAAAGCGGTCGTGCCTTCGTTTACACTCACACGGCTGGACAAGTCGAATTTCATCCGTGCCTCAGTTGTGAACATGATGCCAAGCGAAAGCGGACGAAGGCTCTCGGAGAGTCTGCCAAAGCCGTTGAACAGGCCGCTGAGCGTGAAGTTGAGTCCGCGATTCGCCTGTTCGATCGAGAGGGTTGAGCTGACCTTGTTCGTTGTATCGAAGAGAACACGGTCTTGTAAAATGGTGCCGAAGAGATAATTCAACGATGCACCGAACGCGAGGTCTTCGGTTGGAGCGTAGGAGAATCCGATCTGTGCTTTTGAAAGTCCGCCGCTGCCGATCTGATTGATGGTGTAGACGACGCCGTTCTGCGCGTTCTCAAAAAACGTATGGTAGCGGACATAACTATACGGCGTGAAGCCGCCGACGAAAACAATGCCGTTTGCGGTTGAGATGGGCAATGCAAGCAACGCGCCGCTGAACAACCCTCTCGCTTGAAACAAGGAGCGGTTTGCCTCCGCGGTGTTGATGCCTTCGTACATCCCATTCGCCTCGACACGCACGAAGGCAATGCGGCTCCATGCCGCCGGCATCGTTGCGTTGATATAACTCGCCGACGGCAAGCCGATCCCTGTATAGCCCATTCCCATACTGCGGACGCTCGGTGCATAGCGAATGTCGCCGATGCCAAACGCCGTGTATGCCGAGCCGCCGTCCTGCGCGAACAGCGGGGTTACTGCTGCTGCTAACAGCAGAATGCAAACAATCTTCCTCACAATTCCTCCTTGCTTCGGATGACTTCTGAAGTATCGAGCACGCTCGGTTTTTGTGTTTGCAACACCGTGTATTTGACAATGATGCGCGGACGGAGTGCCGGGTTTGCCGCGTTCTGATTGTAAAAGACAAAAAGATCGAGCATGTTGTTCTCATTGACGTCGGGTTGACGAAGCAGAAGCCCGTAGTTTTTCTGGCTGCTCATCCAAATTTGCACTTGCCGTCGGACATCAAAGGAATAGACGTTCGTTCCTGACTTCAGCGAACCGGTCGAAGAGGTGAATTCATATGCGGTTTTGCCCGTGTCAGTTTTTGTATGGACGCTCGGCTGATTTGCAATTGAGTCGTCCTGAGTGAGTTCGGACAGCACGGGGTCCCGTTCGAGCAACATCTCAGCGGTGTTGATGATGGCTCCTTTCGGGAGTCGAGCCGTGTTGAAGCGCAGAACGCCGTAGTGCGCGACGCTGCCTTGCGTGAACACACGATCGGGCGTCATCGGGAGAGGATTCGAATTCGCTACGTAAGTGTCGAATCCGACGGACGTTGTGTCGAGGAAGACAGTCGTGTCTGTCCCTTTTCGATATCGTATCTCAAGCCGCGGCCGTTTGGATGAGTCGGGGTGAGTGAATGCCTGAAAGCCGAGGATGAGTCTCGTCGTCGCAGGCGTGGGCTTGAGCACAATGCCGTAATTCGAATCGGCACGGAACCATCGGCGGACACGAGATGTGTCGAGGTTGAACGTGATACTCGAATCGGTCGAGGTCGAGATGAACGTGCCGATCGGTGTCGCTTCAAAGAACCCCGATCGTGCAACGGTATCCCAGGTGACAATGAGAGGGTCCCAATCGAGATTGATGCGATGCGCCGTGAATTCGAACGTGCTCGTGCGTGATAAACCTCGCCAAGAACGTACGCGCAGAACCACCTTTGCAGAGAGCACATGAATGGTGCTTTGCGTGTCAGGAAGGAAACGCAGCAGCGTGTAAGCTGTGTCGTCGCCGTCGCGTCCAACCAAGTTTCTGTTGAGGACTGCTGAAGTACGAATTCCCGGTCTGATGCGCTGCAGGAACACCGCGCTGCTATCAGCAAACAGTGTATCGGTTTTGACGACGCCATCGTTGCGAAAAAGCCCCGACCCCGGTGTTACGGGATTCGTAATGCCTTCGCTGCATGCTACGAACGCTATCGCGCATGCTGCGCACGCGGCGATGATCAACCACAGCTTGCTCACATCACGTCCGTTCACGTGTATCTCCTTTGCAAGTTTCCAAAACAATAGTAACCGCCTCGACGATCGAATCTGCAACACGCGCAATAGGGATCTTCTTTTCGTTGCACTCCGCCAAAGCTTTGACGCCGTATCCTGTTTGCACAAGAATCGTCGTGGCACCTACGGCATTGCCTGCTTGCATATCCACAGTACTGTCGCCTACCACGAAAGAACGCCGCAGATCGAGATTGAATTCCCGCGCCCCGCGCAGCATCATGCCGGGCTTCGGCTTTCGACACTCGCAATTGACATCATACGGCGGGATGCCTGCGGATGGATGGTGAGGGCAGTAGTAAATCGCGTCGAGTACACTCTTGCTGCGGCTGAGTTCGTCGCGCAGCTTTACGTGAACGAGATCTAACTCGGCTTCGGTGAGGTATCCTCGCGCAACGCCGCTCTGGTTCGAGATCACGCACGTAATCAAACCATGCTCGTTCAGCTTGCGAACGGCATCACCGGCTCCAGCAATCAATACCAGTTCTTCGGGTTTGCGAAGAAAATCCACCTCGACGTTCAACGTGCCGTCGCGATCAAGAAACACTGCTCGACGCCCACGAATCTTCTCTCCCGACACTCCATCGTTCATCATGAGATGTGCGGTTGTTGATCTGCCGGACCAACCACTCGGGAGTGAAATCTCGGACGCGGAAAATCTTCGCCCGTCACTTCCCAAGCAGTTTCTTGTAAAGCGCGACGTATTGTTTCGCCGAGCCTTCCCACGAAAAATCCTGGCTCATGCATGTCCGCACGATTTTCATCCACTTATCCTGATTTTCGTAGAGCTTTACTGCCCGCTGGATCGTTTTGAGCAGTTCTTTGCCGTCGTATTTTGCAAACTTGAATCCCGTTCCCGTCGCTTTAGCATCGTCAATTTGCTCGACAGTCTCATCCAATCCGCCCGTTGCCCTCACGATCGGCACCGTGCCGTATTTCATGCTGTACAACTGGTTCAGACCGCACGGCTCGTAGCGCGACGGCATCAGGAACATATCGCTGCCTGCCTCGATCAAATGCGCAAGCGGCGTGTCGAAGCGAAACGCAGCGGCGAATTTCTTCGGATACTTTTTTGCGACCCGCTCGAATACCGTTTGAATTTTTTTATCGCCGATGCCGAGCAGAACCATCTGCACGTCGAGCTTCATCACGTCGCCAATCACTTGGCTTAAGATGTCGAAGCCTTTTTGATCGGCGAGACGCGAGATCATGCCGATGAGCGGCGTTCGCTCGTTGAACGGAAGCCGCATCCTTGCGCACAGCTCCTGCTTGTTGTCAACTTTGAATTCGAGATTCTTCAGGTCGTACTTCTGGTGGATCAGCTCGTCCACCGCAGGATTCCAGACGTTGTAGTCAACGCCGTTGGTAATGCCCAGCACGACGCGCTTGCGCTTTTCGATCACGTCTTGCAAGCCGTAACCGTACTCCGTTGTGCGGATCTCTTCTGCGTAGCGCTCACTGACTGCCGTGATCGCGTCGGCGTACAATAAGCCGGCTTTCAGAAAATTGATTTTTCCGTCGTGCGTAATCTCTGCTTCCACCTCAGGCGGCAATCCCGTTTTCGCAAACGTGCTCTTGGGAAAATCTCCCTGATACGCCATGTTGTGAATCGTCATGACACTTTTGGTCTCGGCGTAAAAAGGGTCGTTCTTGTATATCGTCTTCAGCATCGCACAGGCAAGGGCGGCGTGCCAATCATTGCAGTGAATGATCTCCGGCTTCCAGCCCATTCTCTTGAGCATTTCAAACATGCTGCGGCAAAAGAAAATATACCGCACGTCGTTGTCGGGATATGGTTTCTTGCTCGTGGGATCAACGTAGATGCCCGGGCGGCCAAACAATTCTTGATTGTCAATAAGGTAAACTTGAACTTTCGTGAACGTGCCGAGAAGGAAGGAGGATTTGACGTTCGCATGATAGACCTTCTCGCCGACCGGGACAGGAATATTCTGGAGACGAATCATATCGTGCAATTTCGACGGCGAGCCTTTAATCGAAGCATAGCGCGGTAGCATAATGCGCATCTCATGCGCAAGATTATACACGGCGAGCGGCAAAGCGTTGGATACGTCTGCGAGACCCCCGGTTTTTGCAAATGGCTCCACTTCTGCTGAGAGGAAAAGTACCTGAATTGGTTTGGCCATGCGTATCCGGATTGTGGACAGAGGACTAACGAGAATCGCTGATTTGAATTGTTCTAAATTTAATGATATACCTGGAGAGAATCAACGAAGGGATAACACTTCACCTGAAACCCGATTTAGCATCACGCAAAGCCGCCAAGTCTGTCTTGGAAATTTACTGAAAAGGAATTCACCGAGCAGGTGAAGGATGTGAAGTTATTTGTAAAGTGCATACAAGCAATTACTCTCAACCATCCTCCACTTCTTTGCGGCTTCGCGTCTTTGCGTGAAAATTCTATGTCGGATTTCAGGTAACGAAATCAGATTTAGTATCGCGCCGTGCCTACGGCAGGCAGGCAAAGTCGGAAAAACGCAAAGTTGATCGGTGGGAAATTCCAAAAAAGAATTCACTCCCGACAGAGTCGGGGTGAAGCGTTCCGATGGACCGCGCAGAGATTATTTCTGATTTCCTTTTGTTTCGTTTCTTTCTTTGCGCCTTCGCGTCTTTGCGTGAGACTTAGGACCGGAATCACGGAGCGACTCTGTTCACTCAGTTTTCGGAATGAGCTTACTGCTTCAACCCTTCGTAGACCGTTGCAATACCGAACGTCAGCCGTTCCTCGCTCACGTTGGTAAATCCAACACTATGCAACACGCCCATGAACGCTTCACCATCGGGAAAGCTCATCACCGTGTCCGGGAGGTAGGTGTATGCTTCCTCGTGCCTCGATACCACTCTGCCGATGAGGGGAAGAATCGTGGTGAAATAGAAGAAGTATATTTGCTTGAAGGGGAAGATCCTCGGGCGAGAGAACTCCAGAACAACAATTTTCCCGCCGCTTCGCAGCACCCGGCGCATCTCCTGCAATCCCTTTTCGAGATTCTCAAAATTCCGCGCGCCGAATGCGACGACCGCCGCATCGAATGTCCCAGCCTCGAATGGCAGATTCTCCGCTTCACCTGATCGGAGTGTAATGATATTAGCGAGCTTACGCTGCGCGATTTTCTCTCGACCGATCTTCAGCATCTCTTCAGCAATATCAACGCCGACAACGTTCTCCGGTTGCAATCGCATGGTTGCGATGGCGAAATCCGCCGTGCCCGTGGCGACATCGAGAATTTTTTTTGGCTGAAGGGTTACAAGATGTTTGAGTGCCTTGCGCCGCCAATAGAAATCAACTCCGCCGCTGAGAAGATGATTCAGCAAATCGTAACGATAGGCGATCGAATCGAAGAGCGAACGGACGTATTGCTTTTGTTTCCCAGTCATTGCGAGCCCCGTCTTTTGGGGCGAAGCAATCTCACTGTCTGAGTTCGGAACCCGAAATGGGGATTGCTTCGTCGCTTCGTTGCTCGCAATGACTGTCGAAAGCTTTCGTGTGACAGCCTTGCCGAGGTCATTTGTCAATGTTCAGTGGCTCATAATTCTCGAAGAACGCCGGCCTCGCTTCCTCGACAAGTTTCTTGTACTCATCCCAGTGCGTCGCAAAGAACGCATTGATGCGGTTCGTGATACGTTCAAGAACCTCGGTCGCATGGTTCAACGCGATGCGATCCGTTTCCGTTGGCGCCGCCCATGTTGAATACAAATAGTCGGACACGTCTCCCAACTTTGCCGTGAGAATACTCGGGTCGCGGCGGATACCTTGCACGTCCTTGGCATTGATCAGCTCGTCTATTGCCTTAATCGAATCTTGGAGCGCGCTTCCTCGTTGCCTGACTTTTTTTGCCGTCGAATCTTCGCGATCCTTGATCATCCCTGCGAGTTGTTCGATGCGTTTCTTCGCGTCGCGCAATCTGTCTGCGGCTGCGGTCGCAATGCGGACGCGCTTGCGATATTCCTCGCGCAGTGCTGCCTTTGCTCTCAAATCCGACTCCGAGTAGCTGAACCGAGGGTCGAACGTGACACTCACCTCCGCAGAATCGGTATGCTTGCCGTTCGTGATGCGGACAGTGTATTTCCCGGGCAGCACCGGCTCGCCGCCGGTTTCGGGCGCGTCCTTCTCGGGCTTCGGCATTGATGGGAAACGCTCTCCTTTTCGATCTAGATTCCATTGCACACGGTTGATTCCTTTCTTCGCCTCGGCTTTGAATGCGCGAATTACCTCGTTGCCCGAAAGTATTTCAATCCTCACGCTGTCCGATTTTGCTTTTGTTTCTTTCTTCTCGGAGGGTTCATCCTTTTTCGTTTCGTCTCCGCCGGAGGCGGATCCGCCTTTGGTGGACTTCTTCTCATCGGACTTTTTCTTCGTCGTGTCGGGATTGAATACAAAGGTTATCATCGCGCCGGAGGGACGATTCTCGCCTTCGTAAATCGCATCGGCGGCAGACCAGACGCCCGGCGCGGATTTGTATTCTGTAATCTGCGCATCGCGGACATTGAGGACATGCATGTATTTGTCGAGTAGAGCCGCGCCTTTTACTGCAAGGGCTCTCAGCGGACGAATGTCGTCGAGCACATACACTGCGCGCCCGAACGTGCCGATGACCAAATCATGTTCCTTCGGATGAATGATCAATTCCGTTGTCGAGACGGTGGGGAACCCGCTTCGCCATTTTGTCCACGACTCGCCGCCATCAATGCTCACATACAAGCCAAACTCCGTTCCGCAAAACATGAGCCTCGGCTCGACGGGGTCTTGCGCAAACGAGAGCGCATAGCCCCAGACTTTCTTCTCGTCAACAATGCGCCGCCACGATCTCCCAAAATCCTTGGTATGAAAGACAAACGGCGTCCAATCGTTGCGCCGATGATTGTCGAATACGACGAACGCCTCCGACGCGTTGTAGGTTGAAGCGTAAATGTGCGGAACCCACGTCGACTCTGGCACGCCTTTGATGTTGCGAACGACATTCGTCCAACTCTTTCCGCCATCCTGCGTGAGCTGCACGTTGCCATCATCCGTTCCGACCCAAAGCGTTCCTTGTGCGAGGGGACTTGGCGCAACCGCGATAATCGTGCAATGATTTTCCGCCGTCGTCACGTCGTATGTCAAGCCGCCGCTTTCAAGTTGTTTTTGTTTCGAAGTGTCGTTCGTCGTGAGGTCGGGAGAAATGAATTGCCACGTGTTGCCGCGGTCGGTGCTCTTGTGCAAGAACTGACTACCGTAGTAAATCGTCGTCAGGCTGAGTGGGTCGTGCGCAAGGCCCGCGTTCCAGTTGAACCGAAGGAATTTTCCCTCGGGGTGAATTGGCTTGATGTATTTTTGCTCGCCAGTTTGCAGGTCGTAGCGATACAACTCGCCGCCTTGCGACATGCCGTAGCAATAGCGGTTGCCGCTTCGGTCGGGCAACACTTCAAAGCCGTCGCCGCCGCCGACACTTTCCCAATACGAATTCCGGATACCCGCGCTGCGCCAAACGTACGCGGGACCGCGCCACGAGCCGTTGTCCTGCAAGCCGCCGTAAATGTTGTATGGCGTTTCATTGTCAACGGCGATGTGATAGAATTGTCCGAGCGGAAGATTTTCGACGAACCGCCAGGTCTTGCCGCGATCGTGCGTGATCGCGAGTCCGCCATCGTTGCCGTCAATGATGAAGCTTGGGTCGTTCGGACTGATCCAAAGCGCGTGATGGTCGGGATGAATGCGCCACGGGATGAATGTCGAAAACGTTTTGCCGCCGTCTTCACTTACCGACACGAGCGAGTATAAATTATAGACGCGATTCTCATTCTGCGGATCAACGAAAATCTCCGCGTAGTAGAAAGGGCGATTGCCGATATCCTTGTCTGCGACTTTCTTCCACTTGAATCCGCCGTCTTCGGATTTGTAGAGAGCGTTCTTTTTCGATTCGATCAACGCGTAAACGATGTTAGATGAGCTGCGCGCAATAGCCAGTCCGATGCGACCAAGCTCGCCCTCGGGCAAGCCGTCCTCGCTTGTCCGTTTCTTCCATGTCTTGCCTGCGTCGAACGAAACATACAAACCCGAACCCGGTCCGCCCGATTTGAAATGCCACGCCCAGCGGCGGTACTCCCACATCGCGCAAATAAGTTTGTTCGGGTTCGTCGGGTCCATCACCAAATCTGCGACACCGGTCTTTGCATCAACGAAAAGAATTTTGTTCCACGTTGCGCCGCCGTCGGTTGTTTTGAAAACGCCGCGCTCAGGATTCTCGCCCCATGCCGCGCCGATTGCGCCGACATAGGCGATGTCTGAGTTGCGCGGGTCGAGGATGAGCCGATGGATATTGCGCGTCCCGTCGAGTCCGAGATGCATCCAGGTTTTTCCGCCGTCGAGCGACTTGTACACACCGTTGCCGCTGTTTTGGCTGTTGCGCGGATTCCCTTCTCCTGTGCCGACCCAAATTACGTCGGGATTATTTTGATCAACGGCGAGCGCGCCTATGCTTGCAACGTTTACGGAATCGAAAATAGGCTCCCACGCGACGCCCGCGCTCTTCGAGCGCCACAACCCGCCGGATGCCGTGCCGACAAAAATGATGTCCGGATTTTTCTGCACGACGTCAATTGCCGTGACACGCCCGCTCATTCCCGCGGGACCGATGCTGCGGGCTTTCATGCCGTGGAGTTTTTCGATAGCGAGAGGTTGAGCGCAGAGCAGGGAGTGTAGAACGAAGAGCGTAGAAACGAGAGCGAAGAGCCCAGTTCGGAAAGCGGAGAACGGCTGTGGGCCTGAGCGAGTTTTCATTGCGGTTAAGGATTAGTGATAAGTGATTTGTGATTAGGATTGCAGTTTCAGAGGTGGAGTTAAGATACGAATGTTGTGGGGGAGTTCAAACGGGAGATCGGGTGTGACCTCCCGATGAACACTCCCGATAGGACACAAAGCCACGAAGGCTTACCAAGGAAAAATCCTAGTGGTATCTCGCCCGCAACGGTGCTGGACCTGCTCATGAACCGCAGCGATGTGCGCCATGTATACCCCAAGAAGCACCTGAAGGCTCAGGGGTTGGCGCGCGGCCGATTTGATCACCGTGGACGCCGCAAAACAGAGTTAGGTTGAACCCTT
>CAYUFU010000070.1:0-3636 GCA_964444145.1 uncultured Chitinophagales bacterium
CAGAATTCCTTTGCTAAACAAACCGCATTTCGCTAAATTGTAATTAGTTGAATTGCTTCGTGTTGTGAGAGTCAGCGTAGAAGCGGACTGAAGCCCCTTTCCCGCCAAAGGCGGGACTCGCCATGATTACATGCACGGTTTGTGGAAAGGAGAATGACGATCTCAGTGTCGTCTGCTCGGCGTGCAAGAGTTTCTTGCAGTCGCGTGTTGATGCGCTCGATTTGTTCACCACACTCGGCGGTTTGATAGAGAATCCGCGTTCCAGCTTGAAGAAGATCGTGCTTGCGAAGTACAAGAACTACTCGCTCATCCTGAGCGCGTTGTTTGGCGTTAGTCTTGTCTTCGAGATTGCTTGGCTGAAGGATGCCGGCGATAAGGTCGCGAGTTTACTTCCGATCGTCGGGGCGGCATTCATCGGCGGACCGATTGCGGGAATGATTGTCGTGTTTGTTGTGAGCGTTGCGCTGCAACAAACGACGCGAGTGTTAGGTGGTCATGCGGCGCGCAAGAATCTCTTCGCCGCGATCGCGTATGCGACCTCGCCGATGGTGATTGCGCTTGTGGTTGTCATTCCGCTTCAGCTCGCAGTTTTTGGTAAGGAATTCTTCGGCACGAATCCGCCTCCGAGCCTCGTACGACCGACGGAGTACTATTTGCTTCTCGCACTGAAGGCTCTCGCCGCGTGTTGGACGGTGTATCTCGTCATCGAAGCCGCGATGGCTGGCAATGCATTCGAGCGGAAGCGATTCGTCCCTGTTGCGTTCATCGTCTTCGGAATTATCGGACTGGGCATAGTCGGCGTAGGACAACTGAAGTTTCTATGACTCTCTCGCACGACGAATTCGAACACCTGACGCAGCAAATTTTCGATTCACTGCCGGAGCAGTTTCAACGCAATTTAGAAAACGTCCGCATCGTGATTGAGGACGAACCGTCGCGTGAAACGATGGCGAAGATGCGCATTCGGTCTGTGCGTGCCCTCCTTGGGCTCTATGAAGGTGTGCCGCTCAGCAAGCGAGGAACGGGATATGGGATGTATCCCGTCGAGCCGGACAAGATTACGCTCTTCAAGAAAAACCTCGAGGCAGGAGCGCGCAGTACGGACGAACTCCACGCGCGCATTCGCGATACGCTTATTCACGAGATTGCCCACTATTATGGCATGAGCGAACAGGAAGTACGAGATGCCGGATACTGACGGCACCACACGTTGAGTACATAATGAACCCCCACTGAAAGGAATTTTGGCAGATGGCAAAAGTGATGTTCACAATCTCCTACACAATCAAGCCCGACCATCGAAGCAGTTATCTTGCGATGATCGGTGAGTTGAAGGAACGGCTCGCGACACTCGGAAAAAACTATGCCGTGTATGAGACAAAGGGGAAGCGCAATCACTTCAATGAAGTGTATCTCTTT
Organism: uncultured Chitinophagales bacterium; assembly: GCA_964444145.1. Taxonomy (GTDB): domain Bacteria; phylum Bacteroidota; class Ignavibacteria; order UBA10030; family UBA6906; genus CAADGV01. Next base: position 1,420 of record CAYUFU010000070.1, read on the forward strand.
AATAACGAAGAGGAATACGAAGCGCTGGATGACAACCAGGACGAGCAGACGCAAGAGCTCTTGAGCAAGTTGGAATCGTGCGTTGATAACGGTGGTATGAAGTACACGACGACCGTAGAAGTGTAGGAGCGACTACGCCCCGCATGCTCGACAAGCGCCACATTGATCCAATTGCGCAGCTCATGCAAGAGCACGACGAAGCCCTCGTGAAACTTTCGATGCTGAACAAAGCAACCCGGTCTATCGCAGAGAACGGCTTTTCCGACGATGCATACGCGAAAGTGCAACTCGCTCTGGAGTTTATCGACGAAGAAGTGACCGTTCATAACCGCAGTGAGGAGGATGCACTCTTTCCCGTTCTCGAACGCTACGTCGAAGGTCCAACGCAACTGATGCGGCAAGATCACAAGACCCTGAAGAGGGAATTCGTAAAGTTGCGCAAAGCCGTTGCGAAAGTCGTGAAGAACAAATCCGACAAGCGTGCCGCAAAGGACTTGCATGCGACGGCACAACACATCGTCGCGCTGTTTGTCAATCACATCCACAAGGAAAACCACATCCTCTTCCCCCTCGTCCAAAAGTTTTTGACGAAGGACGCTCTCCGGGAAGTTGCCCGACGCATGGTTTGATCGAGCATGGTGACGAAGCCGAGCGCACGCAGTTCAGAGTCGGGGGCTACGAGTGGTTTCGTGTTGCGCCTCGTTCATCCAGCACCAAACGAAACAATCGCGGCATCGAACTGCGTACCTGTGGGATCGGAGTACGCTCGATGATCAAGAATCTCTCCTTCGACGAACTCATGACATTGTTTCGTTCGGTCTTCGGCTTGCGTCATCGCGAGAGCGAATTGACGATACTCATTGACCTTCCCGACGAACATGTTCCCGATACGGACGCATGGCACGACCGGCGTCGAATAGCGGGCGAGTGGTACGGACGTTTGCTGCAGAACCGAACCAAGACTCCCTTCAGCGACGTCAACCTCTGCACGTACAAGAACGTCGGCAGCAACAACAACAACTTGCCGCTCTTCATCAAGAAGGTGAACGAGTTTTTGGGCGATGCGTCGCTCGGCGGCGGCATGCTCGTATCGCTCGACGAGGTGCTCGCGTCCTCATCTGTCGTTATCGCTCTGACAGAACTCTCCGCTACAGCGCCGCTCAAGATGTTGGCAAAGCGATTTCAATTCCGCGGCGCCTCCATGCCCGGTTTCCTGCGGACAATGATTCCAACTCTCTCCCTCGACTACAAAAAAGTTCACGAGCGCGTCGTCGAGTTTCAGGAACGAATGGATCGCGCGGAAAGCGTCGAGATTACGCTTGCGTCAAACGGCACGGTGTACCACTCGGTGTATGATTTGCGCTACCGAACTGCCCACGCCAGCGGAGGTTTGATGCGCGAGCCTGGCATCGTCGGAAACCTCCCCTCGGGCGAAGCGTACATCACGCCCTATGAAGGGGAGCGAAAGGGTGAGCCAAGCAGATCCCGCGGCATCGTTCCGGTTCAGTTCGAGGACGAGATTGTTCTCTATCGAATCGAAAACAACCGGGCAATCGAGGTGCTCTCGCAAGGAAGGGCATCGGACATCGAGCGCTCGAAAATTACACAAGAGCCGGCATACGGAAATATCGCAGAGGTTGGGATCGGTGTGCTCGGCGAGTGGGGAGTGAAGGCAGTCGGGAGCACGCTGTTGGATGAAAAACTCGGCCTACACATCGCTTTCGGCCGAAGCGAGCATTTTGGTGGCGTCACCAGTCCGTCATCCTTCAGAAAAGCCGAGAACGTCATTCACATTGATCGAGTCTACGTCCCTTCAGTTCAGCCGTTGATTTCTGTAGCTGAAGTGAAATTCGTCTATCACGATGGCGTCGAGACGATTATTCGTGGCGGTGAATATGTCGTCTGAGATTAGTTTCTATTTTATTGACCTCGAGAGGATAAATCCATGATTTTCAAGCGATTACATCACCTGACTTTGATTTCAATCTTTCTTCTTTTCCAATCCAGTTCGGCACAGAAAGCAGATTGGGTTGAATACCTCAGCGGCGAAGATACGGTCAAAGCATATCTCACAACACCGGAAGGCAGCGGTCCATTTCCTGCGCTCATCGTGATTCATGAGTGGTGGGGACTGAACGACTGGATCAAACAAAACGCGGATGACTTTGCCAGGAGAGGATACGTTTCGCTCGCCATTGATTTGTATCGCGGGAGCAT
>CAYUFU010000070.1:3736-20743 GCA_964444145.1 uncultured Chitinophagales bacterium
TCGAGCGCAAAGACATTCGAACGGAGAGCACAGCAGCTCGAAAAAGATGTTCGCGTAACTGTCTATCCTAAAGTCGGACATGCATTTATGAATCCTAACAATACGAAAAACTACGATGCCCAAACGACTGCTGAAGCGTGGCAACGGATTCATGCGTTTCTCGATGCGAAACTGAAAAGGAAATAGTTCGATTGCGGCCGACAACGTTCAAGCAGTTAACATCCGATACCATCGCGGTGTCGTGGGATGACGGGCACGAAAGCACACTCTCCCTTCGGACCCTGCGCGACCACTGCCCATGCGCCGGCTGCAAAGGCGAGACGGTGCTCCTCCGAACGTACACGCCGCCGGAAGCGGACAAGTCCGTTCCCGGAAGGTACGATCTCAAAGCCGTCGAGCCTGTCGGCAACTATGCATTGAAGTTAACCTGGGGCGACGGTCACGCAATGGGCATGTACACATGGGAGCAGCTTCGGTCGCTCTGCGAATGCGAAGCATGCACAAATCTCAAACAAGTAACCGAGAGAACATAACATGGCAGCACATGATACCTTCGAGAAATTTTTAGAGAGCCTTTCGAGCGAAGAGAAGGAGAATCTCAAAGAGTTGATACGTCGTCAACGCGAGGGAATGTTTGCGGCGAGAAGCGAAGACGCCCGAGTACGACTGGTGCACGACTTTCTCCACCAAGTCCACGAATCGAGGAAGAGAAAGTAAACCCGTGATGATATTCGAAGGAGATGTGATGAAGTTCTTATGGTACATGGTCTTGTCCGGCGGGATTCTTCTTGGTTCAACCAATCAAATCCTCGCTCAGGCGAAGAAGCCAAAGCGGCCGGATTCCCCAGCGACGCTCGAGCCGCCGAAAGCAGAGCCGACAAAACCGCCGGCAAAGCCCAAAGTCCACTCGATTCAAAAGCAAGCGTGCCCATACAAGTTCGGATTGGCAGACACCCTTGCGTGTGCTCCGTTGGAATATGTCGAGTATCATCCGAGTGGGCGAATACTGAAGTTCCTCAAGTTCGAGGATGGTGAAATCGTGTGGCGAACGTATTTCAAGTACGACAATGCTGCCAACAAAATCGAGGAACTTTTGTTCGATGGAGACAGCTTGCTCAACTCACGCACAACATTCACCTATGATGCGAAAGGGAACCTCATCGAAGAAGCGAAGTACCACGGCGAAGGTGAATTGCGGCAAAAACTTGTTCGTCGGTATGAGGGGGGTAAACAGATGGAAGAGATCCTGTACGACAGAGACGGACAAATCGAGAAAAAACTCGCGCACGCGTACGATGCAACGGGAAACAAATTGGAAACATCGCATTTCGCCGGCGACGGGGACTTAGAAACAAAAGAAACATTTGTGTATGACGCGAAGAAGAATAAAATCTCGCAAAGCAGCTACGATAGCGACGGAAAGCTCAAGTCGAAAACAACGTACAAGTACGATCCGGCTGGTCATTTGATTGAGGAGGCAACATACGAGAGCGATGGCAGCGTGTTGCTCCGACTCGAATATCGCTACGATACGGACGGCAACAAGATTGAATTCGCGCGGTTTGCGGCGGAAGGAAAATTGGAATTGCGCGAAAAGTACAACTACGTGGGGAAGAACAGAGTCGAAGCGGCGGTGTACAATTCAGCAGACGAGTTCATGAACAAAACCACATATGCGTATGACAAGAACGGCACGCTGGAACGTGAAGTCGAGCACGACAAGTTGAACGAGCCGCAGCGGATGATTCGCTATGTCATCAACTACTTTCCGTGAGCAAAGGGAGAAGAGCATGGAGCGTAGAGCATAGAGCATAGAGCGTAGACCCTTTGCTCTTCGGCCTTTGCTCTTCGCCCTCTGCTCTTCGCTCTACGCTCTCTCACCGCTTCTGCAGAGTGGCTGAGAACTTCATCGTCTTCCCATCGCGCAGAGCTTCGATTTCTACAACATCGCCAACCTTCAGCCCGCCCAGAATTCCCATGTAGTCGTAGATATTGAGGACTTTCTTTCCTGCAAATTTCGTGATTACGTCGCCGGCGAGCAAGCCGGCTTTTTCGGCGGGACCGCCTGCGCGCGTTCCGTCTATCTTCATCCCTTCGACCGTCGCGCCGTAATCGGGAACGACGCCGAGGGTTACCGAAAAGCCTCGACCATCGCCGCCACCCATTGCTGTGGACGCGGTTGCCGCCGCTTTCGTGAACTGCGGACGCTCGGTTTTGCTCTGGAGGTCATGAGCGATGGCATACACGTACTTAGCGACGCGCTGGGTTCCCTCGTAATTCAGTTTGTCCCAATCGTCCGACGGCTTGTGATAGTCCCCGTGCGTGCCGGTGAAGAAGAACAGGACGGGAATATCCTTCGCGTAAAATTGCGCGTGATCGCTTGGCCCGAATCCTTCCGGCGATGTTTTGATGTTGAGCGTGTCAGGTCCTCCGTTGTGCTTCCTTACGAGGTCATTCCAAATCGGCGATGTGCCGACGCCGGAGACGGTGAGTGTATTCTCCTTCAAGCGTCCGACCATGTCGAGATTGAGCATTGCCACGGTTTTCGCGAGCGGAACGGACGGATGGTTCACGTAGTATTGTGACCCTATCGTGCCGATCTCCTCGGCGGAAAAACCGATGAAGATCATCGAGCGCGTGAGTGACGAACGCTCGGTGGAAAACTTTTGTGCAAGTTCGAGCAACCCGGACGTTCCCGATGCATTATCGTCCGCGCCGTTGTGGATTTCGTGCGCATCGGGCTTCATTGAGCCGGAGCCTTCGCCGCCATAACCGAGATGATCGAAATGCGCTCCGACGACCACGACTTCCTCTCGGAGAGCCGGGTCATTCCCTTCAAGGTACCCGACGACATTCGCAGTGCGTCCCATGACTTTTACAACTTCAGTCTCGATGGTGACTTTCACCGGAAGTTCGAAGTTGACCGGCGCCTTGTTTTCTTTGATGTAATCCTGAATCCACTGCAAATCTTTTTTGCGCAGCTTGAGCCAAGACTGAAGAACAGAGCGCTGCATTGCGACACAGGGAATGCCGGATGTTGCGAACGATTGATCGTAACGGAGTTTCAGAAGTTCGTCTTCCGTTCCGTCAACGAGGATCATTGCAAGGGCGCCTTTCTCGCGAGCGATACGCGCCTTCTCGCGATAGGCGGCATGTTTGTAGAACGCGCTGTGCATATCGGCGCCATCGGGACCGTAGCGCAGCACAACGACGACCTTGCCGGTGACGTCAATGCCTTTGTAGTCGTCGTACTGTTGTTCCGGCGCAACGATCCCGTACCCGACGAAGGCGACCGTGCCAGAGACTTTCGTATTGGACGAGAACCCGAGCGGACGAAATTCTTGATCAACCTTGAGCGTGCGGGGCTTTCCTTTTTTGGGTGTAGCAACGAGTGAGTTTGCCGCTCCTAACTTTACTGCAGAAACAAAATCAAAATGCTGAAAGTAGGTTGAGCTGTCGGCGGCAGGACGCAACCCAAAGAGTTTGAACTGGTCTGCGAGGTACTGTGCCGCTTTGCGATTGCCTTCGGTTCCGGATCCCCGTCCCTCCAACTCGTCGGCGGCAAGATACTTCACGTGCGATTTGAGTTCGTCAACAGTAATCTCAGGTGAGGAGCTTTGCGCGCGCAGTGCTCTCACACTGCAGCACGCTATCAATAATAGAGCAACGAGAACGCGTTTCATCGTATCAATCCTTCCAATCTGCAATGAATAGATTTGTTTCGCCTTCGACCTTTCCATTTCGGTTCGAAGCGAACACTACCTTCTTTCCATCTCGCGAGAACATCGGAAAACTATCGAAGGTCTCGTTGTACGTCACCTGTTCGAGTCCAGTCCCATCGTCGTTGATGAGGAAGAGGTCGAAGTTGCGTCCACGAGGATTACGCATGTTCGATGCAAAGATGATGCGTTTGTTGTCAGGGAGAAAGAAGGGTGCGAAATTCGCTGCACCGCTGCTGGTGATCTGCTTCTTGCCTGAACCGTCTGCATTCATAAGCATAATTTCCATGTGAGTCGGACGGACCAGATTCTGCGCGAGCGTTTCTTTGTACTTGCGGACTTCGGCGGTATCCGTGTAGTGCCACGAGCGATAGACGATCCGCTTTCCGTCCCACGAATAGAACGCGCCGCCGTCGTAGCCGAGGTCGTTGGTGAGCTGCCGAACATCGGAGCCGTCTAAGTTCATGCTGTACAAGTCGAGATCGCCGTTGCGGAGTGATGTGAAGACAATCTTGTCGCCCCTTGGCGAGATGGTTGCCTCTGCGTCGTAGCGAGGTGTTGCTGTGAGTTGCTTCATGTCTGCACCATCAATTCCGACGGTGAAGATGTCGTATTCGGGTGAAACTTGCCAGACGTAGCCGCGTGAATAGTCGGGTGGTGGTGGACAGGTTGTCGTTATGTGATGCGTTGAGGAGAAGAGCAGGCGCTTGTTATCGGGGAAGAAGTAGCCGCAGGTTGTTCGTCCTTTTCCTGTGCTGATGAGCCACGACTTACCGGTTGCCAGCTCCATCACGAATTGCTGGTCGCACTGAAAGGAATCTCTCGTTGACTGGAACGTGAGCATTGTTTCATCGAAGGAGAAATATCCTTCGGCATTTTGTCCGCCGAAGGTCAGTTGGCGAATGTTGGTGAGCCGCTTCTCTCCGGGAACTACGAGCGAGTTATCGGGCGGTAGTTGGAGAGCTGTTTGTTGCTGATAGGATGACGAGCAGGAGAGAAGAAAAGCTACGAGGGAGCATAAGGTCAGGCGAATTATCATAGGTGGGGAGATGTCTCTTGTTGTTCTTGTGTGTTGTCGGCGCCGCGGTATCCTTCATCGCAGAGCTGTCTAAGAATAATATAACCAGCGATGGCGCGAGATTCAAGGAGTTGCTCGGTTCCTGAATTCCGATATTGAATCTCACGCAAAGACGCGAAGGCGCGAAGAGTGAAAGAGAAAAAGAACATGTTGTTGCAGAAGTTCTCAAGAGATTTCTGTCTTGCTCAGTGCGTAGTGCGCGATAGCGCATGGTGGAGGGTTGCCAAGTTGGTTTTGCAGCAGCGGTGGGCATCCGCGGTGGACGGCGGCTGAGGTTTCCACGACGAAGACTGCTTACCGCGGCGCAGTAGAAAGGTGGGACGATGTAGCGCGTCTGCAGCCCCACAAAAAAAGGTTGTGGGTGACGTTGGTTTGTGTCGTTGAAGAATTTTCACGCCGGCTTCGAGCAGGTCGAATGCCGATTGGCTACGTCGTCGCCTGCGCTGTGGACTTACAGAGTGGCAAGTGCGGTCTTCAGTTTGTTGAACGAATCGGGCGTTCCCGCCTTGTACTCCATGTCTATGTAGGCAATCTTTCCCTGTTTGTTGATGACGAAGACGGTGCGTTTGTTGTAGCCTGTATCGGGGTTGTAGCTCTGGTACATTCTTGCAACTGCATGATCGTGATCGCTGAGTAGGGTGAACTGTAGGTTCAGGTGGTTTGCCCACTCGCGATGCGACCACACGTAATCGCCGCTGATGCCATAGACTTCTGCGCCAAGTTTGCTGAGGTCCGTAAAACTATCGCGCAGCGTGCACATTTCTTTCGTGCAGCCGCCGCTCCAATCGGCGGGATAAAACGCGAGGATGATGTTGTGTTTGCCGATTTGTCCTGCGAGCGAGAATCCGTTCTTGCTGATTGTATCTTTGGTTGCGGACGAGAGTGTGAACATTGGGGCTGAGTCGCCGACCTTCAGGGTTTCACCGGCGAAAACGGTGGCTGCTATGAAAAGCAAAAGATAGTACGGGATGTGTTTCATAGGTTATCACTCGCAATGGTTTGTGAATTCAAAGTAGATGATTAGGAGAGGAAATGCAACGGGCGTGGGGGAAAGGGGAAAAGAGTTCTTGCATCTCAAATCACAGTTGAATAATATTGAATTGTGAAACAACTGTGCTCCCCGATGTTCATTGCGCGCTCTGCGGTACTGTTTGTCATTGCAGCAATTCTCATCTCCTCCGGTTGCGATAAGGGATTGTCTCCCGTTCCTCCCCCAACTGAAGTTCTCGACACCAACGCCGTTACCGGATTTGGTGGTATTGTCTATTTCAGGAATTGGCCTCGGCTCGATAGTGTGGATCTCCTTGTTCAAGAGATCCGAATCGCCGCGTTCAAGAATTTGCCTATAGATACGAGCAGCCTCTTCATCGAGTTCTTGAGGGGGAATGTGATTATCTATCCGCCTGTTGGAACGACGGCATACTCAAAGCGGGATAGCACAGGACGGCTCCGCGATTCGATCCATTATTCGATTGTTTTTTCGCGCCAACAGATTGACTCCCTGCCAACTACCTACGCATATATTGCGATGGCGTGGAGATACGGACCTAATGTGTTTGCGGATTGGCGCCCCGCAGGTCTGTACACGACTCAGCCAGGGACATTCATTCCGGGCAGTGTTCGTGTTCAGAAATATAGGTTTCTGAAGAACATTGATATCCACTGTGACTTTCAAAATCCACCCCCGCGACCATGGCGATAAGATTTGTTGCACCTGCATGTGCTTGGTTGATATTCGCACCGACGCTCCTCGCTGCCAGCGGTCTTGTTAGCGGACGTGTCACATCGAGAGGAGATGGTGAGCCGCTCGTCGGCGTGAACGTCTTGCTTCAAGGGACAGTGCGAGGAACATCAACGAACATCAACGGCGAGTACCGCATCACCGCAGTGCCTCCGGGTACGTACACGCTTGTGTTCTCGCTCGTCGGTTTTCAGCGCGAAACCCGATCGGGTATCGTTGTGGAGGATGGGAAAACAACTTCAGTTGATGTAGCGATGAGCCAGGTTCCCGTTCAGACCGATCAGGTTGTTGTGACGGCAAATCGGCGTGAGCAATCACTTGCGGAAGTGCCGATCAGTGTTTCCGTTATGGACGCGTCGGAAGTGCGCTACCGGAATTCGCAGACCATCGAGGATGCCATGCGCTATGTGCCCGGGGTAAATCTCACCGGAGGGCAGGTGAACATTCGCGGGTCGAGTGGGTACAGTCGCGGTGCGGGAAGTCGCATCATTATGTTGTTGGATGGGATTCCGTTCATCGCCGGAGATACCGGCGAGTTGGTGTTTGAAACAATTCCTGCCGGTCAGGTAGATCGGATCGAAGTCGTCAAGGGGGCAAGCTCGGCGCTCTATGGTTCCAGTGCGTTGGGAGGGGTCATCAACGTCATTACCAAGCCCATCTCGGAATCTCATGAGACGTACCTCCGAACCTACGGTGGCATGTACAATCAGCCCTCACACAGAGAATGGAAATGGTCCGAACGGAATCGTTACTTTGGAGGTTTTTCTGTCGGGCACTCATTCACCATGGACGACGTTGGCGTTGCGCTCTTCTTCAATCGTCAAGTTGATGATGGCTTTCGGCAGAACGATCATCGGCGACGCTACAACATCTATTCGAAAGTGAAGAAGGAATTCTCATCAGATAATTCCCTCACGCTCAATTTCGGCTTGCTCTCGCAGGGGGGAGGCCAGTTCCAGTACTGGGCAAACGCCAGTGACTCAGCGCTTCGCCCGCCTGCTGTTCAGCGCGAAGACCGAGTAGCGTCGAGTCGGTACTATCTGAGTGGAGCGTATAATGACGCGCTCACAGACAATTTCTTGTTCTCGGCAAGAGCAATTTGGAATCACAACAATTGGAAATCTTCGACGATTCACGACATCGCGGTTCCCGGAGCCGTGCTGCTGCCGTCGGGACGATATGATGAGACTCTCGAATCATTGGCGAATGGGTATCGGGTTGACCTCAGCTCCACGTGGCTGGTCAGCGACGACCACACGGGAACATTTGGACTTGGCGGGCAGTATGATGTCGTGACCTCCGCGTCAAAGTTGTTTGGCAAGCACACGGGGTGGGGCGCGGCTTTTTTTGCGCAGGACGAGTGGAAGGCGACAAAGCAGTTGCAGTTTACGCTTGGTGCGCGCGTGGATGTGCAGTCCGTTGGTCTCGCGGAGTCCGGCGCGCAGGTGAATCCCAAAGCTGCTCTTTCCTACATTCCCGCGACAGGGACCTCGGTGCGCGCCTCGTTTGGTCGCGGCTATCGTGTTCCCGCTGTTGCAGAAGTGTTCGTCTCATTCGACTTGGGTGGCGGTTTGCTGACAAGTCCCAATACCCGCTTGCGACCCGAGCGGAGTTACTCCTATGAGGTTGGATTCTCGCAACAGTTTGGGACGCTTGCTTCGGTTGACTACGCACTGTTCCGAACGGATTACATTGACCTCATCGAACCGACGCCATACGATTCTGCAGGGAGACCGCGTATTCAATGGCAGAACACCGCAGAAGCGCGTGTCGAAGGGATGGAGTTGTCGCTCAAGTTGAATTTCTTTGATGGAGACCTGCGATACCTCCTTGGCTACACATATGTGGACTCTGAGGATCTGACGTTGCACATTCCATTGCCGTATCGTCCCAATCACCTGTTCTATTCGAATCTGATAGGCGAACTCGGCATCTTCCGGCTCGGCGTGGATTTTCGATTCATCAGTCGAGTAGAGCGGATCTATGACCTCTTTGCAAACCCGAACTTCGGACTGATAAAAGACGCTGGCGAGCGAGTCGAGATTTGGGTGACGGATTTCCGTATCGGCGCGGATCTCACGTCGCTTGGCATTCCGATCAATGCATCGGTCAGCGTCAACAATGCTTTCCGCTACAACTATCTTGAGTTGACTGCAAACATGTCTCCGCCGCGAACGTTCGTGCTCGTTTTGGAATCGAAGTTGTAGGAGTTTCGGCGCGTAGATCTCAAACCGTAAGCGATGGTCACATGCCCCGTGGGGAAGAATCAACATTCACAACACAAAGGAGGAGAAGTATGAACAAGTGTATCATGAGTGCCGTGCTGATGTATAGTACGGTTACCCTCGCGCTCGCGCAGATCACCATTCAGCAATCGCATATTCAAAGTGTCTTGGCTCCGGGCAACGGTATCGTGAACCGGCAGGACACCACTGCGACAACGTTGAACATCGGTTCCCCGGGCGTTAACAATGCGTGGAACTTCACCGGGCTGGCAACGCACCTCTTTCAACGATTCCCGAGTGTTGCCCTAAGCTCGATTCCTTCCTCGGTGCGCAGTAATTATCCAACTGCCACCCATGCCTTTGCGGTCGATACGACTGTGCAAGGCGTCAGCGGGACGATCTACCAATTCCTCCAATTGGATGCCACTGGATTACGTAACCTCGGTGCCACTGGTGTTACAGGCGGCATCCCAGCGCTGACCATTTCAGTGACGCCCGCACCTGAGATTGTCTATGGGCTCCCTTCAACCCTTGGCACTGGCTGGGTTACAGCTTTTACGAACACTGTGAGGCTTCTTGGGAGTGTATTATCCACAACGACACATAATGCTCGATACAGGGTTGACGCGTATGGCAGAATGACGATGCCTGGTGGGCAAGTCCATGATGCACTGCGGATCAAGAAGTATAATTTGTACAATGGCTCACCTGTGCTGAGTTATCTCTTTCTCGCGCGCGGCGGCGCTCAGATTTATGCAGAATCGGCTTCGCCAGATACAAACATCAATAGCGGGACCATCGCGATTCGGAGAAGGACACTTGTTTGGAATCAGACCGTGTTAGCCGATCCGACCGAGGTTCGTCTGGATGATCGGATCCCCGCTGCGTTTGCGTTGAAACAAAACTACCCGAATCCGTTCAACCCCGCGACACGCATCGAGTATGAACTGCCGACCGATGCCTTCGTGTCGTTGAAAGTGTATAACCTCCTCGGACAGGAAGTCGCAACACTCGTCAATGAGTCGAAACGCGCAGGAACATACCTCGCCGATTGGAATGCCGACGGGCTGCCGAGCGGAATGTATTTCTACAAAATGCAGGCAGGCGCCTTCAATGCGACGCGCCGGATGATGTTAGTAAGGTAACGCATTTGCTTTCCGACGAGTCCTTGCGGCGAGCAGCGAGTCTGTTCACAGCAAGGACTTTTTCGTTGAGGACAGTGATTCATGAACTTTGACAAAAAAACAGCAATCATCACGGGCGGAACGGGAGCGCTGGGGAGTGTTGTCGTGCAGAAATTCTTTGACGCGAACGCCAGCGTCGCTGTTCCCGTTCACTCCGCCGGTTCCGCTGCGAGCTTGCCGAACAGGATTACGTCATCACCGCGTTTTGTTGCGGTACAGACGGATCTTACAGACGAAGAGCAGGTGAATGCCTTCATGAATAGTGTTAGCGAGCGATTCGGCGGCGTACATTTCCTCATCAATATCGCGGGAGGGTACGCCGGAGGTAAATCTGTTGCTGAACTGAGCCTTGCGGAGTGGGAGAATATGATGGCTCTGAATCTGAAGACGACGTTTCTCATGTGCCGAGCGGCGTTGCCCGCGATGCGCAAGCAACTGTTTGGGCGCATCGTCAATATCGCGTCCGTGCATGCGTTGGTTCCCAAAGCCAACGCTTCGGCATACGCCGTTTCGAAGCGGGGCGTCGTAACGCTCACGGAAGCCGTTGCCGAGGAGACGAAAGGAAGCGGAATTACTGCGAACGCCATCGCGCCCAGCATGATCCTCACGGAGGCAAACAAACACTCTATGCCAACCGCTGATTTTTCGAAATGGGTCACGCCTGAAGAAATCGCCGACACGATTGTCTTTCTCTGTTCCGACGGCGCACGCTCGATCAGCGGTAATGTGATCAAGGTGTTTGGCGGCGTGTAGCGCGTCTTGCTTCTCGGCGCTGATTTCTCTATCATGATTTCGGTCTTTTGCGCTTTTCTTTATCATCGCAATAGCCTTCCCCAACCAAACAAACAACCTCTTATATCAACGCCATGCGTCCAAGTTTTACGTTAGGCATCGAGGAAGAATTTCAAACAGTTGATCCCGTGACGCGGGATTTGCGCTCGCACATCAATGCAGAAATCATCGCGAAGGGGAAACTCCGCCTGCAAGAGCGTGTGAAGCCCGAAATGCACCAGAGCGTCGTCGAAGTCGGAACGGGAATCTGCAAGAACATCAAAGAGGCAAAGGAGGAAGTAATCGAGTTGCGGCGAGCGATGGTACAACTCGCTCATGAGAATGGCTTGCGACTCGCCGCCGCAGGCACCCATCCGTTTGCCGACTGGAACTCGCAAGGCATCTTTCCCGACAAGCGCTACGACACGATCGTGCAGGACATGCAGCAGGTCGCTCGCGCAAATCTCATCTTCGGCTTGCACGTGCATATCGGCATCGAGGACAAGGAAGCGACGATTCACCTGATGAACGCAGCGCGGTACATGCTGCCGCATATTCTTGCGCTGTCCACCAACTCACCCTTCTGGATGGGGCGAAACACCGGACTCATGTCGTACCGCTGCAAAGTGTTCGACAAGTTCCCGCGTACGAACATTCCCGATTACTTTCAGAGTTACGGCGAGTATGAAAGCTTTGTGAATCTGTTGATCAAGACAAACTGTATTGATAACGCCAAGAAAATTTGGTGGGACATGCGCCCGCATCCGTTTTTTGGGACATTGGAGTTTCGCGTGTGCGATATCCCCATGCGCGCCGAAGAAACGATCGCGCTGGCGGCGTTGATGCAGGCAGTGATTGTCAAGTTGTGGAAGTTGTATTCATCGAACATGGGCTTTCGCTTGTATCGGCGCTTGTTGATCATGGAAAACAAGTGGCGGGCACTACGCTACGGCGTGAACGGCAAAATGATAGATTTTGGACGACAAATCGAGTTGCCGACAAAGGACCTCATCTATGAATTGCTCCAGTTCGTTGATGATGTTGCCGATGAATTAGATAGCCGAGAGGAAATCAACTACATCCATAAGATTCTCGAAATGGGAACGGGTGCCGAGCGACAATTGCGCGTGTGGGAGAACACACACGACCTGAAAGCTGTTGTTGACTATATTATCGAAGAAACTAAAGTGGGGCTGGATGTTCCCGCTCTTGCGTAAGTCGAGCCCTTTGCTGAGACATGAGTTCAGTTGTTGACACCGTCCAAGTAGATCAAGAGTTGGTGGAGGGCGCCTACAACGCCGTCAACGTGTGCTTGCGCGTCAAGCCGCACGAGAAAGTCACGATCATCACCGATGAACGGACGCACGACATCGCCGATGCGATTTGCAGCGAGGTTGCGAAGGTCGGCGCGACCTGTAACAAGTTTCTGCTCGAAGATTTCGCACCGCGTCCACATACCGACATGCCACAACCGATTCTCGATGATCTCGCAACGAGCAATGTGAGCGTTTACGCCGCATGGGGACAAACCGGCGAACTGCGCACGCGCATGCAAATGACCCACGTCGTGACCGAACATCGCTTGCGTCACGGACACATGATCAATGTGAACCGTGAAATCATGATGGACGGTATGCGTGCCGATTTCCTGAAGGTGGATGAAATCAGTACACGCGTGTGGAATCTTGCGCGGGTCGCACGCAAAGTCGTTTGCACAACTCCTCTTGGGACGAACATCACCGCGGAGTTGAGTCCCAAACTCAAATGGTTAAAAACGAGCGGCATCATTACACCGGACAAGTGGGGAAATTTGCCCGGCGGCGAGACATTCACCTCGCCGGCAAATCTCAACGGCACATTCATCGTTGACGGCGTCGTCGGCGATTACCTCTGCGCCAAGTACGGCGATTTGAACGACACACCGGTCACGATCGAAATCAAAGATAGCCGAATGGTGAGCGCACACTGCGACAACAAGGAACTCGAAAAAGAATTTTGGGAATACTGTCATACCGACAAGAACAGTGATCGTGTCGGCGAGTTTGCTATCGGCACGAATATACAGCTCAAGCACGTTATTGGGCACATTCTGCAGGATGAGAAGATTCCCGGCGTTCATATCGCGTTCGGCCACCCTTACTCCGAGCACACCGGCGCTGACTGGTCGTCGTCTACACATATTGACGTCGTTGGAACGAACTTCGACATTTGGATTGACGATATGAAGATCATGGAACGGGGGGAGTTCTTGATTTAGCCTGCGGAAAGGCGCAGCCCAAGAAGTTCTTTCAACGAAGACAGATGCAACTATAGGACCACGGATAGTCCACGATCATCCCTTACATGAACCTCTCATGCTTTCTCACCTTCGCGAATACTACAACAAGAACTTCACCGAAGAAAAGTACCGACTCTTCTTGAGCCGCCTCGATGCCGCGTGCGGCACGCATATCGAATTTCGCGTCAGCGAAACGCCGTTCTTCATTCCAACGCCGTTGATGAACGCCATGGTGAGCGCGGGGGAGGAGATTACGATGCAACTCGTCGGCAACCCGGCATATCACAAGGCAGCCGACCGTGCAGTGCCGCATGACTTCAATGTTCCGCATGAGGACGCGCATCCGGTTTTCGTCTCGATTGATTTCGGTATCGTGCGCTTGCCGAGCGGGGAATATGCGCCGCGCTTGATCGAGCTGCAAGGATTTCCCACGTTGTACTGTTTCCAGCCTGTCCAATCCATCTTGTTCAAGGAGGTGTTCGGCATTCCCCGCGAGGCGACGTATCTTCTCGGCGGGCTGGACATGGAAAGTTATTACTTGATGTTTCGCCGCGCTGTTCTCGGCGCTCACGATCCTGCCCATGTTGTTTTGTTGGAAATTGATCCGCATAAACAAAAAACCTTGTGCGACTTCATTCTGACAGAACGAACGTGCGGCATTCGCACCGTCAATATTCGAGACGTTATCAAGCAAGGAAAGAAACTCTTCTATCGTGACGATAAGAATCTCATTCCGATTCATCGTATCTACAATCGTGCGATCGCTGATGAGTTGATCAAGCTCGGAGCAGAGTTGCCGTTCAGTTTCCGCGACGAGCTTGACGTTGAATGGGCGGGACATCCGAACTGGTTCTTCCGCATGAGCAAGTTCTCGCTCCCGTATCTCAATCATCCGACGGTTCCGGCAACGACGTTTCTCGACAAGCTCACTTCGATTCCCGACGATCTACAAAAGTATGTTTTGAAGCCGCTCTTCTCGTTTGCAGGAAGCGGCGTCATCATCAGTCCGACCAAAGCGGATATTGATGCAGTGCCTGACGAACTGCGGCACGACTATGTGTTGCAGGAGAAAGTCGAGTACGGTTCGTTCATCGAAACGCCGCACGGCGGAACGAAAGCCGAAGTGCGCATCATGTACATCTGGAATGAGACGCTTACGCCGGTCGCCAATCTCGTTCGCATGGGGCGCGGTAAAATGATGGGTGTTGACCACAACAGGAATATGGCTTGGGTGGGGAGCTCCGCCGGGCTGTACATCCCGTAGCCATGCGAAGGGCAAACGGTCCTGATGAAATACGACAATCGCGTTGACTCCTACATTGCGAAGTCCGCAGGTTTCACACAACCGATTCTCATCCTCTTACGTGAGCTTGTCCACAACGCCTGTCCCGAAGTCGAAGAAACGATGAAATGGAGTTTTCCTCACTTCGACTACAAGGGAATGATGTGCAGCATGGCGGCGTTCAAGAACCATTGTGCCTTCAGCTTTTGGAAAGCACCATTGATGAAAGAGGCAGACAAATTTCGCAAAGCAAATGCGGTCGCCATGGGGCATCTCGGGAAAATCACGTCGCTCGACGATCTGCCGTCGGATAGGGTACTCCTGTCGTACATAAAGGAAGCCATGACACTGAACGACATCGGCGCAAAGCTCCCCGCTTCGAGGCAAAGTACAACCGAGAAGAAAGCCTCACGCGTGCCGGACGATTTGAGAAGGGCACTTGCGCAGAGCGAGCCTGCGCACGCGACGTTCGCTGGATTCGGCCATTATCGGAAGAAGGAATACATCGAGTGGCTCACCGAAGCGAAGACACAAGCGACGCGTGCCCGGCGACTTGCAAAGGCGATCGCGTGGATGGCAGAGGGAAAAATGAGGAATTGGAAGTACATGAAATAGCGGGTGGCGTTATAATCCAACAACACAGTTCTTTCGTACTTTAGTCAGACAATGATTGCGTTTTTGACGGCAGGAATAGCGTTGCAAGCCGCGCGCAATGAGGACGACATTCGCCTTCTGTTGCGCGTGCAGCGACGCGACCAGACGGCGCTGTCCGAATTGTATGACCGTTACTCCTCGCTCGTGTACACGATCGTGCTGCGCGTCGTGAAGGCGACCGATGAGGCGGAGGACCTCGTTCAAGAGGTCTTTATGCAAATCTGGAACAAGGCGGCATCTTTTTCGCAGGACAAGGGAAGCGTGTATACCTGGATCGTTACCATCGCGAAGCGGAAAGCGATTGACCGCTTGCGCTCGAAGGACATCATCCACAAAGGCGAAAGTTTGAACGAGGAAGAGCAATACATCGAGATTCCCGACGCGGCGTACATGACAAACCCGCTGCACGCGGCGATGAGCGCGGAATACGAGCGAATCATTCGCAAAGGACTTGATGAACTGAGTGTGGAGCAGCGCACGGCAATTGAGTTGAGTTATTTCGATGGTTACACGCAGGAGCAAATCGCCCAGCGGCTGAACATCCCGCTTGGCACGGTAAAAACACGGCAGCGACAAGGATTGATCAAGTTGCGCGATATTTTGAAGTCAAGGGTCAATTAAGTTGGACAGAGAGCAGTTCACACAACGCAGCTCGGACTATGCACTCGGTGCATTAACGACGAAGGAAGCGAAAGAATTCGAAGCATACCTTGCTGGAGCGACAGAGGAAGAACGTCAGATTCTCAGCGAGTTCACAAGCGCCGCATCCATGTTGCCCCTCGCGTTGGAGCGGAAAAGCCCGCCACCGCATGTAAAACAACAATTGATGCAAAAGGTTGCGCTCTCCGCGCGGGCGCACGAAGCAGCTCAAGCGAGGACGAGCGAGCTTACTCGCCAAGCAGCGACGCGCACGATGAACTGGCTGCCGTGGGGCATTGCCGCCGGGCTTGCAATGGTCGCGCTGTTTTCCTTCTACGTCATGAAGTTGATGGGAACGATCGAGGAACAGCGCTCGAAACTCGTTTCCTTGGAAACTCGCCTCGTAGAAATGAAAGATGAGTTAAGTAGAAAAAACGAACAACTCAAAGTGCTTGCCGCCAAAGAAATTCACATCTCGATCATGAACGGTTTGCAAGTGAACCCTGTTGGATATGGAAAAATCATCTGGGACCCGGAACATAAATCCGCAATTCTCCAAGTCTCGAACTTGCCCGCCGTTCCGGCAGACAAGGACTACCAACTGTGGGTCATCAAAGACAAGAAACCGATCAGCGCGGGCGTGTTCGCTGTTACTGACCGCGAGCCAAGTTTCTTCAAGATCGAAAACCTCGCCGCAGTGAATCCGAAAGAGATCAATGCGTTTGCGGTAACGCTCGAGCCAAAGGGCGGCGTGCCTCAGCCAACGGGCGATATGTACATGATGGGCGCGCCGCGGCTGTAACTATTTCAGCAGAAGTCAAAAGGAACTCTTGTGCAGTCCAAACCATCCAGCCCCAAAGAATACCTGAACTCACTTCCCGAAGATCGGAAGAAGCCGATGAGCGAGTTACGGAACGTGATTCTCAAGAATCTCCCCAAGGGTTTCTCCGAGGTGATAAGTTACGGAATGCTCGGCTACGTTGTTCCTCACTCGTTGTATCCCCATGGATATCACTGCGATCCGAAACAGCCGCTCCCGTTCATGTACATCGCTTCGCAAAAAAACTTCATTGCACTCTACCACATGGGCATGTACGCTGACACGGCGCTCATGAAATGGTTCACGACCGAGTACGCAAAGCAGAGCAAGTCGAAATTGGACATGGGGAAAAGTTGCGTTCGTTTCAAGAAGTTCGACCAGATTCCGTTCAAGCTCATCGGTGAGCTTGCGTCGAGAATGACGCCGCAGGAATGGATCGCGAGATACGAGAAGGAACTCAAAAGATAATCGTTTTCGGACAGAGTGGAGGCAATGAAAAACCCGGTTCAGTCAAGAAACCGGGTTTCTTGTTTCGACAACAACGTTCAGCACACGCCATCATTTGCGAAGCAACCCCGCTAGAAAGCAGCGGGGTTACTCGCATTCATAAAAATCA
>CAYUFU010000071.1:0-15023 GCA_964444145.1 uncultured Chitinophagales bacterium
GCGCTTCTTGGTCTCGACCTCCCCAAGCCGCCATCAAAACTTCACCGGCATCTCATGCCACGCTTCCCAGGGCCAATACAATTCCCAGTAGGGACCCCGCATAAACGTCCCGATGACGGTGAAGATCACAATCAGCAGACAGATGCCGAGAAAAATCATGTTTTGCTTCCGTCGCTCGGGCGCGAACCAAACGCCAACCGAATGCACACCTGATTTATCCCGATAGGGCCACCACAACCCGAGCGCAAGCAAAATTCCTGGCAGGAGAATTCCTCCAATCAGCGCGCCGTTGATGGTGAATGACCCAAGCCGCACAGTCGTGATCGTCACGATTTCTTGCAGCCAGAGAAAATACCACGGGGCTTTTGCCGGGTTCGGTGTGACTGCTGGATTCGCGGCAGTTTCAAGCGGAGCTCGAAAGACAATCGAGAGTATGATGGTCGCGACAAACGTTGCAACAGTGACGAGCCAAATGCGTCGCGTGAGATGCGGTGTTGATGGAACGGAATTCTTCTCTTCATCCACCATTGTGTTGCGTACGTGAACAGTTGTTCCGTTGGTAATACCGAGCAACGAATAGGTTTTTGTTTTCGCAAGCTTGACCTCTTCAGCGTTTTGCCCAAGCGATTCATTGTCAACGACGGCAAGCCCGCCGTCTTTGCGCACGCGCCACATGTGCCATGAGAAAAGAAACAGCACGATAGCGGGCAGGAAAAAGACGTGAAGAACATAAAAGCGAATGAGCGCCCCCTGGTCAATCGTGTTGCCGCCAAGCAGCATGAACCGAATCCATTCACCGACGAGCGGCGCCGCGCTCGCGATGTTCGTGCCGACGGTGATTGCCCAGAACGCAAGCTGGTCCCACGGCAACAAGTAGCCCGTAAACGAAAGCAGCAACGTCACGACAAGGAGCACAAGTCCGATAATCCAATTCAACGGGCGATTCGCTCCAACAGCGCTGCCGTTTTTGTACGCACCGGTGAGAAAGACGCGTACCATGTGCAAAAACACGAACGCGACCATCAAGTGCGCCGCAATGCGATGACTGCCCCTCAACAACCACCCGAACGAAACAACGTACTCCAAATCTTTCACCGACGCGTACGCTCGCTCAACCGACGGGACGTAGAGGAACATCAGCACAACTCCCGTCAGCGTGAGAATCGCGAAGAGCACGAAGGAAATCGTGCCGAGATAGAACGAGTAGTTCCACGACAAACTCGCTTTGGAAATCTTGTTGGGGAACCAATGCAGCAAAATGTTCTTGACGATCGCGTCACCTGACTCCTTTTCACTCGACGGTCTCCAGGTCCACGTGAGATTATCGTACGCTCGCTTTGTTGCTTCTCTCAATGCCATTGAAACACTCCTTACCTGCTGTGAGATGTTCGCTCGATGTCGTTTAGACAGTCAATCGAAAATTCTGCTCCACTTCATCGCCCATATTGACCACAAGTTGTCCGTCATCA
Source organism: uncultured Chitinophagales bacterium (assembly GCA_964444145.1). Lineage (GTDB taxonomy): Bacteria > Bacteroidota > Ignavibacteria > UBA10030 > UBA6906 > CAADGV01. The sequence continues at coordinate 1,470 of CAYUFU010000071.1, forward strand.
GGCGCAACTTCGAGTTTGTACCAATGCAGCGGAGCCGGTGCTGGACCATCGTAATTCGTTCCATCGGAATAAAACTTCGAGCCGTGACACGGACAATGAAACTCGAACGCAATGTTTTTCTTCTCGCCGTCAATGTCTACCTGCTTCGGCTGATTGAGCACCGTGTACTTCACCGTACAGCCGAGATGCGTACACGCACCGGAGATCGCATAGAATGATCTTCCTTCCTTGAACACATACAAGCGTTTGTCTTCGAGAAATGTCATCCCATCAGCGAGCGCCGATGGAAGACCAATCTTGAATTTCGTCGGAGCTTCGTACAACACGTTCGGCACGAGCGAGCGAAGCGATTGGATGCCGAATCCCGCGAGTCCTGCAATCATCCCGCCGAGGCCGAGTTGTTGTAAGAACGAGCGACGGCTGCGGGTCGCCTCCTTCAGAGATTTGCCTTGCACGCCGTTGGTTTTTTCTTTGAAGAATTTCATAGCACTCCTGAATGGTGAAACCGTAAACCTCTCAAAACCTCAAACCGCTGGAACTTGAACCTCGCACCGAAACACTGCGGAGGCGTGAACGAGCGACAATCCTTCGCTCCCCTCATGATTGAAGGCGTTGCTCATAATAAAACACCTCCATGGTCATCGCGTCGGTCGGACAGCGAACCGCGCATAAACCGCAGCGAATGCACGTCTCATCATCCTTGAGCATTGCCGATGCTGGCGCAAACGGGTCAACATGGTAGTGCTCCAGCAACTTCCCCTTTGTTGCTTCGGCGATATCTAACTCATGAAGCGGTACGAGCCTCAAACAATACTCGGGACACACATCAACGCAACGATTGCACAGCACACATTTCTCTGCGTCGTAAATCGTTTGAATGTGGCAGGCGAGGCAACGCTCGGCTTGCCTGAGCGCCTGTTCTTCCGTGTAACCGATTTCGACTTCCGAGATTCCGGTGCGACGGTTCAAATCAATTGCGGGAGGTGCTTGTCGTTCGAACTGCTCGAAGTCTCGCGGACGGGTGAATCGTCGCGTCGGGATTTTCTGGATCGAGAGATCGTAAAACGAGTCGGGCTTCTCCGAGTCACCCTGTGCAGAGGGCCCGCGGAGATACTCATCAATCGAAAGGGCGGCGCGTTTACCGTTGGCAACTGCGTCAATGATATTGCGCGGACCGAACGCAACGTCGCCGCCTGCAAAAATGCTCGGTGCTGTTGTTGCAAGAGTTTCCTTGTCAATTTGAATGAGGCCGCTCGGCGAGATGGCCACCCCGTCGGTTGGCTTGATGAATGAAAGGTCTGTTTGCTGCCCGATGGCAAGGATAACGGAGTCGGCTTCAAACATCTCGTTGTAGCTCGGGTCGTATTCGGGAGCGAACCGGCCGTTCTCGTCGTACGTGCGCTTCACGCCGATGAACTCGATGGCTTTGACTTTCCCATTTTCACCAATGAACCGTTTCGGCCCGCGTTGGGGATGAAAGATAATGCCTTCGTGCCTCGCTTCGTCAAATTCTTCATGACCTTGCGCGGAGCGCAGCACAGGCATTTCGGCAAACGATTCGAGGCTTGCGATGTGCACCTCTTGTGCGCCACTGCGCATCGCCGTGCGCGCCGCGTCCACTGCCTCGTGCATCGAGGGATTCACGCTCTCGCCGCGCAGCGCCGTCCGCGCCGCATCGAACGCCACGAAGCCGCCGCCGATCACCAGCACTTTCTTCCCGAGTTGGACGCGATAGCCGTTGTTGATGTTCAACAAGTAATCAATCGCTTTGATGACACCATCGAGAGTGCTCCCTTCGATGTTGAGGTCGCGCCCCTTTTGCGTTCCCACAGAAAGAAACACCGACTCAAATCCTTGCGACTTCAATTCTTGTAATCCAAACTTCTCATCCAACGGCGTGTTGTAGCGAATCTCGACTCCGAGAAATCGTATCTTCTCGATTTCCTTGTCAATCAAGCTGCGCGAGAGACGATACTCGGGAATGCCATGCCGCAACATTCCGCCCGCAACGTTCGTCGCTTCGAACACAGTTACCTGATACCCCATCAACGCCAGATCGTGCGCGCACGAAAGTCCCGCAGGACCCGAGCCGATGATGGCGACACGGTTGTTAGCGGCAGCCTTCGTTCTCGACGCGACTTGCATCGGCAGATGCCATCGCCATTTGTTGCCGGGTTCGTCTTTGCCTTCGAACAGCACATGCTGCGTATCAGGCTCGACCGATTCAGCTCCGAATTGTTCTGTGACGAAACGTTTTAGCGCACGAATGCTGACAGGTGCGTCAATCTTTCCGCGGCGACACCAATCTTCACACGGCGCAGCGCAAACTCGTCCGCACACACTCGCAAACGGATTCGGCGAACGCGCGGTGAGATACGCTTTCTCATACTGTTGTTCAGCGATGAGTTGAACGTAGCGTCCCGCATCGGTGTGAATGGGGCAGCCAATCTGACAAGGGACAAGGCTCTTCCAAAACTCGATATCGGGAATGGTGATATGGATCTTCTCAGCCATAGACGGCTCGATGGTTAGGTTGTTCTTGCAATCACGACGAGGTCTTTCGAAGAGAGCCAATCAAATGCATTCATGGACAAACTCCCGAAGCAATGCACATCCCGAAAGCCGACATCCATGAGATGTTGAACCAGCTCATCCTTGCGAAGCGGACAGAGAGGAATAGATATCACACTCCGTTCTGTCGGACCGCGATGGTTACTGATCTTAGCGACGTTGAAGCGAAGCCGTTCCTTCCCATAATCGTAATAGCGGACGAACTTCGTCCCTTCAACTTCTCTGGTAGCGAGAATCGCCGTGCGCTCGGAGAGAATGCGATCGTAGTTGAGGAGTTGGATAACCACCAGCGCTTTCGGTTTGAGCACAGAGGCAAACGCGCGAAGAGCCTGCCGGACCTCGTCCTCCGAAAAAAGGTGCACGAGAGAATTCCCGAGACAGAAGACGGCATCAAACCGCGTCGTGAGCACGTCCGGGATATTTCCGAAGTCAGCTTGAACAGCACGCACCGATACCTTCAGTTCTTCAGAATGCCGCCGAAGCGCGGCAAGCATCTCAGGCGAGATGTCAACAGCGGTGACGTGGACGCCGAGTTGAGTGAGCACGAGAGAATGAAATCCTGTTCCGCATCCCGCGTCGAGAGCCGTCGTAATCGCGTAGCGCTCGACGAGCGAGCGCAGGACGGGGCGCTCGGCCTCGAACCGCTGCTCGAAGCCCGTCATCGCATCATAGTCAATCGCGAGCGTGTCGTAAAATTCTCTCACGGCATGCTGTGTTGTCGTTGTTGCATTCACACCGCCTCCAGGGGTTGTGGTTAGTCATTCGGTCCATAGTTCGGAACGCTCCCCCTGTTGTGTTGGTACACCGGCGAATCGAGATTCTTGAAACGGAATTGATATTCTTCTTTGGTAATCTGGTTTTGCCAATTACCCGTGAGCATCGCAAGGCCCGTGATTGCCATGAACACCCCAACAACCAGAGTCCCATACACCCACGTCGGGACGACACGCTTGCTCTTGGCACTCATTCTCACATCCAGAGTATTCTTCGCGGGACACGCTTGCACACATAACATGCAGCTCATGCATTCATCGCTCCAGACTCTCGTCGCTTTGTGAACGTTGATGTTCGACGGACACGCTTTCGTGCACAGCTCGCAATCAATGCACGTGGACGTGTTGCGTGTAACTTTCAGCGGGCTCAACCAGCCGGCGATTCCCAAGAGCGCGCCGTACGGACAAAGAAATCTGCACCAAAAATTCTTGATGACAATGGAGAGCACCATCAACGCGATAATCGTCCAGAGCGCGAACGTCGAGATGTTCGCGAAGAACTGATACATCTTAATGTCTGCGACTTTGTTGTACGGGCTGTAGAGAAACAGTTCCAAGCTCCGCACGTCCATCTGCCAAATTGAATACACGAAGAAGAACAGCAGCAAGTACTTCAGTGAACGAAGCGGATAGTCCAGCCAGCGCGGCACATGAAAATCGCGTCGGAAGATTTTCTTCCCGAGCATCCAGAGCGACTCGCTCAGAGTCCCGATCGGACAGAGCCAACTGCAAAATGCTTTCCTGAGCCCAACACTCACGCCGAGTATCGCGAGCAGGATAAACAACCCCGACGGATGGATCTCGTTGATGATTCCCGTCTGCAGCCAATACTTGAGACTTATCAACGCGCTGATGGGCAGAAAACCTTCGACCCCGGGCGGACGCTCGAACAACTCGCCGTTGGCAGTTCCCCATTGCATGAAGAAATAAAACTCAACGCCAATCCAAAGGCAGAGCAACACGAATGCGAGCTGAACGCTCATGCGTTGAAATTGCGCATCTTCCTTCCAGCGCCAGAGCAATCGCTTGTACCACACCGGCACCGAAGAGAAATCGAGTTGCGGCTTTCGAAGCTCGCGCGGCAGCTTCTTCACGCGACGTCTCTTCGCCCGCAAACGAACTCTTGGTGAGTTTGCAAGTTGGACGATGTCCACAGGAGTGCCGTCGAACGGCTCGCCGAGCGCTGCCAAAGGCCAACCTTCGATTCTCAAATTTTCTAATTCGGTTCTCATTCTTAGGAAGTCCGTGTTCTATATAAAGAGCAAATGAGCAGGATTTCGAAAGGACCTTTACGCCCTCTATGAGAAGAGTGCAACTCGTATGCCAGTATTCAGACTCTTTTATCTTAAATATAGCCAAAAAAATTACTGGAGCGCCCGGTACTCCGGTTTTTTCATCTCACGTGCAAGGTCGGAGATTTTCTTGTTGACCAGCATGTGGTGAATCTCGTCGCGAATCCCTCCCCACGAGCTATGAACAGCGCACGGGTTCTTGCCGGAGCACTCCGCGAAACCGAGCACGCACCTGTTCATAAACGCCGCGCCGTCAATCGCCTCAACGATGTCGAAGAGTGTGATCCCTTTCGCCGGCCTCGCAAGCGCGAAACCGCCGCTGGGACCTTTCTGTGAAACGAGCAGCCCTTTGTACGCGAGCCGTTGAAGAATCTTTCCGAGAAAGTGATATGGAATGTCGAGCCGTGCCGTCAGCTCCTTAATCGAAGTCATCTCACCTTCGGACTTGAGTGCAAGATACAGAATTCCTTGAATGGCGTACTCGCATTGGCGGCTGAAGAGAATACTCATGGTACTTCACACTGTGAGTAATGTTCTGAGGAGCGTATTATTTGCTACTAATTTCAGACTTCTTTACCTTAAATGCAAGCGCACGTAGCTCTAAGTTTTTTTTGGGTGGGGCTGCAGACGGGCTACACCGTCCGATCCCGACAAAGTTGGGACTGCGCCGCGGGAGGCATTCACCTTCATGGTAAGAGACGTCGCATCCTCCCACATGCCGGCTTCGCACGGCACACACGTCCCGAAATCTGAAACACGTCACCAAAATACATTGCATTCTTTCTCAGACTTCAGTTATATTGGACAAGCATTCAGACTCCACGACATGAATCCGCTCGTTGACTCGTTTGGACGACGACATACATACCTTCGCATCTCCGTAACCGACCGATGCAACCTTCGCTGTACCTACTGCATGCCGCCCGAAGGAATCGCCGTGAAAAGTCGCGACCACATTCTTACGTTCGAAGAAATCGAGCACGTAGCGCGCGTGTGCGCGGCAATGGGCGTAACGAAAATTCGGCTGACCGGAGGCGAACCCCTTGTCCGCAAAGGCTTGCCGACTCTCGTTCAGCGACTCGCCGCCATCCACGGCATCACAACGCTTGCCATGACGACGAACGGCGTGCTCCTGCAATTGTATGCGCGTGAACTGCGCCATGCAGGACTTACCCACCTGAACGTCAGTCTCGACACATTACGGCGAGAACGCTTCCAACGCATCGCGCTTCGCTCAGCTTTTGATGATGTCCTCGCAGGCATCGAGGCGGCACTCGATGCGGGATTCACACCGCTCAAGCTCAATGTCGTCGTCATGGGCGGCGTCAACGACGACGAGTTGCCGGCCTTCGTCGAGTTCGTTCGCAACAAGCCGATCAACGTACGCTTCATCGAGTACATGCCGTTCAAAGCAAATGAGTGGAACGCGGCAACATTCTTTCCCTTCCAAACGATGAAGACCATGTTGGACGAGCAGTATGAGTTGATACCCCTCGTTACGTCCCACGTGTCGGACGTTGCAAAAGAGTTTCGCATTCCGGGCATTCTCGGAACGGTCAGCTTCATCACCTCGATGTCCGACCACTTTTGCGCGGGCTGCAACCGCGTTCGCTTGATGGCTGACGGCTCGGTGAAGTCGTGCCTGTTCCGTGCACCGGAAGTGAATCTACGCTCAGCCTTGCGAGGCGGCGCAACAGACCATGTTCTCGCCGCGCAGATTCGTTCCGCTATCGCCCTCAAACACTTCGAGCACCCACCGATGGAGGAACTCGCCGAGAGCGGTACCGAATCCATGATCGAAATCGGTGGATGACGGTGTCCTTCCCCTGGGAAGTCTTTCCATTGTTTTTTCTCGTCGCACTTCTGTACTCGAGTGTCGGACACGGTGGGGCGTCGGGATACCTCGCGCTGTTTGCGCTCTTCGGGCTCGCCACACCTGCCGTCGCACCCGTCGCGTTGTTGCTCAATATTCTGGTCGCAGCAACGAGTTTTGTTCGCTATCGCGCCGACGGACATTTTTCGCTCCGTTTTCTCCTTCCATTCATCGTCCTTTCGATTCCTGCCGCGTTCGTTGGGGGGCGAATTTCGATTCACCAGGAGCTGTTCTCCCTTCTGCTCGGCGTCGCTCTTTTGCTGAGCGCGGCGCGAATTTGTTTTCTCAACGCCAGTCGAACTACAACCTCTTCTCCAACTACCACGACACTCTGGAAAGTCGGATTGCCGATCGGCGGCGCGCTCGGATTTCTCGCGGGCATCACGGGCATCGGCGGCGGCGTTTTCCTCAGCCCGATTCTCTTGCTCACGGGCTGGGCTGATCTGAAACGGACTGCGGCGACCGCGAGCGCGTTCATCGTTCTCAATTCACTGAGCGGTATTGCAGGACACTTGACGCGCACGTCGCTCGACGTTGCGAACGTTCTTCCGCTTGCAGCAGCAGTAGTTGCCGGCGGAGCGGTCGGCTCGTACGCGGGAACGGCAAGCCTTTCCCCGCGCATGTTGCAACTCGCGCTCGCCATCGTACTGCTCATTGCCGGAGGAAAACTGCTCGCGAGAATCATCTAACACTCCGCGCGTCCGTTTGCCTTTCCAACTTTAGGAATGCGATTCCGATTCTCTGGAAACGCATCGTCATTTCTGGACGCCGCCCTGCACTTTCTCTCTTTCCAATTCAGAATAGTGATTGGTCGTGTGGGTTTCGTGGCACACGCCTTGCGAAAATGATGGGAGGAAATCTATTTGTGGGGCTGTGTGAAGGGCGCGTGCCCATCCTCATTCCTTCGCGTGCGGACAAAGCCGAAGCCAAGCTGCTCTCGATTGCGCTTGGGGTGATTATGAGTGAATATTATTCCAAGAATTTGTAGCGGCGTTTCGCATTGGCGCTACGCCGCCGCATATTCTTGGTTCGTGCCGGATCGTGGCGACCTCAGCACTCCGCGCAATTTTCGGTTCACGCTCGGCGCGGCGAGTGTGTTCTGAAAACCTCATCAATGTTTTTGATCTTGAGTTTCGACAAAATGGAATCCTCTCCCAAATCCCTTGCCTCTTGCTTTTCTCCATGGTGTTCGCTATCATGCTGGCCTCGCGGCAGCCCTTCTACGCCGCAGTGCAGATGTAAGAGCAAATGATCGCGAGGGCTTTTCAAATTTTTGCGCCCGATGCGCATCCGCCATTGTTTGGCGGCCTACTTTTCTATTTTCTACTTTTCTACTACTGCTGTAGCGGAAAGAGAAAGCAGATGGTCAATGTTGCACTTGGATGTTTCACGCTTGAAAGGACGACGACCGAATGAGAAAAGTTTCACACCTTAAGTAATTCCCATATTCGTTTTTTGCGCGGCTTTCGCGCGCAGATCACTCAACATCTGCTCATTGCCATTTCCGGCATGCGCAGCGACTCGATGATGATTGTTCATTCATTCAGGAATGATACGCGAGGAACGAAATGGAAGCTACAATAAAGCCTAAAACGGCATACGTTGCCATTGCACTCATTGCCTTGCTCATGAGTCTGGCACACGCGCAGCCCAACCCTTGCCCGATTGCGTGGAGACCCACACTCCGAATCTCGAACACTGCATCTTCCGCTTTCTCTCCAAAGCTCGCCGTTGCGGGCGATACAGTACATGTGGTCTATCACGCAGGAGCCGTATACTATCGGCGTTCGACTAACGGCGGGCAAACTTGGGGCGTGCAATTGCAATTGGTTCCCGCTGAAAGCATGTCTGCAAGCTTGTACAACCGCCCTCTTGTTGTCAGCAGGCGAGCAGTTTCATTGGTATGGGCTAACAGGAATTCCTCAGGAGCTATCACCTCAATTAAGGTTCGTCGTTCAACAGATGGAGGAGAAAGTTGGCTTGAGCCTCAGATGGTGGCTCAAAGTGCTGGTCTCCTTTACTATGACATGCCAATTATGGCAACGCACGAAAGCAAACTGATTGTTCTAATGGTAGGCGGGGGGCTTCGGAATTATATGGTACGGAGCTTTGATGGGGGTCAGACATGGGATTCGTCGCGAGCAATTACCGGAGTATCTCAAGTAATGGGTACTGGAGATATCTTTGCAACCTCAAGAGGAATTCATTTTGTGGGCGGGCAATCGGTTCAGCCATCTGGGGAAGAGATAGCTTACATGATGTCAAGCAATAACGGTGAGATATGGAGCCCTCAACAAGTTCTCTCAACCATCGATGTCCATCAGGCGTGGGCGCCAAACATTACAGCTGATGATGTTGGTAATGTCTATGTCTTGTGGCAGGATGCAAAGTACGGAACGATAGGAGGATTTGCTGGTGCATTGCTACTCCGAAGATCGTACGATAATGGAATGACATGGTTAGGCGAGCAGGTTATCGGATCGCTGCCTTCAGCGGAACGTTCAGCTGTTAGCACTACCGGAGAGTTTGTCCATGTTGCCTGGTCGGATAATCGCTTCGGCAGTCTAAGTCCACGCGTGTATCATAGCGGAAGCACAAACCGAGGTGCTAGCTGGTGTGGCGAGATTATGCTGGGGGACTCAGCATTGGTCTGCCTCAACCCAACAGTTGCAACGAACAGTAGGAACGTCTATGCCGCATGGTCAATGAGAATACCAAGTATTGCACAAATTCATTTCAGAAGAGGAGATGTTGTCACCGGCGTCGCAAATGATCACCGAAGGCTTTCGAAAACATTCGCCGTTTCTTTATTCTATCCAAATCCGTTTAATGCATCTACGCGCGTCCAATATAACGTCCCCATACAAGGAAAAATTTTCATTGCCGTTTACGACGCGATAGGTCGTAGAGTGGAAACGCTTCTCGATGAAGTCCGATCTGCAGGGCTTTATCAAATCAGTCTTGGCGGTTCGGATTTGGCAAGCGGCATATATTTCGTTCGATTCCAATTCAACGCTCAGACAATTACAAAGCCAATTGTTCTTGTGAGATGACAGGAAGCTGAAGACAACACACAATTCACTATTCATCATTCACTGGCATGGAGAAAGTTATGAGAACGAGAATCGCCTCTATTGTGTTTATGGGACTGTCGGTATTGAAATGCTCGCTAACGGCTCAACTGAGCTGGGAGTTTACCAACGGACCGTACTACGCCAACGTCGAAGACTTTGCTGTCGGGTCTATAAACGGCCAGGTTACTCTGTACGCAGCCGATTCGGCAGCCGTACAGACGGTGGATGCCTTTGTGCTTAAGTCAACAAATCGTGGGGAAAGTTGGGAACATAAGCGACTATCAAATGTCAGCGGGACGGTTAATTGCGTTGCAACGTTCCGGTCGAATCCCGATGTGCTCTACGTCGGCATTCCTCTAATGGGGGTCTACAAATCTATGGACGGTGGAACCACATGGAATCCAGCGGCTTCGATACCAAATCCAAGGATCGCCCGTATCGCAGTACATCCAAACGATCCCAACATAGTGTGGGTGGGATGCAAGAAAACAGGACCCTTTACGTACCATCCAGTTCTCTACCGCAGCACGAATGGCGGAGCCGAATGGATAGCAATGAACATCGGAGGAGTGCCACCAAACACTCATAGGCTCTCCGTCTCTGACATCACCGTGGCGGGGGACACGGTCTTTCTTTCGACCTATGGTGGTACGGGGCAGAATGAGGGTGTGTGGAGGACTCGCAATGCCGGAACTGATTGGACGCGCGAGATCACCGGGATGAATACCGACAACCTGAACTTTGCCTCAATCGTTGTGGATCCAAATAATCCTAACGTATTATACTCCGGGAATAGCGAAGGGAATGTCCGCCGACTGTACAAGACAACAGACGGCACGATGAATTGCGCTTGGAACTCAGTCCTCACCGCGCCACAAAGCGCGTTATTCACCGACATACGCGTCAGTCCACTTAGCGGCAATTCAGCTTTTGCCACGGTGCGTTCATCTCCGTCGCATGTGGTGCGAACCACCGATGGTGGTCTCAACTGGACGACCCTTGACATACCCGCCCACATAGACAGGCTCGAGGCTGTAGAGATTGATCCGACCGATGCGCAGAAAATCTTCATAGGCGGATTCGGCGCGTGTTATCGCTCGGATGACAACGGGAACAATTGGCAGGAAAAGAATATTGGGACTCTCGTTGCTCCAGTGAATGCTTTAGCAAAGTCTGCAATGAGGATCTACTCGTCTGGACTAACGCCGAACGGTACCATATTCCGCAGCACAACAGGCGGTTCAGATTGGCTGGTTAGTTATTCTGTGGACGAAAGCATTCACATTGATCTCGCAATAGATCCTATGAACAACTTGAATGCAGTAGCTTCAGGAGCGATGAACGTTGAATTTCCAGCTGTTTTCATAACAGAGGATGGATCTCAAAACTGGACTATTCGAGAGGTCAATCCTTCACAACCGTGCGAACCGTCCGCCGTCGTGTCAGTCGCATTGGGAAACAACGGAATTGAAGAAATCTACACAGCAACATCCAAGACAAATACACTGGAGTGCATACAAGTCGCTAAGAGTACGAATAGAGGCATATCTTGGATACTGTTGCTAGACCGACCATTCAGGACTCTGAAATCACTGCAGGTTTCTGGCCCGCTAATCTACGCGGGTGGTGGAAATACGAGTGGCGCGAGTGTTTTCAAATCGGTTGACTTCGGCCAAAACTGGACGGAACTTGAAAACGGGCTGCCGGCAGGTGCATCTGTTACTGCTCTATTTCTGAGTCCATTTGATCAGGCAAAGGTTTTTGCCGGAACAACCTCAGGCATGTATAGAACGACAGACGGGGGCGGAAATTGGTCTGCCATCAATAACGGCATTCAGTATCCTCGTATTCAATCCGTTGTTGGTCACCCGTTAACGCCCTCAGTGGTCTATGCATCATCGAATGAGATCAACGGTACGCCGCACTTTTACAGAACTGCCGATGGTGGCGGCACATGGATAGAAATGAATTCTCCTCAGGCCCGCATCAACGATCTCACGATTGACCCAACCAATCCCAACTCGATCTATGCCGCCACCAACGCCGGCGTGTACCACATCGCCCACCGCTGGACAGGCGCACTTGCGACAAGTGCGACATGGCAAACCGGCAGCGAGTACCTCGTGGAAGGCACGCTCACCGTTCCATCAGGTGTCACACTCACGATTCAACAAGGCGCGATTGTCAAGTTCATGCAAAATGCAGAACTCAAAGTGGATGGTCAGCTCACCGCGGTCGGCACATCCAATTCGCGTATAACGTTTACATCACTCAATACGGGTGAGACATGGAAGGGCATCGCGTTCGGAACAACCTCCGGTTCGCAGGTTCTTTATGCAAACATTACGAACGCGGACAAAGCAATCTACGCGCGGCACAATATCGGGCTGAGTGTTTCCGACTGCTTTATCACTGGCGGGACGATTGGCGTGCATCTTTTTTCAAGCGGCGGCGGCGGTGCGCCAACATCAATCACGGGCAACACAATCACCGGAGCAGCGTCTCAAGCGATCTTGTTCAGCAACGGCACTTCAATGGCGCTCGGGCAGAACAACGTCGTTCAAGGTCCCACTACTTACGGCATCTACTTCGTCAACACATCTCCCGTGCAGGTCACCGGCAACAAAGTATCCGGCGTGGAGAAGGATGGCTTCTATCTCTTCAAATCTTCTCCGAGCTTGGTCAACACAATCGTCGGCGGTCAAAATTGTTCGTACTCGAACGACGTCGGCGTGAAGGCAACGACATTTTCCAATCCCGTGCTCGGCAGGGTACTCTCCAGTGAATCCGGCATGAACACATTTACAATCAATCTCTCGTATCAGATCGTGCTTGAGGATAATTGCGAAGTCTATGCGGAAGATAATTTTTGGGGACCAAATGGTCCGAATCCAGGAACTGATTTCCTGATTGATCAGACTTCAACCCTGTACTACGATCCATTTCTTACGGGTACAGATCCAAATGGCTGTACGAGCGGCGCCGCGCCAATGGCTATCGGAAATGAGGGAAAAGGAGACGAAGAGAATGTGTCAACGAGTCCGCTCGATGATCCACGAGCGCGCGAGGCTCTCAGAATGCGAACGCGTCGGCGGCACAATGAAGCGATGGGAATTCTCCGCTCGATCATCGCGTCGCCGCAAAGCGCGGAAACCCTCATCCGTTGGGCGATGAACGAGCTGATAGCGAATTATCAAGCACTCAATCCTCCATCGTCGGCGAATCGGCTCTCGCAGTACTTTCGAACTTTGTTGCACTCACGCTCGAACGCCGAGACGAAACGAACCATTCGAGACGCAATCGCCTCGACGTATTTGCACGAGGGCGACGCAGCGGGAACGCTTGCCGCGCTGGATGAGACAATTCGTCAGCATCCCAACACATCGAGTGAAGCGCTGGCACTCTACAGCAAAGTGGATTTCGCGTTGAACGTTGCGAACGACATTGCGCTCGCCCAAAGCGCACTGAATGCACTGACGACAGGATATGCGCGGCATGAGTTGACGCGGCTCGCAGAAGTACTCGTCGGCCTCCGACGCAATGAGCAGCGGACCGCGCCAACATCCTCTAAGATCTCAGCCGCGGCAATGCTTGCTTCTCCAACGACACCGCGCGCGTACTCGGTTGAACAGAACTATCCCAACCCTTTCAACCCAACAACCACCATTCGCTTCGCGATTCCACAAAAGGAGCACGTCACGCTCAAAGTCTATGACCTGCTCGGTCGCGAAGTCGCAACGCTCGTGAACGAAGCGCGCAGCGCGGGAAGTTATGATGAAACGTTCGATGCATCGAAGCTTGCCTCCGGCATGTACATCTACAAACTGCAGGCGGGTAATTTTACTGCTTCGCGCAAGTTCGTCTTGATGAAGTAGTCTGACTGTTTAGGTCAAGAATTCCAAAGGGCGATCCCGACATGAGTCGAGACTCGCCCTTGTTGCTGTGTGCGTGGAGCGGATTGGCAATCCGCT
>CAYUFU010000071.1:15123-20515 GCA_964444145.1 uncultured Chitinophagales bacterium
GGCAGGCGGCAACACTCACCACGTCCAAAGGACTCCTTCGGCGAAGCAGCCCGCCTTCCTGCGGCGCAGTCCCGACTTTGTCGGGATCGGACGATCGCCTTCGGCGAATCTCGCCGCAGGCGGATGTAGAGCGTCTGCAGCCCCTGCTTCGACTTCGCTCAGCACGACGCCTTCGACTTCGCTTAGGGCAGGCCGAACCCCTCAGACTGTACGCGCAACTCTCCCTTCCACTGATGCGTAGTATCAGAAGCAATCAGGAGGTATGACATGAATACGGGAATCCTCTCCCGCTTTCGCGAAAATTTAGAACGGCAGCGCAGCACATTGCTACAATGGATGGGAGCGACGCCTGCCGAGAAGAAGCGAATCAATCTCGGATCGGTCGGCGAAGAGGAAGTGCAGTCACGCTTGGGAAAGCTGAGCGACGCCATTGCGCGCACGGACGAAAAAACATTCGGGCGATGCGACGTGTGCCGTGAGGACGTCGAACTCGACAGACTCGAATTGGATTTCACGGCTTGCGTCTGCATTGATCACTACTCCGACGACCAAAAGCGGCGGCTCGAGCAAGACTTGGAACTTTCTCACAAGGTGCAGAAAGCGCTCCTACCAAAGGAGTCACCTGCCATTCCCGGCGTGCGCGTCGCGGCGTTCATTCAACCGGCAGAAATCGTCGGCGGTGACTACTATGACTTCATTCGCTTCCGTGACGGTACGTACGGGTTCACGATCGCAGACGTGATGGGCAAGGGCGTCTCCGCGAGCATGTTAGTAGCGAGCCTGCAAGCGTCGCTGCGTATCCTGGCGCCGGAATACGACTCACCAGCCGATGTTGTTCGACGATTGAACGCGCTGTTCTACCACAACATTCATCTCATCAAGTTCATCAGCATCGTCATCGTACGCTACGATCCCGTGACGCATGTTCTTGAGTATTGCAATGCAGGACACAATCCCCCGCTCCTGATTCACGCCGGTACCGGCGCCACGATTGAGAGATTGAATCCGACGGGCGCCGCCATCGGACTTACCGAAGCAATAAAATTCGAGAACCGGGAAACGGTGCTCAATGTGGGTGATTCCGTGCTGTTCTACACCGATGGAGCAACAGAAGCGCGCAATGCGGCAATGGAAGAATTCGGCGAACACCGCATCGCTGAGTTCCTCACGACGCATGCGGTGCTTGAACCGAACGCGCTAATCGAGCACATGCGGAGAACGCTCACGACATTCACGCAGAGCGCGTCATTCCACGATGACTTGACCTTGCTCGCGATGAAGCGGTTTCACTAGAGAAGGACGACGCACGTAGAATCTGCGCGCAGGACCTAAAATCCGATTTAGCCTCACGCAAAGTCGCAAAGCCGCAAAGTTGTTTTGAGAAATTTCTGCAAAGGAGAATTCACCGAATTGGTGAAGTGTTTTGAGAACTTCTGCAACAACATGTTCTTTTTCCCTTTCATTCTTCGCGCCTTAGCGTCTTTGCGTGAGATTTCAATATCGGAATTCAGGGCAGGATATTCACCTTGCCATTCTTGCGACGAGTCCTTACATTGGTTTGAGAACACAGGGACTTTTAGATGCGACGAACAACGAGAATATCGAATCGGCTGCGGAGCGGAGTCCGACAATGGGAAAGCGATGCATCATATTTCGATACCCACAAGCCCCAGCTTCTGAGGAAGTATCGAAATAAGTACGTGGCAATCTGGCGGGGAAAAGTCGTTGACACCGATGAAGACCGCGTGGCGCTGACGGAGCGCGTCTATTCGCGGTATGGATACAAGCCAATATTCTTTGCCGAAGTGACGGCAAAACCGAAGCCCGTCATTTTTCCTAACATCTCCATTCTGCATCATTCAGCGCAAAACGCTTGACGCGATACAAGTATCGACGCCGCGGAGGTCAAGACGCTCCGCACGTTCCAATGATGTTGGTATCACCATTCAATGGCAAGCGCGCGCGTCTACTCTTTCGGCTCGACACTGGCGCTGACATCACTGCCATTCCACGGCACCTCGTCAATGCGCTTGGTCTGCTTCCTTATCGCAAGCGCTACGTGCTGGACTACAACTCACGAACATCACTTGCTGAATCGTACCTTGTCCATTTCGTTTTTGCTGGCAAGACGTTTTCCAACATTGAAGTGATTACGACCGACGGTCTTCACGCGCTGCTTGGCCTCGACATCCTCAATCAACTCACGATAACTCACGACGGTCCAAGAAAGCTGCTCGCCATTCACTGACGAGCAAAATCATTTCTTTCCAATCACCGGCGGCTTGCCCAATACATCCTCGATGGACAGATTCTCCATCGGCGCGAACTTCAGATCTGCAATCCCCTTTTCGATCTTTTTCCTATCACCGACAACGATCACTGCCATCTTTTCCGGTACGATGTATTTCTTCGCTACACGCATGACGTCGTCTTTCGTAACGGCAAGTATCTTTTCCGTGAACGTGTTGAAATAGGTGTCGGGAAGATTGTAGATAACGAGGTCCGACAGCTTACCTGCAATCTCGCCTACCGATTGGAAGTCGCTTGGAAAGCCGAGGGCAACGTAGTTCTTTGCTCTTGTCAATTCTTCGTCACTCACAGTCGCAATGCTCGTAAGCTCCTTGAAAAACTCCGTGAGTGCTTTGTCCGTCACGTCCGTCTGTACGTCGGATGCCGCGGTGAATGCCCCAGGCAGCGGAAGAAAAGTGAACCGCGAGCTCGCGCCATAGGCGTATCCATGTTGCTCGCGCAGGTTATTGTTCAACCGGGAAGTGAACGACCCTCCGAGAATCGTATTCATCACCGTAATGGCATAATAATCTTCGGTCGAACGTGCAACGCCGATTCTGCCGATGCGAATGACTGATTGCGCCGCTCCGGGTTTGTCGACCAGATACAGTTTTCGCGCTTCCACTTGAGACGTTGCAGTCCAGTTCACTTTGGGCACTTCGCCGCTCTTCCAGCTTCCCAACAGCGCGTCGAGTTTCGGCATGAGCGTTTGGGGCACAACATCGCCAACAGCGATGAGCGTTGCGTTATTCGGTTTGAAATACGTTCCATAAAACGCCCTCAGATCGTCCACCGTCATGCGGCGAATTGACGCCTCGTCTCCCATCGCCGGTGAGCCGTAGGGATGATTCTTTCCGAAGAGCGTCAGGTTGAACAAGTTGCTCGCGATGACACCCGGCTGGTCATGCCATTGCTGCAGCGTCGTCAAGCGTTCGAGACGATTTCGTTCCAACTCTTCGGCGGGGAACCGAGGACGAAGGATGACATCGGCGAACAACGCCAAGGCAGAGTCCAGCTTGCTCAACGGCGTGGAGAGTGCGACTGTTGTTGTGTGCATTCCCGCGTAGACGGAAATGGACGCTCCCAAATAATCCACTGCATCTGCGAATTCCAGCGCGTTGCGCATTCCTGCGCCTTCCTCCATCATCGCGGCAGTCATGCTGGCAAGCCCGCCTTGACCCGCGGGGTTGTGCGCGCTTCCGACGTTCACAATCATATTGATCTGCACAACGGGGACCTGATGCTTTTCCATCAACACAACAGGCATGCCGTTCGACAAGTTCAGCCGCTGAATCGGCGGCAAGGTCAACGACGGCGGCGGTCCAAGCTCGGGCGGCGCGCTGCGGTCAGGTTTCTGCGCATGCAAATCACCAATGACCAATGACCAATGACTAATGACGGCAATAAACAACAAAGTCTTTCTCATGGCACCTTCACCTCCTTCGAATTCACAACAGCAAGTTCTTTCTTTCCTTTCGGTACGATGCTCAACAGGAGCCGATTCCGGTCGCCGAGATACGTTTGCGCCGCAGCGCTAATGTCGGACAGGTCAAGCGCTTTGTATCGCGACAAGTCCTCATTGAAGAAATCGGGATTGCCCGTGAGCTGAAAATAATTGTTCAGCGTGTTTGCTTTCCGTTCGACGGATTCGAGGCTGCTGAGAAAACTCGCCTCGTATTGGTTGACGGCGCGCTGCACTTCGCGCAGCGCAGGTGCTTCGCGCTTCACGCGGTCCAATTCCTCCTGTACGACACGTTCGATTTCTTTCAGCGAGTGTCCGCTCCGCGCCGTGATTTCAATAGTAAACAGCGAGCCGAGCATCTGCGATGCATTGTACGCAGAAACATCCTGTGCAATTTGCAAGTCGTACACGAGCCGTTTGTACAAGCGAGAATTCTTGCCGCCGGCAAGCACGCTTGCAAGCACATCGTTCGCCGCATCGCTTGCGCTGAACACAGGCGGTGTATGCCACACCATGTACAGCCGCGGCAAGGTCACCTTATCTTCATACACGAGACGCTTTTCTCCATCGAGCGCTGCAGCCGGCGGGTCAATGGGCGGCACAGGCGCACCGCGCGGAATTTCGTTGAACCACTTCTCGACGAGCGCCTTCGTCTTCGCGACATCAATATCCCCCGCGATCACCAACGACGCATTGTTCGGCACATACCACTTCTTGAAGAACTCAACGACATCGTCGTAACTCGCCGCGCTCAAATCCTTCATCGAGCCGATCGTTGACCAACTGTACGGATGCCCCTTCGGATACATGTGCGCATAGATGATAATCTCCGCCTGCCCGTACGGACGGTTATCGTACGACTGACGCTTTTCGTTTTTCACAACATCCCGTTGCCCATCAACTTTCGCCGGCGACATTGCTTCGAGCAAATAACCGAGTCGGTCACTTTCCAGAAAGAGGGGCAACTCCAGGGCGTTGCTCGGCACGGTTTCAAAATAGTTCGTCCGATCGGGATTCGTCGAGCCGTTGTTATTGCCCCCCGCTGCCTCCAGCCACTCGTCGAATTTTCCTTCGGGCACATTCTTCGAGCCTTCGAAAAGAATATGTTCGAACAGATGCGCGAAGCCCGTCCGTCCCGGCTTTTCTCGTCCGGAGCCGACGTGATAAAACACATTCACAGCAACCGTCGGCGTCGAATGGTCTTCATGCAAAATTACATTCAACCCGTTCGGCAGAACAAATCGCGTGTACGGTACATGCAACCGAACATCTCCTGCATACGCGACAGATAAGCTCAACAGCATTGTTGAGATGAAACGTCTCATGAGTTACTCCGAAGTGAATGAATAGAAAGGCACTTGATGGTACGAACAGGTGTGTGAAAGGTTACCGAAAAGTTCTTGGAAAAACAATGCGGTGAGAAAAACGAGAACCGATCTCTGGCAAAAAAGACGGAAGTACACTCGCAGTGGTGTTCCGACTCGAGCGGCGTCGCCCTCAACGTAGTCGAAGGGTGAGGCTGCAGACGCCCTACATCGTCCGATCCCGACAAAGTCGGGACTGCGCCTCATACATTTGCAAGCACCCGCTCGAGGCGAGCCCTCACCTCCTCGGCAATCGGCTTCATCGCGCTGTTCTCCA
>CAYUFU010000072.1:0-19462 GCA_964444145.1 uncultured Chitinophagales bacterium
CAAAGAGCTGCATGGCGCGGTAGAATACGAGAATCTCATCCATGTCGCTGCGCCGGGTACTCTCGCCTTTGAAGTGGACAATCTTGGTGTCATGCACGTAATAGACGCTGTAGCCGGCTTTGCTAAAGCGATAGCACCAGTCGAGATCTTCGCCGTACATGAAAAACGCTTCGTCCAACAGACCGACGTTCTCGAACGCCGCGCAGCGAACAAACATGAACGAGCCGCTCACCGCATCCACCTCGTACGTTTCGTCTTCGCTTAAGTAGGTGAGGTTATATTTTCCGAAGAGTCGGGATTTTGGAAACAGCGTGCTCAACCCGAAGATCTTTGTGAATGCTACCCACGGCGTGGGGAAACTTCTCCGGCAGGGAAGCTGGAAGGTTCCGTCGGGATTGAGAATTTTACAGCCTGCGAGTCCAGCCTTCGGCGTTTCGCGAAAGAAGCGTATCATCGTGCGAAAGGTATCTTCCTGAACAATCGTGTCGGGATTGAGCAAGAGGAGAAACTCACCGCGTACACGCTTTAGCGCACTGTTGTTCGCTTTCGCGAAGCCTACGTTCACCTTGTTCTCGATGAGCACGACGTGCGGGAACTTTGCCCTGACCATCTCGACACTGCCGTCGTCGGAAGCGTTGTCAACAACGAAGACCTCGCCATGCAACCCCTCCATCGCACGATAGACGGACGTCAGGGCGTTCTCCAGGAACTGACGAACGTTGTAATTGACGATAATGACCGAGAGGTCCATGAGGGCAACTACTACAAGCGGTTGAACATGCTGCGAAGCCGCAACTTCCACAACATGAACATCGCTTCATAGACAATGTTTTTCGACATCTTCGAGACACCCTCGCGGCGATCAACGAAGATTATGGGAATTTCGATGAGGCGAAATCCTTTCTTCCACACTTTGAAACTGATTTCGATCTGAAACGCGTAGCCGTTGGAGCGAATGTTATCGAGCGGAATCGCTTTCAACGCTGTGATGCGGTAGCACTTGAAACCGCCCGTCGCGTCGCGCACGGGAAGCCCGGTGATGAGCTGCGTGTACACGTTTGCCGAATAGCTGAGCAACAGGCGGTTCATAGGCCAATTCAAAATTCGAACGCCGTGAATGTAGCGCGACCCGATGACGAGGTCATAGCCTTCTTTGATTTTCGCAAGGAACATCGGGATGTCGTTCGGATTGTGGGAAAAGTCTGCGTCCATTTCAAAGACGAGGTCGTAACCGTTGGCAATCGCGTATTTGAACCCCGCGACGTACGCGGTGCCGAGCCCCTGTTTTCCCTCCCGCTCGATGAGGTGAACGTAATCATTCGTCGCCATGATGTCTTTGACGATCGTTGCCGTTCCATCGGGCGAATTGTCGTCAACGATCAGCACGTGGAGGTTCGGTGCCTGACGCAGTACTGCCGGAATCAACTTGGGAATGTTGTCGGCTTCGTTGAACGTCGGAATGACGACGAGAATTTTCGGCAATTGCTCCAACGAATCCCTCAGTGCGTTCGGTAGAATTCCTTGATGGCATCCGTGATGAACACAAGCTGGTCATCCGTCAATTCGGTGTGCATCGGGAGCGAGATGACCTCGTCCGCCGCTTGCTCTGTGATGGGGAATGCGCCCTTCCCTACTCCCGGCGCCATGAATGCTTGTTGTAAGTGCAGCGGAATCGGGTAATAAATCGCGTGCGGAATTTCTTTCGTCTTCAGGAAAGCGGCAAGCTCGTTGCGTCTCGGTGCACGAATCGTGTACTGGTGAAAGATATGATCGCAATTGGGATCAACGTAGGGCGTCGTTACAGGCGTACCGCGCAGAAGTTCATCGTAGCGTTGCGCTGCTTTGCGACGCAGGACATTCCATTGCTCAAGATACTTCAACTTCACGGAAAGGATGGCGGCTTGCAGCGTGTCGAGCCTACTGTTTACACCGAGAATCTCATGATGGTAGCGGACCCGTGAGCCGTGCACGATGATCATGCGCATCTTTTCGCCGAGTGCGATGTCATTTGTTACGACCATCCCGGCGTCGCCGAATGCGCCCAAGTTTTTGCTCGGGAAATAGCTGATGCACGAAACGTCGCCGAAGGTGCACACCTTGCGTCTCTTGTATGCCGCGCCCAAGCCTTGTGCTGCATCTTCAATCACCTTCAACCCATGCTTGCGCGCAATCGCCATGATCGGATCCATGTCGGCGGCTTGACCGTAGAGGTGAACGGGAATGATCGCCTTCGTGCGCCGCGTGATTGCGGCTTCAATCAGCGTCGGGTCAATGTTGAACGTCTGCGGATTGATATCCACGTACACCGGTTTGGCGCCGAGCAGTGCAATCGTTTCAGTGGTCGCGACGAATGTGAACGGCGTCGTGATGACCTCGTCACCCGGCTTGATATCGAGCGCCATCATTGCTACCTGGAGCGCGTCCGTTCCCGACGCGCACCCGACAGCATACTTCACACCGAGATAGCCGGCGATCTGACACTCGAATTCACCGACTTCTTTGCCAAGAATGAACTGGCCAGAGTCGAGAATCTTGTGGATGACGGCGTCCACTTCAGGTTGTATTTTCTTGTACTGACCGACGACGTCGACCATGTGGAGGTTCATGCAGGAGTTTCCTTGTTATGTATGTCCGCGGCCCAGCAGCACGTGCGCGACTGTGCTCAGGAGAATTTTGAAATCCATCCGCAGCGACATGTTCTCGATATAGAACAAATCGTACTGAACTTTCTTGCGGACGTCTTCGATGTTTTCATCGTATTTATGTTTTACCTGTGCCCATCCCGTAATTCCCGGGCGAACATTCATCCGGCGATGATAGAGCGGGATTTCCTTCGCCAACTGCTCGACAAAAACGGGACGTTCGGGACGCGGGCCGACAAGACTCATTTCACCTTTGAGTACATTCCAAAACTGTGGTACTTCATCCAGATGGAGCTTACGGAGAACCTTACCCACGCGCGTGACCCGCACATCTTTCTTGTTTGCCCACTGAGGGCCAGCAGCCTCTGCCCCCTCTTTCATCGAGCGAAATTTGAGAATCTTGAAAACCTTTCCGTCTCTTCCAACCCGATCTTGCGTGTAGAGGATCGGACCGGGGGATTCGAGTTTGATGAGAAGCGCGATGAACAACCAGACCGGAAAACCCACGAGAAGAACGGTTGCCGATACGCATACATCGAGCATGCGTTTGAGCGATTCCTCCCACGGCGGCATGAGTTGTGGGTTGATGTCAATGAGGGGGAAACCGTAGATCTGATTCGTGCGCGCCTGGCCGCTGACGATGTCGTACAAGTCTGGGACAATCTTGATCCCGACATGCGAAGCGCTTGATTTATCGAGCACGTGCAGCAGACTTTCATGATCAGTCGAGTCGAGTGCGACAAGCACGTCACGGATCGAGCGCTCGCGGATGATTCGGTCGAGAGTGGCAACGGAACCGAGAACGGGAACTCCTTTGTGATCAAACGCGGGACTGCCATTGACCGTTGCAAAACCAACCACATTGTACCCCAACGCTGGATATTCTTGTACATCATCGAACAACTGCCGCGCTTTCGCCTCGGAGCCAACAATCACCGTATTGTGCACTCCAATACCGGCAATCAACATCCGCCGTTGAATACTGCGCAACGCCACGCGTCCCATACAAACGAAGAACAGCAAGATGCCCCAGTAGATTGCGATCAACAACCGCGAACTCACTGGCGGATCATGGCCCTGATCATCAACGAAGATAGCAAAAAAGAGAAACAAGCATCCCGCTGTCACCGTCTTGAACACGACAGTCAGCTCATCGAACCGCGATTTGGCATACCAAGGTCGGTACAAACCGACGAGAAAGAAGAGCAGCAGCCAGAAACAGTACACAATGATCATGGGAACGAACAATTCTACTTCCATGCTCATCGGCAACCAGCCACTCCGCACGCGCACGAGATAGTACACTACCCATGCGACATTGATGGTAACGAAGTCTATACCCAGAATCCATACCTTCTTATCCATCACCCCTCCCGCCCGTGGCTTTGGCTAACGACTCAATGTACAGAGATTCAATTCTCTTTAGCATAGTCTGAAGATCGAACGCTTCTCGTGCCCACCGATATCCATTTGCAGCAAATGTCTGAGATTGGGTTGGATTTGCCAACGCTTCTCGCATTGCACATGCGGTAGCCTCAACATCGTTTGGTGGAACGAGCCAGCCGGTTTCGCCATTTCGTATGGCATCCGATGTTCCCCCCACATCTGTCGCAATCACAGGCACTTTCGCGAACATCGCCTCAGCGAGAGAAAGGCTTAGCCCTTCCCAAAAACTCGTCATAACAAAAACATCCATCGCCGCAAGCACGCTTGGAATATCCTGCCGAAACCCAGTAATGGTCAACCTCTCGAAAACTCCTAGGGAGCGAGCTTGCAATTCCAGCTGCTCCCGAAGCGGTCCATCACCAACGATCAGCAAGCGCGCTTTGGGAAACTCTGCGGATATCTTGGCAAATGCCTCAACGAGAATATGAAGCGCCTTTTGTTTTGAAATTCTGCCCGTGAAACCGATAACCTGCTCCTCAGGGCGAAACCCAAGCGAAGATCGAATTCCAGCTTTATCAACAGCCTGCTCAAAGGCTTTTCCGTCTCGTCCACAATAGAACATCTCGATGGCTTGTCGAGCACCGATTCGATACTTTCTCGCTGTCTTCAAATCAGCTCTTGACAAAAGCAGAAGTACTGTCGTGCACGGGGATAGGGCACGCTCCAAGTAAATAAATAACCTCTTCTTCCAGGCGGGCATGAAATCGTTGAACGAAAAACCATGCACCGTATGAACCACCACTTTAACATGTGCCAAAAATCCGGCCAGCCGCCCAACGACACCAGCCTTTGAGGAGTGGGTATGCAGGATATCGATGCTTTCGTCGATACAAAAACGTCGAATTTCGAGGATCGCTTTCAGATCATTGAGTAGCGATATCTCTCTCCGCAGGGACGGGATGTCGTGGCATTGCACACCATCGAGTCCGGCGATGACCGACACCCACTCGCCCTCCATCCGGCCAGCCACAATAGGCTGAAAACAATTACGGTCCAACCCTCGGACGACAAGCAAGAGGTAATCCTGTGCGCCGCCGAGAGCAAAATTTGTTATGAGATGTGCAACGCGAATTTTCCGGCCGGAGTCACTCGCTGGCTTGCCTTTCGTTATGTTGCTTGGCAAATCACACTCAGACAAATAATGATGATAGTAACATCAAGTAAGAACAACAGCCATCGTTTCAGGCGGTTCTTCGTTCCCGGGCTTCCTCATAGATGTCAAGGTAGCGCTTCGATAAGTTGCTCCATGAGTATCGCTCAAGAACCTTCTTCACCTCACGAGCTTGATCGGTGTTGATACCGTCGAACACAGATCTGCGGACGCACTCAAAGAATCCTTCCTCCGACCCCAGATCAAAGAAGTACGCAGCACCGCCGGCAATCTCAACGCTCGCCGGTATTCGGCTTGCAACTATAGGCTTACCCACGTACATCGCTTCAAGCAACGGAATACCGAAGCCCTCTCGCACGGACGGAAAAACAAACGCCGAGCACATTGAGTAAAGCCTGACGAGCTCCTCAAGCGATGGGCTGCTGATCCATTGCACGGAGTCGCCGGCATCACGCAAAGCGGATTTCACTTCAGCGAAGCCAAACCCTGGGCTCCCCGCAATGATTAACTTCATACGAGGAAGCGCACCATTCCTCAGACCATTCGCAAAGGTGCGTACCAACCAAGCCGAGTTTTTCTTCTTGTCAACTTTGCCTACATACAAGAGAGTCGGCGTTTGTGGATAGGAACGTTGTATCGCATCGGCTAATGCCATGAAAGCATCCGACAGTCCTATTCCCGCAACACGTACATTGTCAACCCTCCCGTCGAAATACTCACCCACATCTTTTCTGACAGCTTCAGAGATAACAACTACAATGTTGGCACGCTCGAGCGTCTTCTTTGCCGTCCTTCTGAAATACAATAGATAGCGTTTTGTATGTGCCTCCGGAAAGAGGATCGTATCCAAATCAGTAATCGTCCCCACATAGCCAGTACCACGTACAGGTGGCGGAGTGTAGACGTTCATGAAGTGAACGACATCAGCGTCAAGGTACTTCTTTCTGCGGAGATGCGCGAGCCGCGCAAAATACACAAGTCTCCTCACAGGTCGCATTGAACTTCCTACCCAACTGACACCTGCCTCACTCACGACTACCTTTTCTTTTAGATACCGCTCACAAGCTCGCAACACGCCATCAGCATATATGCCAATGCCGGTTCGTGGAGGAGCATTGCCACGGTCGATGAGAACCCTCAACGTCATCTCTCATTGTTTTTCAGAATGACACACTCCTCAGAATGCAAACGGACCCTGCATCATCCGAGTGAAACGATAGAAATATAGAGAAAAAAAGTCTCTTCTTGTTCTCTGTTGTGATGAACGAAAAAACCATCCGTAAGCACAGCGTGTACCTTTTTCAATCAAAAGATGAGGCACAGTGCGATTTGCTCATGCTGAGCGCCGGTCAAACGTCAGGTGCCGTTGGCGATTTCAAGGAACAAACGGCACATAACAAACCCATCCGTTGTTCTTCGGCAAGACAAAGGTAGTCAGGCTGGCCATTCCCGCATACGTTGTGGGGTCTCGTCTTTCTTGCGTCGCAGCGTGGTAGCTGAACCAACCGCCTCGCTTTCCAAGCGTAACTCCTTCCCACTCACGATGGGGATTTCTGTTCACGCAAACAATCACACCATTACTGTACTCAATCCGAACTTGACTCATGAATGCCGAAGAGCCGATGTTGTCAAACGTTGCGCCATAGCGATTGATGTACTCCGACGCATTGACCAGTTCGTTCTCGCTCGTGTTGTAGAGAATTGTTGTTGGAGTTGCATCTGCATACGCCTTCTGGATAGGATACACGTATTCCTGTTCAAAAAGTGCATGCTCGACAACAGAAGTGACAAGCATTCTGTCATCGGGAATGAATCCGGCGTGCCCATACGCCAACTCCGTTGCAATGTAGCTCAAAACAGAATCTCGTGAAAACCGTTTCCAGAGTTGATCATAGCTCTCTGGTGCAAAAAACCTTTGGTAGTACCCGACGCCATGAACAATTGCTTTTGGACGCAGTTTTCTCAAATCGAAGTCTACAAGGAGCGGAGCTCTATAGCCAAAGATGGAATCGCTTCCTGTGTTGATCTGTGCCTCCACATCGTCAATATATCCCAGGTATAGAAAGTGGTGGCGCCCCTCTCCGCTCACGGGTCCTTTGTGATGTTTCTGCAACTGTGCAAACAGCGTCCGATACTGCTTCAAGGTTGTTATGAACTTTCCAGCCTCCTTCTGCGACGCGTCGTAGTCAACAAACTCCGAGGGATTTGCTGAACTGTGAACATCAAGAAAGCTCGAAGATGTTTGATACCTGTTGTGAATTTCTGGCGAATATTTGTTACTAAACTTCAGAATCTGGGATGGCTTCAACAAAAACACTGAATGCCCGCTCGGATAAGCAGGTGTTTGCCAACTCGACCGGAAAAGTGTAACAGGATTGCCGGATACGTCAACGCCTGCCTCTTCCGGCTTGAAGTCCCTTGAGTTTTCATGTAAGTCTGCGTAGTTCTCATGTAAGCCGAAGCGGTATCCAGATGCAGCGGCAAGGGTGTAGACATCGCGCAACGCCGCATCAGTAGGGTTTTCGCCTGACTCCAGAAGCACTGCAGGATACTCGTTGTCGTAGCCCTTCGGTTGCCAGTCATGAGCAAGCAGCCAAAGGCTTTTCACACCTGCACTGTTCATGCGAATCATATCGTTCTTCAGATTCTGAGTTGCATCAATCCTGTGCCAATAGTCCCATACAATTCTGCTGGCTGATTCGTTACGAAACTTGGAAACGGGATTCGGAATATTCGGCAACACATCATCGAGATTTGCTGAAACTGTAAGATAGATGCGTTCGCGCAGCCTATTGCGTTTGCCGTTCGAGCGAGGTCGGTATAGTGCATTCTGAGCAAAGCGGACAGATGTTGGAGAGTAATTTCCGTCGAGCGCTACAAGTCGGGAG
Source organism: uncultured Chitinophagales bacterium (assembly GCA_964444145.1). Lineage (GTDB taxonomy): Bacteria > Bacteroidota > Ignavibacteria > UBA10030 > UBA6906 > CAADGV01. The sequence goes on from CAYUFU010000072.1 coordinate 8,088, forward strand.
GCATTTGTGCGTTCCCAGTCAAAATAGAGCGTCGTAAAAAGATTGTTAGTGTAGAGGACGCTCAGTAATGTGAGATAAGGGATGCGCACTGCCTTTGCGCCAACCGCATTTTCGCAGCGGTCAAGATAGAAACCGGTAGCGTTTTCAACACTCGAATCCGTTTCAACATCAATGACAAGTGTTCTTCCCTGCATACGGAATGTGTATGTATATGCGATTTCCTCTCCGCCAAATCTCATGCCCCATCGAGCTGTCACCGTTTTCCCCCTCAATGAGTGAGAGATCAACCTGAATGAAAGTGCTTCATTCCACGGTAAGATTTCTTTTCCGGCAAGGCTAACACCCACCCCTCCACTGTTACTTGGAAGAAATGGTCGTTCTCCGAAAACTGTGAGGCTTCTGAGAGTTCCTCCTTCTTGTATTTTGTACTCGTATTGAATCGGCCTGCCACTTGGTGGCGAGTACCTGAACACGTACGCGCCGTTTGCAAACAGAACCGCATTCTGTGTTGATTTGTAGCCAACAGGTAGAGTGGGTTGCGTACTGGTTTGAGCAGTTGCAACGCTCGTAGATGAAACAAGAATTGAATACAGGAAAATCACTTGTATCGAAGGGATCAAGCGGATCATGCGCATATGAGTATCTCGTGAGTTGTTTTGTAGGAAGTACGACCATAATGTAGAACCGGCTATTCTTTGCGGCACAAGAAGGAATTTCTCAGCAGAAGAACCTGATTACATCGACAGCAAGCCTCCATCTCATCTTCAGAGCACGACATCATTCCTCGATGCATTCAAGTCGTCCCATCTTCTCGTGATGGGTAAATCCAATATTGTGATGCTATGAGAAGCCCGATGTTCGAAACCACGTTCAGCAGTGTCAGGGGATTTGTAAAAAAAGAGAGCGCCATAACGAACACCGCGCACGCATACAGACCAACCAACCTCGGATTCGTTCCGGCTCTCATCCGATAATACAATATGGAAATAGCACCTCCGAGCAAAGCCGGTGGAATCAGCACTCCAAGAGGTCCAAAATCAAGATAGTAGTCCCAAAAAAAAGGCAGCGTATTGAAGCTCTCTGTGATGAGCCCAAGATTTCGATCAAGTCCAAAATACTCCTTCATCCAATGCTTCAAACCAACGAGTGCCAAGAAGAAATCCGCTGTGAAGTAACCGTATGTGAAATTCTCGACTTTGGAAACTGAATTGGCGAAGTTCTCGAGATTCATCACAATGTAGATATACGGGCCGGCAAGAAAGGAATATTCCTCGGACACGTTCATTCGTGAAATGATATACATGAACTTTTCGGCATACCGGGCTTCGCGGATAGATTGGAGATAGCTCAACACAAGAATGAATACAGGCACAGCCAGCAACAAGTTGCGAACCGTGATGAGACGGCTCGAGTAGTAGGCAAAGACGACCACCATGATGAGAAAGAAGACATAGAAAAGCCTGTTCAACAAGAAAAACGAACTCAAGAACGTCACAAGGAAAACGAATGACAGAAGGATCTTCCGCCAAGCATTGCGCTTCACAAGAACGAAGTACTGACCGACAAGGAAAAGAATGATCGGCATTGAATTGACAAATAGATGAATCCCAAAGATCGGAAAAGTATTCCGTGCCTTATCAGGTTGTTGAGCAAACGCGGGAAGCTCTCCGGCGCGTATCCATTCGGTCACGTAACACACTACATAGACGGCAAAGAGAACAATAATGAACGAAAAGAGTCTGTCTGCCCGAAGACTCTTGAACATAAGCCGATCCCTCATTTTCGAAATTGGAAGGAGTGGTCGTCCGGAGTTGATCACGGCAACGGCAAAGCAACCTGCGAGGAATGACAAAACGCTTGTAACCATGAGTGCCCAAGCATATCCATCCCATTCAAATTGAAAGCTGCTCAATTTGAGTTCCGTGACACCGAACGCCACAAGCCACACTATGGCGAACACGCGCGAAGGTGAAAACGGATCGGCTCCCTTGCGGAAGATTGACCAGCCGATCAGGAGAATGCCGGTAAAGCACATTGCCGAAGTCAAAGGCATATCGCAGTCTCATCCACGAATGAGGGTACAGAAAAAAGTAAGTAGGTCGAACATGACAACCTCTACTCGTCTCGTCATTCTACCGCAACAGTATCCCCTCGGAAGCTGAACCGGGCTTCGAAGAACTTTCGTTGAAGGTAATCTCTGACAGCGCAAATTCCCACCAGAAAAAACTCATGATTCGTAAACATCCACGCCGTGAGTTTACTGATGATAGCAGCCCAAAAGTACATGTACCCACAGACGACCAGGAAGCTCTTGGGTTGCAACTCAAGGAATAACAATCTATTTCGCGTGCTGTAGTACAAGCGAAGTGGAGTGAGTGTCTCCCCCTTCTCCAAATGATAAAACACTGCCTCCGGAACAAAGAGCAGTCTATAGCCTGCTCGGAGGAACCGAACGCAGAGTTCCGCATCTTCCAAATACATAAAAAAGCGTTCATCGAAACGACCTACAGTTGTTAATGCACTGGCTGCGACGAGGAAAGCACACCCCGATATGAATGTTACATCCTCTTGCTCAACTTGGGGTGGAAGGTGCTTCCTTGAAAAAGCAGATGCTCTATAGACTTTGAGATCGCCCCCAGCGTACCATACCTGACGTGGGTTTGGGGACGAATAGATGATTCCACTTGCCGCTGCTGCATTGGCATTTATTTCCAGTGCGTTGACGAGGTGCTCTACCGAACGCGGATCAACCAGCGTGTCACTGTTGATTAGAAGCAAATACTTTGCTCCTTTCTTCAATCCGATTTCGATCCCCCTGTTCATACCACCGGCATACCCTGTATTATTCGGGGACTCAATAATCTCTGCCTCTGGAAATGCAGCCCGTATAGCAGCTACTGAGTCGTCGTGCGAGGCATTATCCACAATCACGATATGCATATTCTCATAGGTTGAGCGAGAAAGCAAATTCACACATTGAATGGTCTCTTGCGATCGGCGATAATTGAGTACAACAGCTACTACTATCGGTAAAGTTTTCATGAACACATACAACTGTTATCGGTTCAGAGTGCTCAACCCCCTTTCAATTCTCTAAAACGGAACGAGTGGACCCGCGAGGGTCCTTATCGGGAGAAAGAGAACAAGAGGCGACGCTCAGCGGAGGTGTATCCGAGGATCAGAAATACCAATACGAGCATGAAGAATATCGTTGACCCGCCAATGGGAAACGAATGGATACCCAAAAACCAAATCGCGAGAGGGACAAGTGCCCCTACACCGATTGAAATTGCCAAGCGCGTGTCCACGACCGTTACGCCCGAGGCTACACTGCGCAAAGCAGCGCGGACATACAGACCGCCTCCAACAACATTCGTAATGAGCGACACCAACGCAGCGCCAACCGTCCCAAAACGAGGGATCACCAGAAGATTCAGGAAAAAATTGAGGACAGTTAGAAAAACCACAATCCGCGTCCTCGCAAGTTGGTTGTTCCCTGTTGTAAGCATTAAGGCAAACACCTCAGCGCTCGATCGAACAATGAAGATGACAGCAAAGATCCGGAGGATCGGAGCTGACGCTTCATATGTATTCGGACCATAGACGAGCGAAAGAACATCATTCGGATAGGCAAGCACCAAAACCCCAAAAAGCATCCCAACAAATACCAGATTTTTCGTAAGAAAACGTACTGCAATTCCCCATTTTTGCATGTCGTCAGCATGAAGCCGCGAGAGTACAGGTAGCATAATCTGAACCACAATATCATTCGACAGAAGCAATATGCCGACAAGCTTGAATGCAGCCTGATATACCCCAACCGACTCCTCGTTCAGGAAATACCCCAGCATGATCGTATCAAGCTGAAAATAGAGCGTTCCACAGACTAAAAATATTCCATACGGAAATCCTCTTCGCAGAGCAACCTTTCCCGAGTTGATGGCAGCACGGAGATCAAATGGAAGCAAGGTGTACCGCACTTTGGGGACGAGGATGAGCAGCCCAAGTAGTCGGGTTGCAGCATAGATCCAGGCTATTGTTCGTATAGAAACTTCCATCGCCCCTGCGCCAATCAGCAATGTCAGCAGCACACAGTTTTGGATTATGGAAACACGGGCTTCGTGTTGGAATTCCTCAAGCCCCTTGAATAGGGCAAAGAAGAAGGCGCTACTCGCGCTGGGGAGTATGCTGATCGCAAATGCTACCATCATTTCCTTTGTGCCAGCAGGAATTCCGGACACCAGAGCAACCAAACACATGAGTGCAGCAGAAAGGAGGGATAGACAAACCCGCAGAGGAAGGAGGGATTGCACGAGCTGATACATCTTAAGCGTATCGCGGGCAACTTGGCTTGCCAGATAGACGTCGAATCCGAAGTCGGCAACAAGATAAAACGTCGTGAGGTAGGTATACGCAAAGGCGAATTGCCCGAAGAGTTCCGGCCCATACTGCCGTGCAAGCATAATGAACATAAGGGCAGTAGTTGCAACTCGCGTAAGCGTCGCGATAACAGCGAAAAGGGAATTTCGCCGGATACGCGACACTGGACTCATCGAGAACTGCTCCCCTTCTTCCATTGAAGGCCTAGCATATCTGACCGAATTTGTTGCACCAACATATCAAATCTTTCAGGGCCTACTCTCCTTAAGCGCGCGAGCATCTCGACACCAAAGACGGCAAAGAGCGACACCACCGACGATATCACAAAAGCCATCAAAGCATACAGACTGATTTTCGGTTTCGCTTTCCTCTCCGCGGGAGCGGCCCTGTCTAATACAATCACCGACGGCGTCTGTCTCCGCTCCTCTACCTTTGCTTGTTCATACAACGGTGTAATGAATTGCAAAATCTTGTACTGGATTTCTACATCACGATACCGGCGCAGATATTCCATCCCAAGATCAGGCACTCTATCGAATGGGACGAAGACCTTCATGTCTTTCCCAACATTGGAACCGAAACTTCCCATCTGCGCGAGTTTATTCTTCAGTTCTTCAATTTCGATCTTGGCGGCCATTGCCACTGGATTGTCAAGAGATTGGGTTTTGCGCAGAACTCCCATTTGTACTTCCTTCAGTGCTAATTGCGCTGTGATCTCCGCAGCGGCCTTGATTGACGCTTCGGTTTGTTCCGGCATGGCGATAATGCCATAGCGTTTTTGAAACACCCTCAAGGATTCTTCCGCTGCTGCAAGATCGGCAAGGTTTTTCTTGTACCTCTCCTCGATAAATCCACGATTACCACGAGCGTTTTGTACCTCTAATTCCGTGTTTGTCTTATTCAACATCTCGACGAAGTAGTTCGCCATATCTGCAGCACGTTGAGGATCCTTATCATACACCGATATTGTGAGATTCCCCTCCGGTTCAATGTTTAGTTCGACGTTGCTGAGGAGTTCTTTGACGGTCTTCTCACCCGGATATGATGTTATCTCGTAGACGCGCACTAAATCGAATTTCTGAATCACGGCACCAAGCACAGTGCCGCTCTTCAGTATTGCCATGTAGCGCTCTAACTGCTGATTGCCCCCGAATGCCGAAAGTGCTCTCGAGGGAGAAAACGTTTTCGCAAGCGATGATATACCTTCCAGACCAAAGAGTTCAGCTTTCTCCGCGGGAAATACCGATGCCGTAGATTTGTACCACTTGGGAAGGAAAAACGCCCCAACGGTTACAATGAGCGTTGTCCCCAGAACAAATCGTGTTATGAATTTCCGATACTTCACGAGCACACTCAAAAAATCAAGCACTGAATGCGCCAGAGTCATCGGCTCAGAAACCTCCTGAGCGGCTTCTCTTTTCGTTTCGTTCATCCCGTTCTTCACTTGTTCAATGTTGCCGCGACTAATGCCACTCCAACAATTGCACTCAACACCGTCGCAACTTGACTGACGATGGTGGTGTAATAGAGAAACGGCCTTTCCGTATCTTTCGGCACCCAGATATAATCGCCCTCCTCAATCGTCGTCTCCTTGGGCGAGAGCCATTGTTTGGTTTTGGCTTTGACAATTTTGATGTCGCCCGAACGAGCGCGTTCTGTTTCGCCACCAGCTTTGCGGAGATAGTAGTCCGTGGTTGCACCGCGGACGTATGGAATGTGCCCCGGCGAAACAACTTGTCCAAAAACGTAAACTGTTTTTCTCACCGACGGAACCGAGATCTGATCCTCCGATTGAAGAACAACATCTTGCGATGAATCTTTCTGGACGAACAGCTTCTCAAAATCCACGTTGACGATCTCCTTACGGATTCTCAGTTCCGTTTCCGTAAAATAATACGCGCTGTCCTCGTCCGTCACACCGCCGCGTAGACTCAAGAGTCGCTCCAATTCAATTTCCTGCGGCGAGATAGAAAAGCGGTGAAGTTCAGCGGAGCGGATCGCCGCGAATTCCGTAAAGCCGCCTGCCCTTTTCACGATGTCTGAGAGCTTGGTCGAATTTCGCGTGATAGGATATGTTCCGGGAAACTGCACCTCACCCTGAATCACCACCCGAAAGTCCTCGCGTGCCTCGAGACGAGACGGAACAAAGAGACGATCGCCCGGTTCCAATGCAATGTCCGCTATTGTTCCATCCAACAGCTTTTTTGTATCCAACCAGCGCGTCGTCATGGCATTGCCTTCCGCGTCCAGCCGATTAAACTCGATGCTATCGGTAACAGCCCGTTCGGAAAAACCATGGGCGGAGCGGATCATATCTTTGATGCTGTCCCCCTTCACATATTCGAAACGGCCCGGCAGGTTCACTGCGCCGTAAACACCGATCTTGTTCTTGTGCGGATCTTTCTCGGGAACAATGATGAGATCCCCTTCACGCAAGTAGGGATTCCACATATCGCTTTTTGTTGCGGCATACTTGATAAGGTCTGCTCGAACGTGCGTTCCGTCGCGGTGCTTGACCAGAATCTCCCGCTCCGAAGCGAAGTATTTCACACTGAGCACCTGCGATTCGTTTTGGGTTCGCGAAGGTCTGTTCGCTTCATCAATCGCTTTGCCCGCCCGATCAGCGGCAGTAAGTGTATAGGTGCCGGGGTTAAGGACTCTGCCGAGAACGGTCACAATGATGGGGCGAGGCTTCACGAGGGTCGCAGTGATGGGGGCGGTCAAGTACTTGCGCCGAACTTCCGCGAGAATTTTCTCTTTTGCCGCCGAGAGCTTCATGCCTGCTACCCGTACTTCACCCACCGTGGGAATGAGCAGCGTCCCTTCGGGCGTAACATTGAGATTGAAACTCAGCGGCGGGCTCATCCAGATATTGACCGCTATAAGGTCCGCTGGACCCACATAGTAACTCTCAGGATCAATCGGAGCCTCAAGCGCCACTCCCGTTACCGAAGGCGCAACAGCCGGCGTCGTGATACCCCTGCCGCTCAAGCCCCCCAGAATGTCCTCATCCCTCTCGCGTCCAAGCTGCGCGAAGGTTTCTAACGCACATGCAATAACAACACAGTACACTGCAAAGAACTTATGCATGCTCGTAATTCATCCGATAATATTCTACATAGTCCCCCGTCATCACTCTCTGCCACCACGCCCGATGCGAGAGATACCACGCTACTGTTTCTTGCAACCCACGTTCGAATGTGTGCGCGGGAGTCCAGCCAAGTTCGGCGTTGATCTTCGTCGCGTCAATGGCGTAACGGCGATCGTGGCCAAGACGATCTTTTACAAACGTAATCAACGATTCGGACTTGCCCACCAATTGCACAATCAATTTCACGATCTCAATATTCTTCCACTCGTTGTTCCCACCGATGTTATACACTTCGCCGACGGTTCCTTTCTGCAACACGAGGTCAAGCGCGGCGCAATGGTCATTCACGTGCAGCCAGTCGCGCACGTTCAAGCCATCCCCGTACACGGGCAGCGGCTTATCATTCAGCGCGTTGATAATCATCAAGGGAATGAGTTTCTCGGGAAACTGATAGGGGCCATAGTTATTCGAGCATCGCGTCACGACCACAGGAAGCCCATGTGTGTGATGATAGGCGAGTGCAAGCAAATCCGACCCCGCCTTGCTTGCTGCATAAGGGCTATTCGGATGCAACGGCGTCGTTTCCGTAAACTTGCCGGTGGGTCCGAGCGACCCGTACACTTCATCTGTCGAAACGTGCAAGAATTTTTCGACGCCGATATTCTTCGCAACATCGAGCAGCGTGTTCGTCCCCAACACATTTGTCTGCACGAACACCGACGAGCCGAGTATACTCCTATCAACATGCGACTCGGCGGCGAAGTGCACGACGGTATCAATGTTGAACCGCCGGAAAGCAGACTCGACATCCTCACGGCTGCAAATATCCGCCTTGACAAAATGATAACGGGGATTATCGGAAATATCTTCGAGGTTCTCCAGGTTGCCCGCATACGTGAGCTTGTCGAAATTCACGACGCGCACCTCTGCATGCGACGCAAGCACATGCCTCACAAAATTGCTCCCGATGAAACCCGCACCACCTGTCACCAAGATATTCTGCATTGCTCAGTCCAATCTGAAGATCGACTTCGGATCTGCCTCGTGCCGAATCTCATCTATCGGTTCATTCTTCCCTTTTCCCGCGAACAACCGATTGGGAAAATTCAACACACCGCCTACCTTGCCGCCGATATTCTTGTACGCGTGAACCACCCCCGGCGGAATAATCAACGACTTAGGCGCATCCTCGCCCGCATACACAACCTGCTTCGTCATGTACGTCGCCGAATGCTTTCGATTGTCCCACAAATAAATCTTGAAATTCGACGGCCCGATGAACGCAAAATTATCCGCCTGCTCAACATGCTCATGCGGACCCCTCGCCACATCGGCATGCGTCATCGAAATGTACCCCATCACGGGATAATACTCTGCCTCCAACTCATCATGCCGAAACGTTTCAGCGAGCCAGCCGCGATCGTCAACGTGCTTGACCAAATTCTTCACGATGACGCCCTCGATTTTACCATTCTTGAACATCACATTTGCGATTCAAACAAAATACAATCAGTTCGCCGGCGGCGCAGACCTTCACAACAACTTCATAAGTATTCAAAAGCACGGTGGGACAACAACGTAAGCGTCGGTAGTAGCAAGATGGCGAGCGTGATTTTCCTTTCGGATAGACTTTCTTGACCTCCCCAAGGTATGAATTCGGACCGAGAAATACAACGATGCGATTGGGGCTGCTGACGGTCTACATCGTGGTAAGGTTCATCTGCGCCGCTGTACGCGGGCTACATCGTCAAAAGAGCAGCCGCCGTCCTTCACACATGCCGCCACCCCACAGCCAATGCTGCGCTCCTCCACCTTCCATCGCGTGACCGTGATCGGTGGTCCTGCACCTACCGCAAAACGAACGAACCCTGGAACGCATACTCCGAGGGTCGCTTCGCCAAACCCGCTTGGACCGGCAGGTGAAAAATCTTCTCGACTGCGCGGCGCGTCTCCTCCGTCTTCCGCAACACCCGCTCGAGATATTTTCGTTTCCAGAGCGGATGACCGAGCGAGGTCTCGAGCGCGGCAGACGACGAGGCGCGAAACTCTGCAAGAAACTGTTTCATATCCGAACGCGCGTCCTTTCCCCGCACAATGAGCGCAAGCCGATCCGGCAGAAAACAATATGCGTACACTTCGAAGCGGTGGTGCTGCGCCGCATCGCGCAAACAATTCAAAACGGTCGTCACCGCTCCCCGAGACCCAAAAATCTTCTTCTCGCCGAACACCGGCAGCGTAATGACATACCGATGCATGCCCTTGTAATCGAAACGATAACGTTTCGGCGGCTCCGGGTCAATGAGACTGACAAGCTCTTCAGCCATTACATCCCCTTTACCATTTCCGCAACCCCACTGCGGATCATCATCACCGCAATGCCTGCGAGAAACAACGCGACCACTTTCCCGACTGCGCGCGCACCGGCTTTCCCCATCACGCCTGCAATGCGCGTCCCTTGCAAGAACACGACGAGCACAATCAGCATGTTCGCAAGCAGCGACGCAATAGTCCAACCGTAGCCATACGAATCCACGAGAATGATGATCGTCGTCAGTGCGGCAGGACCCATGATGAGTGGAATCCCTATCGGCACAACGCCGATGGTCGCTTCAGGATCGCGCTCGCGATCTTTCGAGAACAAAAGATCATACACCGCCAGGACGAGCAGCACAATGCCGCCGCCGACGCGAAAATCGCTTTCGGTGATACCAAGAAAGGAAAAGAGAAGTTTGCCTGCTGCGAGAAACAGGAGCGAGATGATGAACGCGGTGGTCGTCGCTTCGAACGTCAATTTCTTCCGCTCCACGGCACTCATTCCCTCGGTGAGCGAGACGAAGAGCGGCAGCACACCGAAAACATCAATCGCGACGAAAAGCGGAATGAATGCGAGGAGAAATTCCTGACCCACGAAATGCCCGCAGGATTACAATTGAACACCTTGCGACTTGAGGCTCTCGCGGATTTTCCGCAACGCCTCTTCCTCTGAAATCAACAGGCGTGAGCCGGCATTATGAACGGATTGTTCGAGCGTGTCGCGGCGATCTTTCAGCCAGCGCCACACGTTGTAGCCGAGCCGATCCTGATCGTGCGGCTCGACGGTGGGAATAGTTGCAACGGAGGCATACGCAATGCGTTCAAGACTGTTATCGGCCGAAGGTTTGACTGTCGAAGGAGTTTTGGTACTCATGAGTGTGCTTATCATTGATTGTGCTCTCATGAATATAGAGAATTCGTCCACAAAAAAAATAGGGAATCGCGCCTACAAGCGACTGCGTTACTCCCGATGGTGGCTGAGCGAAGCTGCACTCTGTTTACACAGTATCGCGACGAGTTCCTTCAGCCACCTTACGTGCAACGAATACGATCCACGGGCTGACGTCCACGAGACGGCGTAAGCCAACGCTTCGTTCCACTCGACTCGCGAGTGAAACCAACGACGAGTTGCTTTGCCTGCCGAAGGGAAACCAACAAATCCCTTCCTCGCTCTCGAGCTTCATCCCTTCTTCGACCAGTTGTTGTTTGCAGCTTCGATAGCTGCGCGTGTACGTGCGCGATTCCTCGAGGAATTTTCTCCGCTCTTCATCAAATACGGTCGCAACGCGATAGGCAAGCCCCCGCAGCGATAGGCTGTTGGTCGCCACACCGACGAGCACGCCGCCCGGCCGTAACACACGCACAGCCTCTGTAAGAAACCAACGCGAGTGAACGACATGGAACACTTCAACACAAAGGACCAGATCAACGCTGCGATCTTGGCACGGCAGGCTATGATCAGTGGGAGAGACCAGAATGAATTCCGCCGACGGAATTCTGGATTTTGCGACATCGATGGAATGCTGATTGACTTCCGTGCAGATCATTTTCCATCCGAGATCCGAAAGCATAGCAGACCACCTGCCGCCTT
>CAYUFU010000073.1:0-5452 GCA_964444145.1 uncultured Chitinophagales bacterium
CAATGAAGTCTTTGCCGTATGCAGATAACGATATGCTGTTCTTATCGGGTTGGTTATGCTTGATGGAGAAAATGCCGTTCGGTGGATTCAATGAGAAGTCAATCGCAGGTGACGCGGTCAAAGAAAACTGAATATCATTCTGACCAGCCCACGTGTTTGCATCAGCGTGGACGTAATATAGCCCTCGTTCTGGAAAGTATTTACTTCTTGGCAAAAATCCAGCAGGCTCAGGCGCAACCATATCGTTGTAGAGAACGATTGACTCAACTATGGTGTGGCTGTGAGCATGCCTTTGCCACCCTCCGTCCGTTACACCATAGGCAGGAAGGATATTGGCGACATCCTCAATGGTATTCTCGAACACCCAAGTTGCAAGCGGATCTTGATATGCACCGCCTAACAGGAGCAAGCCGGTGAGTAAACCGTTACTGTTGAAGAAGCCTCGATAACTATCATTGATCGAATTGAATTGTCTTGCAAAAGGATCTCGAGGCGCGGGCAAAACTTCTTGTGCGAACCAGGAGGAAATCTTTGCGAGTCTCGACTGAAGAGGCTGCATTTGGAAGTAGTCCGTATTGTCCCACCGAGACATTGCATGCATGAGTGGGATGAGATGATGCAGCATCACGCATCCGTAGTAGGGTCCCTCTTGGCCCGCACCTTCGGAATCAATCATCCGAACGACAATATTATCGGGATCAAGGAGAATTCTATTCCGGATAAATGCAATATCCCGATTGGCATCAGGATAAGCCGGATCGCCATTGAATACTATTGCCGCGTAGAGCAAAGCTCTTGCTTTCCGTGTCATGTGATTATTATCGTGAACGAGGGCTGGATGAGTGAGGCGCGCGCGTAATCCCGAATTAGGGACAGTGATGTCGCTATACACAACCGAGAGGATTTGATTCCGTTCGCTTTGAGTTAAGCTGTCCCATAAGAGGTCCGACACAATTGATAGTGCAAGCACCCGAAGATCTCCGTCTCCCGTGAACGATTGCGCAAGAAGACCGTCAGGATGATCCGGCCATCCGAAAATGATCTCTCGTGCGCGGGTCACGTACAATGGGTCTCTTGTCATCATAAACGCAAAGGCAAGCGAATACAAATTTGGGTACTCACCTGGATTGTTGATGATCTGCAGACGTCCATCCCACGGGTCAGGTGGATTTGCTTGCCGATAATGATCTGCCTGTCGAATCTTTAAGACTTGCCAGAGATTGTATGCTGTCGTTCCTTGTGTGGTTGCCTTTATTCTGATAGCCATCGTATCACCAGGCCCAAACCAAAGCCTCGGGTGAGTGCCTTGTGCACTGGAGATGTCGCAGGCAATTGCAGTGAGAAGAATGAGTGAAATGAAAATTCGTTTAATTCGTTTCATAAAACCTCCAAAGAAAAATGAATTGTGTTTTGTTGTTTGAAAAGTGTTAGCTTACAAAGAGAAAACAAAGAGGCGCCCCCCAGGATTGTTTCCTGAAATCGATGTCCTTGGCCGGATTCTTGATTACGGGGCGATCCGCTCCCGCTCCGCCTTTGGCGGAACGGGAATGGGGGTGCGCCTGTATTTCAGGGCTGCTCTTATGCCGGAGGTGATCGTTCTGAAATCATTTTTTCTCCGTCAGCGAATTAGTAGTAGCTTTCTGACGGCAATCAGTGCCTCATCCAATTCCAGACGAGTGAAGTATACCCCGCTCGAGACCCCGACTGCCCCCCAAGTAGTTCTGTAACGGCCTGGCTGTTTCGGCTCATCTACCAGACTTGCTATATGCCTTCCAAGTATATCGTACACGCTGAGCCTCACTCTCTGCAATTCGTCTGTGGACTTCCTAAGCGGGGCCACTGCATACTCGATTGTAGTAACAGGGTTGAACGGATTTGGAAAATTTTGGTACAGTGTGGTTGCAGACGGCAACTGTGACTCTCCTTCTATGCTGGCAATGACATCCCTCTTTGAAAAGTAAACTCGGAACTCCGTTTGGCGGCGAGCCACGAGATATTTTCCACCCAAGCTGTCAAGCGCAAAATCAGGATGCTCCAGGGTTGAGAAAAAGGTGCTGTCGGTAGGTGGTCCATCAAGTGTGTTGTATTTGTAGTACGAGGTCACGGCACCCACTGCCGTCTCGATCCCTCCGTACACCAAGTAGTTTTGAGATGCCGACGTCAATAGTCTGATGCTGCCGTCAGAGGCGAGCCACTTTGTGCCCAGCATGAATCGAGGAGAGAATCCAATTGTAGAGTCATTCACGTACGTTGCAGTAAGTCTCAGATAGGGATAAGGGCTATTTTCAAGAGCTCTACCAAACAACACGACCCTTCTGTCTGCAGACACGCCGAACTGCGGCAGAGCCGAATCAGCAACAACCATCGGTGGAAATGTGGCCCCGCCGTCCGTTGAACGTGTGTAGTAGAGTTTGACTTGAAAAAGTGAACTCGCATAGCAGTAGCAGCTGTAATGGAGAATACTCTGGGAAAGTAGAATGTCGGTTTCGAAAGGCACGTACACGGTATCTCCCGGCTGCGGCAGCACAACCTCAACTTTGTTTGCTGGATTGCCGTCAACGAACTTCGTATAGATTTGTCTTCCTGGTCTGGGCGGGGTAAGGGCGGAGTCTCGTACAATGTGGATTGTTTGGTCGCGTGTGATCAGCATGTTGCGCCGTTGCAATCCGAAAGTCCGTTGCCCGTTGGACCAGATATTGGCAAATGACTGACCACCATCCGTTGACTTTGAGAGGACGAGCCACATCCTCCTAATGGTCCCGACGAACAGTTCTTTCCAACTCCAGAGCAAATAGAGGTTGCCGTCTCCGTCGAACGAGAGCGCTTCAATTCTATTCATTTCAAATTCAAGAACAGGCGGTGCAGTGATTTCAGTGCGCAAGAATGTCGAGCCGTGATCGGTCGAGCGATATACTGCCATTCGACCTGTGACATTTCCCTCGCGGCAGGCAATAGCAATCAATCGTTGGGGACCTATTGCGATCTGCTGGAGGTCCTGCTCAGCGAGTGTGGTTGGGTTGATGCGTACCGGAGTTGTCCAACCGCCTTGGGCAAGCGCATCTGGAACACAGCAACTTAAGAGCAACAGCAGCAATACAACGACAATAGGTTTCATAATCACTTTCCTTACGCGATTCTTGAACTTTTCTCGTGCGCTTTCTTTCTTTCGTTTCATCCCAGAAAATCGAAGTCCTTGGCCGGATCCTTTGATCAAGGGCGATTCCAAACCTGCCGCGGAAGCGGACAGGAACGGGGCACCATATAATCTTCACTCTATAATGTGTCAGGGTGGGGCACGCTCGCAGATCATGAATGACCCTTCCATCATTTTGATTTTAGCGTATGAGTACTAGTCGCTTGGTAGCAATTGTTGCCTCACCTATTTCCAAACGGGCAAAATAAATCCCGCTTGATAATCCCACGGGTTCCCAGACGATTTCGTATGACCCAGCCTCTTTGACCTCATCCACCAATACTGCCACGCGACGCGCGAGAAGATCATACAGCGTGATTCTTGCTTTGCGGGGTTTGGTCCCGTTGGGGTAAGTTATGTCGTACTTGATTGTCGTTGTTGGATTGAAAGGGTTAGGGAAATTTTGGTACAGTTCAAACGTAGGGAATTGGTTTTGCCCGCGAGCCACGCCGGTAACAACGTCACGGCTGGAAAAGAAAACACGAAAGGGTGGTTCTTTCGCATCGACCAAATACTTACCGCCTAATGAGTCAATTGCGAAGTCATAGGGCCTAATAGGTTGATAGAAAGCAAAGCTATCAACAACCGCAGTCATGGATGAGTTCAACTCGTAATAAGCAATCCCCGCACCAGAAGCAGAATCATACCACGGATAGATCAAAAAATTCTGTGTCCTCAGACTTTTCAGTACTTGGCCACAGGAATAGTGCCACCGAGACCAAGAGGCAAAGGGAGGTGAAATCGTCACGGTTGAGTCTCCGACAAACCTTGCCTTTAGCTCGGCGTGGGGCACAGGTAGTTGCTCCAATCTGCCGTACAAGAGCGCGACTTTACCTTCCGCCGTCAACCCTAGGGCTGGGCAGCCGGTCTCTCCAGAATCAATTCTTGTCATAGCGCTGAAGGTTGTTCCAGAGTTTGTCGAAAGGGAGTAGTATGCTCGAAAATTACGAACTGAGTTGCTGCTTGCGTGTGCAACATAATGCACCCTGGTTCCGGAGATGAGAAAGTCCACGTTTTCACGAGTGAAAACTGTATCGGGCGGCTGGGGCAAAACAACATCGCGCCGATTCCCAAAGCTGCCATTGACGAATCTCGTGTAGATCACCTTGTAAGCCTCCGGCGGGGGAACAACCGAGTCCCGCAGAAGATGAATGGTCCTTGTTGAATCGATAATCATTTTCTTTTGGCTTAACGGGCTAGTGTTGTGTGTCGTAAGCACATTGAATAATTCTTCGGCGTCAATATATAGGTCGCTCCTACCGGAGCTATTGATTCTTGTCTGTTTTGACGGCTACAAACAGGTCGTCCCTACGGGACTTAGTAAACGAATTTGTGACACGCAACACTAGATCTCTGTCTATTGTCCCAAACATTGACGAACGTCGCGCCTCCGTCGGTGGACTTTGTAAGCGTCAGATATGCCGCGATGATGCCAAACGTAAACGTCTCATCCCAACTCCAAAGCACGAAGAGATTTTGGTCTCGATCAAAAGCAATCGCATCAGGGCGGCGCATTTGAAATTCACTTACTTGAGGTAACGGTAACGTGCTTCGCGCGAATGTTGCTCCATTGTTGGTTGAGCGATGGACGATCATGCGGCTGATATTCGTTGCATTTTGTCCCTCGCGATAGACTATAGCAATTTGTCGCTGAGCGCCAATGGCTATTAAGGGGAGGTCCTGCGGCGCCGGTCCAGTAGAATCAATCATCCGCGGCGTGGTCCAGCTACTTTGCGCGTATGCTGTCTCCAGCGAGCATAGCCTCGCCAAGCAAAGCAATGCCAGAATAGAACATTGGTTAACGGTAAAAACAAAACGTAGTGCGTACATCATCATTTCTCCTCCTATTAAGATGAGATGAGATGAGATGAGATGAGATGAGATGAGATGAGATGAGATCTTCTGCATCCACCTTCCTCGCTTCATCTCATTGTGGTCAAAGAACAAATCTAAACAACACGCGAAACAGCACGATCTCGTCTTTGATTCGGCTCAATATAGCGAGGGATGTTACCGATGTCAAGCTAATTTTTCGAGCGGTCAAGTCGCGTGCCATAGTGAGCAGACCTCGCTCCCATGTTTTTCGAACCACGGATTTCACGCCTGCCCGCCTCATTGCTACGTAAGGAAGGTCCGAAGGACTCCTTAGGAGCGGGGATGTCCACAGATTTTTTTTTGAGTTTAGGCAACCAAGATTCAGATCAGTTTCTTGAACTCATCTTCCGAGATCATCTCGATCCCCAACTTCTTCGCCTTCTC
>CAYUFU010000073.1:5552-12905 GCA_964444145.1 uncultured Chitinophagales bacterium
GTTCCGACGCGACCGACTTGAAGGATAATGTCGTTGAGCACTGTCTCCGCTTTGCGCGATGCGAACTTGAATGCGATCGCCCATCGAGGGCTTTTCGCGATGCTGCCCAACTTCGCTTGCTGCTGGAGCGAATCCACCTTCACGACGACGCCGTCAATATCGTACGGCAGTGAGTCGCGTTGGTGCTCCCATTGTTTCCAGAACGCAATTACCTCGTCAATAGTGGCGCAAAGCTTGGCGTGTTCATTCACCGGCAGCCCGATGGAGCGGAGAATTTCCAAATTCTTGAAGTGGCTGGTGAGCGGAGCGTTCGGAGCGTTGAGCCAATAGGCGAACATTTTGATTGGGCGAGCGGCAACGACTTTAGGGTCTTGCAGTTTCAGCGTTCCTGCGGTTGAGTTCCGTGGGTTGATGAAGAGCTTCTCGCCTGCAGCTTTACGTTGCTTGTTCATCATCTCGAAATCCGCTTTGTACATGAACGCCTCACCACGCACGTCACAGTGTAAGAAGCGTTCATCGTCAGTGCGAAGGCGCAGAGGAAGAGATCGGACGGTTTTCAAGTTTGCCGTGATGTCGTCCCCTTGCATCCCGTCGCCGCGGGTTGCGCCCTGCACGAGCATGCCGTTCCGATACTTCAGAGCAATTGCCACGCCGTCGAATTTCAATTCGGCAACGTAGCGCGGCACCTCTTTTCCTAAATTCTTTCGGACGCGCTCGTCGAATTCGCAAATCTCCTGTTCGGAGTAGGAGTTGGCAAGGCTCAGCATCGGCGGGTTGTGTCCAACGGTTGCGAACTCTTTTGTCGGTTTGCCGCCGACTCGTTGGGTCGGCGAGTCGGGCGATTGAAGATCGGGATATTGTTGCTCAAGGTCTTGCAGCTCGCGCATGAGCTTGTCGTACAGTTCATCGGAGATCGTCGGCTCCGCAAGAACGTAGTAGCGATAGTCATGCTCATGCAGTTCTTTGCGCAGCGTTTCGATGCGTGAACGAATGTTGTGTGGAATGGGCGGCATCGTTTAGCGCGTCTGGAGTGAGTCGCGCGTGATGCGCAGATCGCGGGTGACGTATCCTTTGCGGTAGGGGATCGCAATCGGTTTGCCGTTCAGCAATAGCTTCAAGCTAAGAGGATTGCCGATTGCCGAAATCCAGAATTCGTTCTTCGCTCGCCAGGAAATTGACGAACCGGGCGGTAGAAGATGTTCGGTGAGAATGTCGTCGTCGAGCACGATTTCCATCCATACCGAGTCGGTTGTTGTTCCGACAAGTGTCATGCTATCGCCCGCGCTGAGGAATGGTTGTGGAACCGTGCGTCGCTGTTCTGCGCCGGGCGCGCTCTGTCCCGCTGGCGCGGCACTACGTTGCGTCGTGTCAACACCGAGTGAATCAACGATGCCGCGTCGCTCTTGCTGGTCTTTGTATGCTTCGAGAAAGGGCATCTCCTTCGTCGTTGGCGAAGATTCTTTTTCAAGGACATTCCAAAACAGGAGGTTCATCAACACAAGCGCTCCGATTGCGAGTCCAAATTTGATCAAGGTTGATGTCAGCTCCTGTGCACGGTTGACTGACTTTGCGGATGACGCCTCCGTGTTGGCAACCTGTGAAGGCTTCTTCGGCACTTCGATCACCGGCTCGATGAGTTTCGGCTTCTCGTGTGCAGGAGGCGGTGTCGGTTCAATGGTTGCGGAGGGAGTGGCGGGTGCCTCTGCTCCTCGCCCGAAGGTACGCGTTGTTGATGTGTCGCCGACGCTCTTTCTGGAAGCTTGTTTCGTTTGTTCTGTGCTTGCAGGAGCTGAGGTTGCGCTGCGGTTCAACCATGCCTCGTATTTCTTGATCGTCTCGTCTTTGTCGAGACCGATAAGTGCGGCATACTCGCGAATAAACGCTCGCACGTACACCTGCGGCAATGATTGTATTTCGCCGCGTTCCAGTGCCTGAAGCATCTTCAAATTGATGAGCGTTGCGTCGGAAATCTCCTCAAGCGTGACGCCCTTGTGCTCGCGGATGAGTTTGAGCTCGGAGAAGAAATTATTTGCCATGAGAAGAAAGGATCAAGTCAACGACTCCGCGCCTGGCGTTACCAATGTCGTTCCTTTGTCAAGCACGTGGCGGACTTTGATCGCGAGGTCTTCAAGCTGAAACGGTTTTTGTAGGTAGCCGTCAATTTCTGAGGGCCACGAGGATTCATCGAGTACGGCTCTCCCGTGACCCGTCACGATCAGAATCGGGAGATCGGGGTTGATGTTCTTGAGTTGACGAAACGTCTCGCGTCCACCCATCAAAGGCATGTTCATGTTCATCAGCACCAGATCAATAGAAGCGCGCCGCGTGCGGTACATCTCGACTCCCGCTTTGCCGTCGTGCACGTACACGACCGAATACCCCAATGTCGAAAGCATGTCCTTCGCGATTTCGCACACGCTGACTTCGTCGTCAATGATCAGAATATTTTCTGTGCCGCGTGGTAATCGTCCTCGCCGTTTACGTGCCGCCGCTTTGGCTCTTGCATCCGCAGACGGCAGATAGATCGTGAACGACGTTCCTGCCCCCAACTCGCTTTCGAGATTGATGAAGCCGCCATGACTCTGCACCACGCCGTACACGACGGAAAGTCCTAAGCCGGTGCCGAATTCCTTCGTCGTAAACCACGGTTCGAACACGCGCGTGCGCATCTTTTCATCCATCCCGATACCGTTATCGCGAATCGTGATCGCAACGAACTTTCCTGCACGCACCGATGAGAACTGGCTAACCGTGTGCGCGTCCGCGATGATGTTTGTCGTGGTGATGACGATCTTGCCGCCGTTCGGCATCGCTTCGCGTGCATTCAACAGCACGTTGAGGAGCGCCTGTTGAATTTGCCCTTCGTCGCCATTCACGGTCGCCGGCTCATCGGTGAAATATTTCTCGACTTCGATCTCTTTGCTGCCGCTTCGCTCGAAGAGGATGAGCGTCTCCTCGATCAGCGGATGGAGCTCGACGTGTTTGACGATGGTTTCGGTCTTCCGTGCGAAGGTCAGCAGTTGGCGCGTGAGCGACGAGCCGCGCCGCGCTGCGCCTTCAATAATCTGCACGTACTTTGCGAGTTCGTTGTTCTCTTCCATGTGCCGCCGCATGATCGAGGCGGAGCCAAGCACGGCGGCGAGGATGTTGTTGAAATCGTGCGCGATACCGCCTGCGAGATTGCCGATGCTGTCTATTTTCTGTGCATGCAAAATCGCCGACTCCATCTTCTTGCGCTCGCTGATGTCGCGGGCAACGATGCGGGCATGCGACGTGCGCCCTTTGTCGTCGAACACGAGCGACGAATTCACGTTCACATAGAACGCCGAGCAGTTCTTTCGCACCATCTGCTCTTCGAGGTCTTTCACGCCTCGGCCTTCGACGAACATGCGTACGAGAATCTCATGTAACGCTGCTTGCTGATCGGCCACGAAGAAACTCTCGAACTTGTTGCCGATGATTTCATCTTTTTCGTAGCCGAGCATGAGCGCGCCTGTTGTGTTGCATCCCGTGATGATGTGGTCGCGGCTGATGCTGAAATAGATATCTGGAGAGTGTTCAAAGAGATCGAGG
Organism: uncultured Chitinophagales bacterium; assembly: GCA_964444145.1. Lineage (GTDB taxonomy): Bacteria > Bacteroidota > Ignavibacteria > UBA10030 > UBA6906 > CAADGV01. Next base: position 9,126 of record CAYUFU010000073.1, read on the forward strand.
TAGAGTTGTTCGGAACGTTTCATCCGGTCGAACAACTGCGCATTGTTCAGCGCGACGCTGATCTGGTTCCCGAAGGCTTCCATCAATTCGGCTTGCTTCGCTGTGAACATGTCGAACTCTTCGCCCGCGACCACGAGCACGCCGAGCACGGCGTTTTTCGATCGAAGCGGAATCGAAGCCCAAAACTGAATGCCAAGCTCCTTCAACTCGTCGTCAATGTAGCCGAGGTTGTCGGTCAGTCGCTCGCGCTGCACGCGCGGCTGGTGCAGCCACATCGAAACCGGGAGCGCATCATTGACCGGAATGTGAATGAAGTCTTTCGACGTTTCTTTCGCGCTTTTCAAGACGAGCCGGTTCCCTTCGAGCAGGTAAATCCAGCCGTAGCGCGTGCTTAACAACTCGGTCGCTTTCGTCAGCGCGGACTGGAGGACATCATCAAGCTCGACCGAACGATTAACCGCCTCCGCAATCGTGCTGATGGCGAGAAGCTGGCGGCGCTGCTCATCGAGCTGCCTGCCGTACTTCAACGAAAAGAGAACGCTGAAGAATCCGATGAGGCCGACGGCAAGCACGCTGATGAAATCCGTCCACCGAAGTGCTTCGCCCGTCAGCAAGATCACGGCGACAATCGTCGCCATCGTGACGATAACGGCGGTGGACGCGACAACTTGCGCTTGCTCGACCAAGCCGAAGTTTTCGGTGAACCGTTGCAGGAATTTAAGTGGGCTTCGCATTGTGTGTCAATGTACAAAAGTTGGCGAGGACATTCAACGAGCGAATGTTCGTAACAACTGCTTGCTGTTGAGCTTCAAAGGAGACTTGAGTACATTGAGTACGGTGGTGTGAGGAATTTGCCCACACCGCCCAGGGAACGCAGACGGTCAGGTTCTTCGGAACAGTTCGTTCACTCAGGAATCGGAACATGCTTGAAGCATTTCGCATGAATGTCGGAACGCGACTTGCGGGAATGAAATTCCGCAAAGCGAAGGACGATGTGATTTCGTTCGCGTCGGCGATCTCCGGCTCGAACCGCGCCTTGGTGGTGATGCCGTTGGATCGGCGTGAATTGTTGTCCGCAATTCAGATCATAGACTTGCTCAAGCACCGGTTCGATGAGAAGCATATCACTGTCGTTGGCGACGAACGCGGACTCGAAACGATACGGTTGATGCCGCGCAGTCACTTCGTCCAAATCAAGGACGCGGATGTGAATGCCTGGTATCATCCGAAGCCGGAATTCCTCGCGCGGCTCAAGGGAACCACCTTTGACCTCGCAATTGATCTCAACCTTGACTTACTTCTCCCCTCGGCATATATTTGTAGGGAGAGCAATGCAAGAATTCGGATAGGATTCACGGGTCCGCTCTCAGACAAGTTTTTCAATTTTCAAATCCAACCCGACCCGTCGCAAACGCGAAAAGGTATTTACGATCGCGTTGCCAAATGTCTTCGAATGTTCTAGACACTGTCTCAGCATGTGAGGAGGAAGTATGAACTTTGATGTCGAAAACAACGGCACGTCAGTGACGCTGCGGCTGAAAGAACGCAAGCTCGATTCGACCGTCTCGCCCGTGTTGAAGGGCGAATTCCTTCTCATCTGCAAACCGAAGGTAGAGAAGCTGAACGTTGACCTTGACACCGTAGAGTTCTGCGACAGCAGCGGCTTGAGTGCGCTCCTCATTGCCGACCGCAAGATGAAAGAGCACGGCGGCAAAGTTGTTCTGCGCAACGTCCACAAGAACGTGTACAACCTGATCAAGATCTCGATGCTCGACCGTGTCTTCGAGATCCACGAGGCGCATCACCCTGTGAAGCACTAACCCGCTGTGCTCCTGCAGAGACTGTGCGCGGCGTGGACACACAAGCTCTTCATATGCTCGCGAAGCTGATCAGAACGCTGCGCATTGCAGCTTTAGGAACTCTGCGGAACGGCGCGCCCGAAGTTTCAATGACCCAGTTTGCAGCATCGGTAGAAGGAACGGCATTCTACATTCACATCAGCCGGCTCGCTCACCACACGCAGAACATTGCACGCGATTCACGCGTGAGTTTACTGCTGTCCGAATCAGATGACGGCACCCGCAACCCGCAAACGCTGGCACGAGTCTCCATTCAGGGCGATGCGGTGCTCATGAACGAAGCCTCCGGCGAATATGAGAGTGCCCGCGCCGCATACATCACGAAGTTCCCCTTTGCCGCAATGAATTTCAGCTTAGGAGATTTTGGCTTGTATAAGATCGAGCCGCACGCGGCGCGCTTCGTTGCCAGCTTCGGACAGATTTACAATCTTACGCTCGATGACTTCAAGCAAGCGGGGGCGCAGTGGGCTTAGCAATGAAGCCGGAATGTGAACGCTGCAAGTCACCGCTTGAAGGCGATCGCCTTGCATTCATCTGCTCCTACGAATGCACATTCTGCCCGCCGTGTGCGAACATGATGGACAGAATCTGTCCCAATTGCGGCGGCGAGCTTGTGGCGCGTCCGCGTCGCCGCGATGCATCGCTTGGTGATCGGTTGCCGCAACAGCTCGCATAATCGCTGTATGAAACGTTTCGTCTCGACACTGGTGTTCCAGTCTCACTCTTGCCTATTGGTCGTACCGAATGATAAGTCTCTCCCAACGTGATAAACTCTATCTTGAAAATCCCAACTACCATCTCCGCGTCGCGCTTTTTGCCGCGTATCGAACGCAACACGCGGACATCGTCATGCTGGGCAACTCGCTCACCGAGTGGGTGGATTGGAATGAGCTGCTCGGGAGAACCGGTATCGCAAACCGCGGCATCGCGAGCGACGTCACTTCAGGCTATCTTCAACGCATGGAATACGTCTTCAAGCTTTCACCGAAGATTTGTTTCATCGAAGGGGGCATCAATGATCTTTACGCGAACGTCCCTCGTGAAGATGTCTTCGAAAATATGGTTGCCATCGTCGAACACCTGCGCGCCAGAAATATCGTTCCTGTGATCACCTCAACGTTGTACACCTCGACGAAATGGCACTCGGCGGTAGAGAAGAACCGGGAGGTGGCGGAACTCAACGCGCAGCTTTTCTCCTACGCACACACAACAGGTGTCGACGTCGTGAACCTGATTCCGTTGATGACGGCGAACAACGTGCTGCGCGATGAACTGACGTACGATGGACTTCACCTCACTGCCGAAGGGTACAAGATATGGGCTCATGAAGTGAACAATGTGTTGAAGAAGTACAACATGTAGCTCGCGGCGCTTACGGATAACGAGCTCGGTTCAATCTCATTCCGACAACTCTTGCACTGACTATGCATGATACTCTTCTCTCCTATTTCTCTGCCGAAAAACAGGAAAGCCTTCTGTTCATTCTCATGGGCGCCGCGTCGTTCATCGTCTCGTTCTTCCTCTGGAAAACCGACTACAAGACGATGGCATATCCGCTGATTGCCATCGGCATCATTCAACTCATCGTCGGTGGGAGCGTCTTCTCCCGCACCGACTCGCAAGTGAAGGCACTCACGACACAACTTCAAGCGGCGCCCGAACAATTTCAGAGTGAAGAATTGGCGCGGATGAAAATCGTCATGTCGAATTTCAAAGTTTACAAATTGATAGAGGTTATGTTGCTCACAGTCGGCATCATTCTCTCGTATGCGTGTCGGCAAACCATGACGTGGTATTCGATCGCGATCGGGCTGATCGCACAATCGGCGATCATGCTCGTCTTCGATTTGTTCGCCGAGAAGCGGGCGTATGAATATGTCGGCGCGCTCGAGAGAATGCTGCTCTGGGCGCCGCACTAAAA
>CAYUFU010000073.1:13005-19313 GCA_964444145.1 uncultured Chitinophagales bacterium
ACGAGTTGCACTACGAGTACGACATCGGTGAGGTGCCGGTGCGCGTCGCAGGTATTGCGTGGCCCGTGCATGTCTCTCGCGCGACGATCCCCGGCTCCACCGTCCCGATCTATTTCATTGATTGTCCGCATTTCTTCCATCGAGGGCGAATCTACACGAACGATTTCGACGAAGATGGAAGATTCATTCTCTTCAGCAAAGCTGTGATCGAAACCCTGCAACGGTTGAAGTGGGCGCCCGACGTTATTCACTGCAACGATTGGCAAACGGGATTACTTCCCCTGCTGCTCAAAGACAATTATAGTTGGGACCGGATGTTCGACGGCACCGCCACGCTGTATTCGATTCACAACATCGGCTATCAAGGACTGTTCGGCACATCGGCAATGGACATCGCCGAGATTCGTTGGGACAGGCGCGAGTTGATCGCCATGCACAGCGGCGTCTCGTTTATGAAAGCCGGTATTCTCTCCGGCGAAATCATCAGCACGGTGAGCGAAACGTACGCACGCGAAATTCTTACACCGGAATTCGGCGCGGGAATGGAAGGCATTTTGCAGATGCGCGCAGGCGATCTGTTCGGCGTTCTCAACGGCATTGATACGGACGTCTGGAATCCCGAAACCGATCCGCATCTTCCCTATCACTATTCGGCAGAAAACCTTGAAGGGAAATATCTCAACAAGAAGTATCTGCTCGAAAAGGTGGGGATGCATTATGATCCGCATCGTCCGCTCATCGGTATCGTGTCGCGGCTTGTCGGACAAAAAGGGTTCGATCTGATCGCCGATGCAATCAACGGCTTGATGGAATTCGATGCCCAGTGGGTCATTCTCGGGTCGGGTGAAGATCAATTTGAGAATATGTTTACGTCTCTTCATCACGCGATGCCGTGGAAAGTCTGGACGTATATCGGTTTCAACAACGAGCTTGCACATTTGATCGAAGCAGCGTCGGACATGTTCCTCATGCCCTCACACTACGAGCCGTGCGGTTTGAATCAAATGTACAGCCTGCGCTACGGAACAGTTCCTATCGTTCGCAAGACCGGCGGACTTGCCGACACCGTGTTCGACTGGCATGAGCTGCAGGCGTACGGGAGTGACGCTGGCAACGGCTTCTCCTTCTACGACGCGCAGGGCTATGCACTTCAGGATGCAGTCTGGCGCGCGGTGGGTCTGTTCGACTCGAACAAGCTGACATGGCGGCACATACAGTTGAATGGCATGAGAGAGGACCGTTCGTGGGATTCGTCGGCGCGAAAGTATTTGAAGTTGTATGAGATGGCGATACAGAAACGGAGAGGGTGATTCCCGGTAACGAAACGCGTGAGTAAACGACTATTTCACTCGGGGGGATTCCCTTATCACTATCTCAGGAACAGAACGATGAGGTACGCATTTGCAACACTGTACATCTTCCCGCTTGCCTTGTGTATCTTGACAGCAAGGAGCGATGGAGGAGAGAGCTCGCCTACAGAATACGACCATCTCCTCGACCAACTCATGAGCTTGCGTGCGGACGACCGCAAAGCCGCCATCGTCAGGCCGTTTTCACTGCGTCGTGACGCCGGCACGTTCACGTTTACGAACGGCTCGCTTTATCTTTGTCAACCCGTTCAAAGCCGCGTTGTCGCTGCATTCTTCGTTGGGAAAGGCGAGTTCATGCTGACGCCGCCGACCCGCATTGAGCGAGAGCAGGTGGCGCGATTCTTCGGTGCGGAATCCCTTCGACAAGAGTTTACGGAACTCTTTCTGATGTTCGCCGATACGACGGCAGATGAATTGGCCCGTGTTGCAATCTTCATTAGCGGAAACGTTCCTGCTACGGTGAGGACCGGCATCACAAACGCCCTTAAGGATCTCGGCGATGCGAGCGAGCGGATGTTTGACCCGGACCTCATGACGGCGTTTCTCCACAACGAGCAGAACAACAACTTCTTCGCCCGGATGAAGGCCGGCGTCAAACCCTATTACTTCCGGATCAATCCTTTCGATGTAGAGGAAGTACAATTCTCGCAGCAACCATCCACGACGGCACGCCGGTACCACGAGACCGTGACCCGATTTCACACTGCGCAAGAGTATCGCGACGGAAGGCTCTGCACACAGGAGGAGAAGAACAGACACACTGCGGCAGACTACAAAATAGACGCACGGATCACGAGCGGACTCGATTTTTCAGCAACGGCATCGTTCGTCGTCACCTCGTACACGCCGGACTTGCGATGGATGAACTTTTGGTTGTTCAGAGACTTGAAGGTTGACTCCGTTGTGTATGTCGGCGGCGGGCACGCCCCGTTCGTCAATGGCGACAAAAGCGGCATGCTTTGGGTGCAATGTCCGAAGCCGTTGAACACTCGGCAGCAATGTTCCTTGCGCGTATATTATCGCGGCGATTTGCTCGCCCGCGGCGATACATATTACGACGATGTGAGCCTGAGTGGGCTCGTTTATTTGAAAGCGTCAACGCTCTGGTATCCTCGGGGTGGCTTTGACACGAAGTCCTCGTTCGATCTGACGTTTCGCGTTGCAAACAAATTCAGTCTCGTGAGCGTTGGAGATCCCGCCGAAGTTAACACCGATCGAGAGGAGACAGTCACTCGTTGGAAAACGGCGTCGCCGATTTTCGGCGCGTCGTTCAATATCGGCATCTTTGAACGAGAGACTCTGCCGCCGAGCGACATCCCGAGAGTCACGATTCTCAACGAACGCAACGCGCAGCGTCTCTTGAGGAAAGAACAGGTTAATCCCCATACGGGTGAAACCGTCGAGGGATCTGCCGTTGCTATTGACGTCTCGAACAGCGCCCTCTTTTGTCAAAACGTCTTTGGTAAACTAGACATTCGGCATTTGTATGTCACCGAGATCCCTTTCATGCACGGACAAGCATTCCCAGGCTTGATCCATTTGCCGTGGATTACGTATCGCTCCGTGGATCTTGAAAAACAAGTGGGGAAATTGTGGAAATGGGTTTCTCTCGACGACGTGGACCGTCTGGAAATTCACGAGATGATTCGCGCCCATGAGGTCGCGCACCAGTGGTGGGGCATCGACGTGGATTTCAAAACCTATCATGATCAATGGATCAGCGAAGGCTTCTCCACATTCTCTTCGCTCTGGTATATGCAGACGACGCTGCAGAACAACAAGTTGTATTTCAAAGTGCTTGAGAAGTGGCGGGACGACATTCTCAGGAATCGAAAATACTTGTTCGGATCGGGGCAGGAGTCCGGACCCATTTGGCTCGGCTACCGAACCGAAGGAACCGAAACCTACGGTGACTACAGTCTTATCATCTACAAGAAAGGCGCATGGGTGCTGCACATGTTGCGCAACATGATGCTCGACCTCAAGACGATGAACGAGGATCGCTTCACGAACATGATGCGCGACTTTTTCACGAGTTACAAAGGCAAAAAAGCCTCGACAGAAGATTTCCAAGCGATTGTATCGAAACATGCGGGCACCGACATGAGTTGGTTATTCAATCAGTGGGTGAAGGACACACGCATTCCTAAGTACACGTTTAGTTACACATCGGAACAGACTCCCGATGGGAAATATCGCGTCACGTATCGTGTGCGGCAAGAGGATGTTCCGCCTGAATTCAAAATGGTTGTGCCACTGCTTGTCAAGTTTGACGACGAGAAAATTGTGCGGCTCCGTATCTTCGTGACCAACAACGAAGGGAATCAACAGCTTCCTCTCCTGCCTCTCGCGCCCAGAGAAATCATCTTCAATGACCTGCAATCCGTGTTGTGTGAAGTGGACTATGAAAAATGGGAGTAGAATCACCATGAATGATCTCGGATTACTACCCTGGATCGTGTTGGGCGTCCTGTGGGCTTTATTGCTATTGTCGAAGCAATATCGGATCCGCAACACCCTGATCAAGAACACGCTCGCTGGTTCTGACAGCGAGCCTCGACCTGCGAGCACGCGTATTTCATGTCAACACTGCGCCGCCGTACTCGAGTTGTCCGAGCACGAGTGGCGTGAAGGGAAGTTTGTCTGTCCAAAATGCCTTAGGGCGAATGATATAGGAACACTGGCGGAGGACGACGAGGAAGAGCTCGACAGCCCAACGATGTTCCGCTTGAAAGCGTATGCTGTTTGTCCGAAGTGCCACGCAGAATTAGAATTGGAGTCGCAAGAACGAATTAACGGCGAGTTCGTCTGCCCGGAGTGTCGCCGACGCAGCGCGATAGAGGAAGATGCTCCCATCCGACAATATTGGCTTCCCAAGAACCCTGTTTGTCCCGAGTGCTCGCATGAAAACGGACTCGCCGATATGGAACGCGATCAACCCTCGTTCGTTTGCGCCGGATGCCGCGAAACGATTGTGTTCGTTGAGCAATAGACCTGAATTGCTTATCGCATCTCTTTGAACTACATTTGATACGAACATTTTCACGACCATCGAAAGGCACGCCATGTTTGACTGGCTTCAACCTCAAGTGTTTTGGTTCATCTTCGGACTCGTTCTGATGCTCGCAGAACTCGCGCTTCCCGGCTTCGTCATTATTTTCTTTGGCATTGGTGCGTGGGTTACGACGGTCTGCATCTGGCTCGGCTGGGCGGACGCGTTCAGCACGCAGCTCATCATTTTTTTGGTTGCTTCGATCGTTTCGCTCGTTCTTTTCCGAAAGCAAGGGAAGAACTATTTTCAAGGGAGAGTGTCGCGCAAAGTGGACGACGTCGCAACGCTCGACGATGTGACGGGCGAACGAGCCGTTGTTGTCGAAGATATTCTGCCAACAACCCTCGCAGGCAAAGTCGAGTTGCACGGCACGCGCTGGAATGCAACATCCGACGAGGAGATTCACAAGGGAACACTTGTCGAAATTCTCCGCCGCGACAACTTGACGTTGAAGGTAAAACCAATCAACTAAATTCTAACGTTACGCAAGGCGAACAAAACTTCGCTCGGCGAAAAGATCATTGAAACCCTTTGCCAAGGGCATCCCTTCGGGACAGGTTTCAAAGCTGAAAGTTATTTCCAACACGAAGGGCGTTGCCCTCGGCTATTCACATTCGTCCCTTTCAGGGATGCCGGTATATTGGCGTCATTATGCACAGCCTCTGGACGAATGCAAGAGCCGACGCCGAAAGCGTTAAAAATGAATAGGTCGGGGCGAAGCCTCGAAAAAAAATCGAAACGTGAATATGAGCCCTGATAGGTTCAATAACACTGTTTGCATAACGTCAGCTAAATTGTAATTCTGAGCGCCGCGAATTCCGAAGTAATCCCTTCGGGAGGATCATACGAATAGATGATTCCCTGCTCGATGGCTTGTTGCTCGATGCAGGCAGCGCTGCGTTCGTCACCATCTAACTAATGAAAGGAACTCCCCTATGGAAGGCAGCAGTATTATCGTTCTCCTCGGTCTGGCATTTCTGGTATTCATTATCTTGCTGCGCACAGCCCGCGTCGTGCCGCAAAAGACGGTGTTCATCGTCGAGCGGCTCGGCAAGTATCAGGCAACGCTCGAAGCGGGATTTCATTGGCTCGTACCGTTCATTGACCGCGTTGCGTACAAACACTCGCTCAAAGAGATGGTGATTGATGTGCCGCCACAAACGTGCATCACGAAAGATAACATCGCCGTCGAAGTGGATGGCATTCTCTATATGCAAATCCAGGACCCGGTGAAAGCATCGTACGGTGTCAGTGATTATGTATTCGCCTCGACGCAACTTGCGCAAACCACCATGCGCAGCGAGATCGGCAAGATAGAATTGGACCGGACGTTTGAAGAGCGTGAGATGATTAACGCGGAGATTGTGGCTGCCGTTGACAAAGCATCGGTACCGTGGGGACTGAAAGTGACGCGCCACGAAATCAAGAATATCCTGCCGCCGGGAAGCATCAAGGACGCGATGGAAAAGCAAATGCGCGCCGAGCGTGAAAAGCGCGCGCTCATCGCAGAATCGGAAGGGGAGAAGCAGGCGAAGATCAACCGCGCCGAAGGCGACAAGGCGGAAGCGATCGCACGATCCGAAGGCGAAAAAATGAAGCGCATCAACGAAGCCGAAGGACGCGCACAGGAAATCGAACGCGTCGCCCAAGCAACGGCAAAAGGGATTCGCGAAATCGCGAACGCCATCAATGAGAAAGGCGGCATCGACGCGGTGAACTTGCGCATCGCCGAATCCTATCTCGGCGAGTTCGGCAAGCTCGCGCAGAAGAACAACGCGATGATTATTCCGTCCAACTTATCCGACGTTGCCGGCGTTGTCGCTTCGATTGGGAAGATTTTTTCGGCGATGAATCAGAAAGAGGTTGAGGCGCTGCCGAAGAAGTGA
>CAYUFU010000074.1:0-18775 GCA_964444145.1 uncultured Chitinophagales bacterium
TGTAGATAATCCAGCGCAGCCGGTTGTTGCCGATGGAGGAGATGTGCCGCGTGCCGGAGTAGCGTCCCGAGTCGTAGAGCCGGAGGTTGAGGCCGGCAAGTTTTTCGAGATGCCGGTAGTGCGTGAAGCGCGACAGGTCTTGCACTTCAGCCAAGAACAACGCGGTGAGTTTCGGTCCTGCACCCGAAAGACTGTTGATGCGCTCGTACTGCGGCAGGTGCTTCGCCCGGACGATAAGTTCGTCCAGCACACGGTGCAGGTGCAACTCCAGCGTGTCGATGAGGGCAAGATAGGCATCGAGCGTGATGCGATCGGCCAGGCGTTCATCGGACTGGCGCACAATGCCAATGGTGGTACGCGCAGCAGCTTGCAGCTTTTCCAAGGTAGCACGGCCACATTGACGGCGTGAAATCTTTTCGATGGCTTTGCTTTCGGTGCGGATATCGAACGCCAGGAATTCATCGGGGAAGAGATACTTCCTGAGCAGGTACACCGCGGTGTCGGTATCGATGTCGAGAATGCGGGGGGAACTCCGGAAACACCCGATCCAGGAGCGAGCGAATGCGGGCACGGTTTTGTGCGCGGTTTTTTCTGAGCTTGTCGTAGGTGATGGCCAGCAGATGCATGGCATGGGATTCCGGCGGAAACTGTTCATACTCGTGATAGGCTCCCCGTTGGGCAACAGTTGCGACCAGGTATGCATCTTTCGGGTCAGTGCGAGAAAACTCCATGCTCATAATCGGTCGGGAGTGATGCGTGCTCAAGGGCGAGACGAGTACGACGGCGTAGCCCCGGCTGCGGAGATAAAACGCCAGCGTTTCCCACAGATTGCAGGCTGTCTCGATAGCAAAGACGACATTCTGCGCGTTGCAGTTGGGAGCGACCTTTGCCATATTACGCCAGAGCGTCTCGCCGTAGCCGGTGGCACTGACGGGAAAGGAAAACGACGAGCCGCGTTGATTGCCGTGTGCATCCACGATGGCCGCCTGGTGTTTATCCTTGGCCGGATCGATGCCGATGACGATTTTGCCTGCGAGTGCTTCTCGCTGCGTTTGTCCGCCTGCGGCGGATTGATGGTTCATGGTGAGCCTCCATGGGATGATGATTGAAATGGTGAATTCCCATAAATATCCGATTGTCGTTTCGTGGATGCAACCACCGGCGGGGTGATCGCCCCCGACAAAGAGCGTCGGGGTCTTCGACACAGTCCAAGTACGGGATTGAGATCTCAGTTCCCGGGCGTCAGGACATGTTGCCTCGATGCAACTGTAATCCAGAATACTGGAGCGCCGATCTCTTTGTGGGACACCCCGCCGGTTTTCTTTCACTCACTGAACATAGAAATCGTTATGCGCAACGGCGGTGGCAACAAACCCCAAAGAGAAGTATATTTAGAGAAAGTAGGAGCAACCATGAGACAAGTCGTTATCTACCCCGGCGAGGACAATTACTGGGTGGCTGAATGCCCCAGCCTTCCTGGGTGCATCAGTCAAGGCAAGACAAAAGAAGATGCGATCGCCAACATTCGGGAGGCAATCGAGGGATACGTTTCCACCCTTCAAGAAGACAAGCTTCCTGTTCCCCGGGAAAAGTTCGAAACGATCCTCATCGCCGTATGAGTTCACTTCCGCGTATTTCCGGTCGGGAGTGCGTCAAAGCTCTTTCGAAGGCCGGATTTGTGCAAAGGAGGCAACACGGCAGTCATATTATTCTCAGAAGGGACAAGCCGTTTGCCCAGTTAGTTGTACCTGATCACAAGGAGTTAGATCGGGGAACTTTACGAGCAATCATCAACCAGGCGGGGTTGACAGTTGAGGAATTCGTGCGATTGACCTAAAGCCACCGCCGCTGCGCATAACACGCCAAACAACGACACTCCCTTAATTAAAAGGAATTAAAGTGGTCGTTCAACGCTACCAAGTACCACTCCAGCCGGGCTTTTCTGGTGTTTACGTTGGTTCCCTTGACAACGACAGCCTAACCGATTTCTTGTACAAAGGCTCTGAGCCCGATTCCGCCTTTGGCCGGACGAAAGTGTATGTGGCCGAATACAACCCTGACTCGAATAACTTCGTGCGAGTGTGGGCGACTGATTACGTTTACGGAGGCGTTGGTTCCATAGGTGGGTTTGGCGTGGGCGATTTTGACGGGGACGGACGCGCTGAGTTTGTGGCTTCACATATCTGGGGTGCGATACATCTCGTCGAGAACCAAAGCGACAACACTTACCAGGAGACTTGGCAGGACAGCACCCAGTTTGTCAATCTCTACTACCACGCCGCAGGTGATGTCGACAACGACGGCAAGCCAGAATTCTTCGTCGGGGCAACCATGTCCAACGGCAGTTGGACGGTTGTGTATGAGGCTGATAGTAACGATCACTATTCGCCAACATTCCTTTTTCATTTGCTCAGCGGTGGCTCGCTTGATGAACCGACGTACTTCACACGGGATGTTGATCGGGATGGAAGACTTGAACTCGTCATTACGAGTGGGCAATATCTCTACATATTCAAATCGAACGGCAACGACAGCTATTACCTCTGGTATCTGAAGCGAGAGGATCAGATTGGCTCCGTTCAGTTTTACGACATCAACCGTGACGGGCTGAATGATCTTGTGATCAGCAAAGGCTCCGCGCCGTTGTATGCGGACATCTACAAAGCGGATAGACTCACGGGAGTGGACGCAGACCGTGATGGCACACGGCCTGTCGGTATCAACTTGGAACAGAGTTTTCCTAATCCATTCAATCCTGCGATGCGCATTCGGTATTCACTGCCTGCCAGCATGCATGTGCAATTTGCAATCTATGACGTTGCTGGCAGACGCACAAGAACATTCGAGGATGCCTTCCAGGCCGGCGGCGAGCATGAGGTTGTGTGGAAACGGAAAAAACGATCTCGGCAACGATGTTGCGTCAGGTGTCTATCTGTATCAGCTAAAGACACCGCATGGAGCGTTTACCAAGAAAGCGCTCTTGATCCGATAAGTCATACAACTCATGGAGGTGTTGAGGGGGCAAACCATAGATAGGTTCTATCGCGGAAAAAATCAGGCGGCCCACAAGACGTGTGACCGCCTGTTACCACGGCTCCTTGAGCGTCTTTGATACGGTTAGTTTCTGCTTGTCTTTCAAGAAAATGTGTGTGTAGTTCACGTCCGCCTGGCAGCGGATAATGTCGTTCACCTGCAAAAACATCAGCCCCGTCAACGTCGGCACACTGATCCGTTTGGCTGCGCCTTCGAGGGCTTTCAAATTATAAAACAACGTGTCGAACTTCGCAGACAACTCCGTGCGCGACTGCTTTTCCCGAAGCTTGCCGATTGCCCGCTGGAGATCGTCGGGGTCAACAGGCTTGAGGAGATAGTCCAACGCACTGAATGTAAATGCCTGTACGGCATATTTCTCGTAGCCTGTTGTAAAGATAACATCACAGGAGATCGCCGGCAGTTGCCTCAAAAGATCGAACCCCGTTGCATCGCCGATCTGGACGTCGAGAAACACGACGTCGGGCTTTTGCTGCATGATGCCGCCGATGCCCTGCTCGATTGTTCGGGCGGTTGATACCACAACAAGCGAGTCAGCATGCTAGCGACCGAGCATATCCTGCAGCCTGTCGATGCAGGATTGTTCATCGTCAATAATAACTGCCCGCAGCATGGGTGCATCTCCTACACAGTAATGTACGGCAACCGCACTTCGACGCGTACCCCCTCCGGCAGATCAACAATGTCCATTGCAGCGTTTGCTCCTCTGGTCTGATTCAAGATGTCAATGCGTGCTCTGGTAATCTTCAAGCCGAATGATCGGTTCTGTTGGGAGAGTGGTGCGGCAGGGCGATGGCGGCCGCGCCCGTTATCTTCAACGCAACACAACAGCATCTCCTTTGCTTTTTGGACGCGAACGTCAATCCTTGCTCCGCGGGGTTTGCCGGCGAGCCCGTGCCAGATGCTGTTCTCCACAAACGGCTGGAGCAACAGCGGCGGGACGAGAGTGTTTTCCTTATCGATCGCATCTTCTACATGTACTTCATACACAAATTTGTTGTTCAACCGCATCGCTTCCAACTGCATGTAGAGTTCAAGCGTCTTGAGATCCTCCGTATTTTGCTCACACCGCCCCCGTGCGTGCCTGCGTAGAGTGTACCGGGTGAGAGGCGGCTTTCTATGATAGACCAGACGAGTGGGACGGGCAAACCATCTGCAGGTCCGATTGACTTGAACGAAACTCCATCATACACGGCCATGCCGCCATCGCCGCCTACCCACAAGTATCCTTTGGAATCTTGACAAATGCTGGTGACCCAATTGGAAGGGAGGCCGTGGCTGATGTTGTAATGATCAAAGAGGTAGGATTGTGCAAACGTAGAAACGCCAAACGCAACATGAAGCGCAAGAAGAAGTCCGGCCAGGCGAAGGAAAGGCATGGTCAGTATGCGTTGGGGAAAGTGAAAGAACAATTCTTGCAGGAAAAATAACGAACCCGTCGGTCGAAGGCAACAGATGAACGCGACGGAAGCCGAAGGCTTGAGTGCAGATGAAGCTGTGAGACGTCTTGAGGCTCTGGGGCCGAATCGCCTGCCTGGCCCGCCCAAAGATGGCTTGCTCAAACGTTTCTTCAAACATCTCCACGATCTACTCATCTATATTCTCATTGTGGCGGCTGCCATAACCGCAGCGCTCGGTCATTGGATTGATACCGGCGTTATCCTTGCCGTTGTGTTGATCAACGCTATCATTGGATTTCTCCAGGAAGGAAAAGCTGAACAGGCGCTCGAGGGCATCCGCAAGATGCTTTCCCTCCACGCCCATACTCGTCGCAACGGCGAGTGGGTGGAGATTGAGGCGGATGACCTCGTGCCCGGTGACGTGGTCCGCCTGCGATCCGGCGATCGCGTACCGGCCGATGTGCGATTGATTGAAGCCATAAACCTCCGCATCGAAGAGTCTGCTCTGACGGGAGAATCGGTGCCGAGTGCAAAGAAAACCGAGCCCGCGGCGGAGACCGCAGGCGTGGGCGACCGGCATTGCATGGCGTATTCGGGAACGATGGTCGCCGCCGGTCGCGGCGTTGGGTGTTGTGACTGCCACCGGTGCAACTACTGAGATTGGGCGTACCAACAGAATGATTGCGGAGGTGCAAACCCTTGCCACCCCCCTCACCCGGCAGATGAACCGGTTCGGCAGGGTTCTCTCCATCGTTATCATTGTCATGGCTGGACTCCTGTTTCTTGTCGGCTGGCTGCTGCATGAGTATACGCTGAACGAGCTGTTCCTGGCTGCCATCGGCTTTGCTGTGGCCGCAATTCCCGAAGGCCTCCCTGCTATCCTCACCATCACGCTGGCCATCGGTGTGCAGCGAATGGCCCGGCGGAATGCCATCACGCGCAAACTCCTCGGATATCACCGAAGAGGACGGACAGTGGAAGGTGACGGGCGAGCCGACCGAAGGTGCGTTGAAGACACTTGCACGCAAGGCGGAATTTGATGAAAGGGAATATCAACGAACGGCCGTGATCCCCTTCGAGTCGGAAACCAAGTTCATGGCAACCCTCAACCGGGAGCCCGAAGGTGGTGCGCGCATCATGATGAAAGGGGCGCCGGATCGGTTGTTGGATCGGTCCACCACGCAACTAAACCCGACAGGCTCGCCGGAACCACTCGACCGGATGTTCTGGGAAAAGCAGATTAAAGAACTCAGCAACCAGGGTTTGCGTGTGCTTGCCGCGGCGACGCGTGATGTGGATGGCGGCAGGAGCGATCTCACGCCGGAAGACCTCGAGAGCATGGTGTTCATCGGCCTGGTCGGCATTGTTGACCCACCCCGTATTGAGGCCATCAGGATCTGTCGTGAAGCGGGAATACGGGTGAAGATGATCACCGGTGACCATGCCGGTACGGCCAAGTCCATTGGAAAGGAAATGAGGATTGGCGACGGACAGCATGCGGTAACGGGTGAGGAGTACATTCTACGAAAACATAAACCTCAGAAAGGAGTCATCGCCATGAGCGAGAGCAAAGTAGGAAAAAGCCGAACACAAATCAAATTAGAGTTCGGCAGCGCATCAGCGCACAGGTACAACTTCGATCAAGTTGCCGTTCTCTCATGTGCGCACGGTGATGCGGAACGTAAAGCGTAGGAGAAAAGGAACGACGCAGACCGAGCGGTGGACAGCAACAGCATTGTTGGAGGCAGAGAAGCGATTCAGGAAAGTGCGTGGGCACAAATCGATGTCGGTCTTGATCGGCGCACTTGAAGCGGCGCATCGAACCGGCGAGAAGCAAGAACGTTTGGCGGCGTAGCGCCAACGCTCAGAGGAGCATCGCACTCAAATTGCCAACGGAGAATGGGACAATCTCTCTTTGAAGCGGTTAATCAATTTCTCGAAAAGAAATAATCATTCGTCAGCAGCAAAACCGCACATGCGCCAAGATGCTCACTTACTCAAGACCATCTTGCGTGTCGCGCTGAATGCCTGTCCGCTCAAGGCTTCGAGACGATAGTAATAAACACCGCCCGAGAGTTTTGAGCCATCGAATCTCACGCGGTATGTTCCGGGCTGCAGCGTTTCGTTCACAAGCGTTCCTACCTCTTTACCCAAGACATCAAACACTCTCAGTCTCACGCGTTCAACCTCTGATTTCACACCTCTCGCCTCTCGTATCTGAAATCTTACTTCTGTCGTTGGATTGAACGGATTGGGATAATTCTGTTCAAGAACGAACTCAGGAGGTGCAGTGCTCGCCGAACCATCAACCGATGTTGCCGTCGAAACAAGATGCAGAGCGGCAACGGCATCGAGATCGAATGATGGACCGTCATCCGCAACCAACCCTGCCGCGTCGACTATGCGAATGTAGCGAACCGAATCTATGCTGACGTCTGCCAAATCGAACGTGTCCCCCCCTGACACCAACGGGTCGAGTGGATTGCCGCCGAGAGTCGGCGTCGCACCTGCAAGGTTGCGCCACGTCGGACTTCCGGAATATGGAAACTGGCGAAACGTAACGCCATCCTTGCTCACAGAAACAATACCGACCTCACGGAAAACGCGTGAGCTGTCTCCCCCGATGAAGAATGGATTTTCGAACACAATGAAATCCGGTCCAGGGAGATTGACGATTGCGCGACCGTTGTAACGAAGAACAATCTCGCCACCCGTTCCCAACGCCTGTAGCTCTTGCGGTGTCGAAGCCGGTGCAATCCCACGCGCTGTTGAATCCGGAGGTCCGAGAACATTGTGAGGGAAATGGGGATTCGTTGAATCAAACCCCGGTGTCGCGTTCGGACCTTGGCGGTAGAACACCACTGCATCGGGCCAAGGTGAACGCTGTGCAACAACAGTGGTGCATCCCAACGCAACAAGAACCAAGAGCGAAAGCTGTACCCTCATGGTGTGCTCAACCGCCGATGGCAGTCTCATGTCGTGTCACGATTCGTGTAACGAATTCATACACACCGAACAGAAGCGCAACATAGGCGAAGTCGCCAAGCAATGAATTCCGAAAGAAGGGAATCGCTGCGGTGTAGCAGGCAACCAAACCCTCCATTGTCTTTGGGTACAACGAGTTCGGCATAAGCCAGACGCCAAGATTCGTGACAACGAAAAAAAGGACTGAAGAGACAACAGTTGCTGCCACTGTATGCGCAAGACTCTTGCGAGACTTAAGCCAGATTCCAATCATGCATGTTGCAAGCAAGCTGACATACACATACGGCATGAGACCATGAAAACCGATGAACCCATCACTGACAAGCATTGCAGCGAGTGGAATGAAAAACGCGGACCTTCTATCGAGATAGACGCCGCCGAAGAGCGCCAATGCCGCTACGGGTGTGAAGTTTGGTGGATGAGGCATGAGGCGTGATGCCGCGGCAAAAGCAATCAGCAACAATGCCGTCGCATGTCTTGTGAGTTCTGAGCGAATCATAGAATGTACTCCTTGCTATAGATTGTTACAATGTGCGTTCTCGCTATTTCATCAATGTAAACTTGCGGGAAATTGACTTCCCCCCTGCCATAAGCCGATAGACATAGATGCCGCTGGATACGTCTCTCCCATCAAACTGAACAGTGTAACTCCCGCGTGGCATGTTCTCATGCACAAGGGTTGCCACTTCTCTTCCCAGAAGATCAAATACCTTCAACGACACCAAACCTGAATTCTTCAGCGCGAACTCTATGTTCGTCGTAGGGTTGAAGGGATTGGGATAATTCTGCCCAAGCCGAAGTTCAGCGGGCGTTTCCGCATCTGCCACTCCAGTAGTTGATTGTTCTCTGTACACCACGACGCTGAAGTACGGAGCGGTGGCAGTCAGAGTGAAACGGCTCAACGAATCACGCGTAAGCGCGTTGTACAGTGTGATGCTTCCCGTTCGTGCTATGTAGAGCGTATCGCCACCGTCAATGGTGAGAGAACCGCTCGCAACGGGATAAGGATTACGATTCGTGCGAATGGTATCGAGCGTGGCTGCATTGTACGCCACAAGCCTGCTCGCGCTGCTGTAGGCAATCTGCGCCGAATTGAAAACAACGGACGACACATTACCATATAACTGCACTGTGCCGACCGGCGCATCTGTTGTCGTATTGAAGACTGTCACCCGCCCGCTGTTATCGTAGGGACCTGTACTGACAACATGCAGGCGTCCGAGTGCGTCAACGGCGCATGATTGCGGATTGGTGTACACTGTAAGCGTCCGCAGAACCGAATCGGTTGCCGTCGAGATGACGGAGACAGTTGTTCCATACGTGAAGTTTGCGGGATTGTAAGCATTCGCGACGTACACTTTTCCATTCGCAAGGGCAAGCCCTTCGGGGCCAAGCCCCACCTGAATTCTTCTGCCAAGCGTGTTGTTCGAGGGATTGAACACAACCACGCTCGAATCGAGAAGATAGGAGATGTATGCTTTCGTATCGCTCACAAACAGCAGATCGTACGGATTTTTGTTGTCAGGAATGGACACACGCGTGAACGGCAGCGGTTGAACGTTGTTGATGATGTCGGCAATGTTGAAAATCATAATGCTTGCATTCAACCCGATGAATGACCCGCCGGAGTTAACGACATACAACTTGCTTCCACGAACGACCAGCGTATTGGCGGCAGGGCCAATCGCAGCAACGCTGTCGTGCACGACGCCAGTTTGTAAGTTGATGTACGCGAGCGACTGGTTCGAGTAGCCGCGAATAGCAAATGCGACTTTCGGCAGTGCCGACGCCGAAGTGACGACAGAGCAGAGTGCGATGAAAAGAAGAATCCGTTTTTTCATGGGGAATCCTTTCTAAAAGTGAATGATGAAGTGATGATTTTGAAGTTGATGGACACTGACTCTATCGCTTAAAAGCAAATGCCCCCGGAATCAATCCGACCTCGAACTGTGTTCGGAGTCGTCCGTCGGCTGCGTAAACGAACACGGTGCCGGGTTGGATGTAGTTTTTCGCATCCGCCAAATAGACATCTCCCGAGGCATCGTCCACGCCGACACTGTAAAAATTTCCCTGCTTGAACACTCCCGTCACGCGATGAATTCTCGTATCAAGGGTGAGGACGCCAAGCGTCGTGGGGACGTAGCCCTTCCCATCCCCGTTGATGGCAATCTCGTAGCCATGGCCGCCGAGCAGTACCGAATCCACGAGAACATCGCTTGCGGGATCGAGCACGGCTATACGCGCCGGAGTATCGTCATTCGGGTCTCCGAGTTCGTTGTAGAACCCGACGCATACGACGTACACAAATCCCGACGGCGTTACGTGTACGCCTACGGGGTTGTCTCCAACAACCACTGTTCTCACGACCGAGAGCGATGCGAGGTTGATGATGGAAATAGTTCGTCCGCGACCAAGCCCCGAGTTCGCGACGAATGCCTTGCCTGCGGCAATGGCAATTCCGTCGGGGTTTGCACCGACCGGAATCCGCTGGAGCACGGCTCTGCTTTTCAGGTCCACTCGAAGGACGGACGCATCATACAACGCCGTCACCAGTGCGGTGGAATCGTCGAGCAACACCATTTGGCGTGGGCTTCTCTCTGCCCCGACGTTGATCGTTCCGATGTTGCGATGCGTCGCAAGTTCGATGATCTCTATCTTGTGCGAGTTGTTGACGACGATGTAGCCGACGCCACGATGCACAAGCATACTGTTGCCCACGTCGCCCAGCACCTTGTTGTTCACTGCAAAGAAGACATCGTTGTCGACTCTGAATGATTCCAAGTCGTAGTACGAAAGAGTCGAATTGCCTCGACCAAAATTGCCTTCGTTCAAGACATAAACTCCTCGCGCCGAGGGAGTGGGGACATGCGGCAAAAGAAACGATGGATCGTTCACACACCCTATCATCAGTGCGCAGGCTGCGCACGCCAAGCTAAGGCGAACCGGATTCATAGTTCAACTCCTACCGTACCGCGCCATTCTCTCAACGGCATGGGGTACAAGGCAATCACCTGATAGGATTCGTTGAAGAGATTCGTTACTTCAAGTTTCAACGACACTCTACATTCTCTGCTACTGCCGATCGGCACGAGCAGTGCATATGTTGCCGCGGCAGAAGTCGTCCTGTGCTGAGGCAGGAACCGATCGTTCACTTCAGTCGTGTAGCGAAAACTCGTCCAGGAGTGTTGCAGAAAGAGGTTTATCCTTTCCACCTGGAGCGCAAGTGTGGCATTGACGGTTTGGCGCGGTACGTACACGAGTTGCTTTCCCTTTGTTGGATCGTTGGGGTAGTCTTCGCTCTGCTTCGTTGTCGTCATCCAAGTCGAGTTGAGAGTGAATGCCAGCGTGCCGTCGTAGCCAAGCCAGCGCGCTTCAGCTTCCGCACCATTGGATTCGACCGCCGCGATGTTCTTCGGCGACCAAAGCCCGCTGCTCCCCGGCGTCCACACGATGCGGTCGCTGGTCTCAATGGAAAAATAATTCGCCTCGAGATGAAGAAGCCCGAAGAAACGAAGGGCAGCAACAATGCCCGCATCGAAGCTCAAGGAGCGTTCGGGTTTCAAGTTCGGGTTTCCTCCTTCTCTCCAGTACAGGTCGTTGAACGTCGGTGCGCGAAAATTTTTGCCGTAACTCGAACGCATTCTGAGTTCCGGCTCCCGCACCAAGCCCACACTGACGCCGATCCTCGGACTTATGTCGGCTCGTACATCAGAAAACGAATCGTAACGGATCGAAGGATACACTGCGATGTCAAACGGTATAACGGTTTCGAGAGGGACAATATGCTGCGTAGAGATGAATGCGCTCCGCTGCCATCGGATTTTGTCCAGCACTTCATTGCTTTCAATCCAGCCGCGCATTATCTCCAGACCGGCACTACCGCTGAATCCGGGTGAAATGTTCAAGCGTAATTCGGGCGTAACAGACCATGCCCGGTTGAGATAACGGCTGTCCAGAGGTTTCCCGTCAATGAGGAGATGCGCATCTTTGTAGGTTTGGAAGGAATATGCCAACTGCGACCTGCACTGCAAGGAAAGCGTCGAGGCAACAACCCACTTTACCGACGATTGTGTTCGCACGGCAACCTCCGACATGCGCGCCGTTCCGACGGCTTGCGCGTTCGTTACGGGACCGCCAACACCTCGGTTGATGTCGGCATACGACACAGCAAGGGCTGAGTGAACGTCCGATGCGAACGCGTACTCGAGCTGTGTTTCAGCTCGCCACGAAGAAAAGTCCTCCCCGTTTCTTCGCAGAAGTGTTGATGATTGCCCATCACTGAACTCGAATTCGTAATTGCCGCGGCTATGTTCACGGCGTGCGAGGATGCGGAACCCAAATCCGCCGGAGCTGGTACCGGAGATGCCGATTTCGTTTGCCGATAAGTTGTTTGCGCCGAGGGTTGAATGAATGGAGCTGGTGAACCGCTCGCTCGGTTTTCTCGTGACGATATTGATCACCCCGCCGACAGCATCCGCTCCATACAACGCGGAGTAACCGCCTCGAACAATTTCCACTCGTTCGACATTCGAGTTGGAGAAAAGCCCGAAATCACTTTGCCCGTTTTGCAGGCTATTATGCCGCTGTCCGTCAACGAGCACAAGCGTGTGTTCAGGCCCCATTCCGCGAAGCGAAATCGTTTGCAGCGCACTGCCACCGCCATACGATCGGACAACCAAGCCTGCATGGATGCTCAAAGCACTCGAGAGGAGATTGCCGGGCATGGCAGCAATGTGGGCGCGCGTCAGTACAGAAACCGACGAAGGAGCAACAACAGCAGAAGTTTGATTCCTCGTCGCTGTCACCACTATTTCTCCTAATGCATACGCGCTCGTCTTTGCCGACGTATCGGGATGGAGAAGGCGGTTGCTATCGTGGAACGCCGAGGAATCCGACTGCGCGTGGGCGAGGTCGGGCACATTGCCGAGGCAGAGGACAAATGCAGCGATGAGAGTGTTGTGGAGTGATGCGTTCAAAATAAATGCCCTGTCTTTCGCGAGAAAAACAGGGCTAATGCCATCACGGCTGAGTGATGATTCCTGTATCTTCCCGCGAAGATGATTGAGGACGAAAGACTTTGGCAGGTCTCCTGGCTCTCCCGATTTCTCTCGTCTTCCCTTTCGAATGAAAAGTGACTCATGAGAGAATGTAGCTTGGGATTACAGTTGCGGGGCAGCTTCCGATTTCCACGGAATTCCCTTTTCATCCCGCCGAGGCGGGACACCAAAATCTGAACTTTCAAAGAGCAACTTGCGGTATGAATATAATGGCTTCAGAGTCTGAATGCAAGAGGTGAGTGTAGAAAGATTCAGCGTTCTTAGTTTTGCAAATTCAATGCGCTCGTCTCTCAATTGTGAGAACGAAGCGGAGACAATGCATTCTCGCGTTTGGATTTCATGCTCAACCGGCAGGTTGTTCGTGGCATAATCGTTGCGCCACTCGTTGGTGTATACGAGCATCACCTCACTTCACTTCGAGAAAGGAACCATCATGAAAATTCTCATCACGGACGGCATCGAGAAAGCCGGCGCGGACATTTTGTTGCGAGCTGGATTCGAACTTACACAGAAGAACCTCTTCCCCAATGAACTGTTAGAAACCATCGGCGAGTACGACGCCATCATCGTCCGCTCTGCGACGAAGGTGACGAAGGAAGTCATCGACGCGGGACGCAATTTGAAAGTGATTGCACGCGGCGGGGTTGGGCTTGACAACATTGATGTCGAGTGGGCGAAGATGAAGGGGATCAAAGTACTCAATACGCCGAAGGCGTCGTCTATTTCCGTTGCCGAGCTGACCATCGCGCACCTGCTCGCCATCGGACGCTTTCTGCCGATGAGCAACATCGCCATGCGGCATCACGAATGGCCGAAGAAGGAGTTCAGCAAAGGAATCGAAATCACGGGGAAGACGCTCGGCATCATTGGGCTTGGGAACATCGGGACGGAGGTCGCGAAGCGGGCGGTCGGTTTGATGATGAATGTCGTTGCGTATGATTTGTACGTCCGCTCAACGGATATCCCAGCAGTGAAGCTCGTGAGCAAAGATGAGTTGCTGCGCGTTGCGGATTATATTTCGCTGCATGTGCCGTTCGAGAAATCCGCGGGGCCTATCATCACGCGTTCCGATTTCGAGCGAATGAAGAACGGCGTCATCCTGATCAACTGCGCGCGAGGCGGGCTTGTCAACGAGCGCGACTTGCTCGATGCGCTGAATAGTCACAAGGTGAAGTACGCCGCCTTGGATGTGTATGAGCACGAGCCCCCGACGCCGGAAGAGTACGAATTGATTACACATCCGCGCGTTTCTGTTACGCCGCATATTGGCGGCTCGACCATGGAAGCGCAGGATCGCGTCGGCGTGGAGATTGCCGAGAAAGTTGTTGCTGCGCTCGGCGAATACTCGGTGCACGAAGCGTTGGCGTAACAACGCCAGGCGGCATGTGCGCGGGGGTGCGAACCATCTTGCCACGAAGCAGACAGCTTCCTGCGGCGCAGTAGAATGGTGGGACGGTGCAGTCCGTCTGCAGCCCCCCAAAAAAAAATCTGTTCTGCTGTTGGTTGGTTTCCATTGCTCGCCACGCGGAGGCGACGGTCATCTTGCTTCTCTCGGCGCAAAGTCGTAATCTCACAGTGCATGAAATTCGTTTTTTCATGCACTTCTTTTTTACCATCACTAAGCACTTGACACATGGCAACCCTCCGACCGTTCAAGGGATTTCGTCCACTTCCCAAGTACGCTGCTGAAGTCGCAGCGAAGCCGTACGATGTTCTCAGCTCCGAAGAGGCTCGCGTTGAAGCGCAGGGCAAACCGCTTTCGTTTCTTCACGTCGGCAAGCCTGAGATTGATTTGCCCGAAGGAACGCATCTCTACGATCCGCTTGTGTATGAAACGGCGCGACGGAATTTGCAGAAGTTGATCGCGGACGGAATCTTGAAGGAAGACCCGAAACCGTGCTTCTATCTGTATCAACAGACGATGGGCAGTCACACGCAAGCGGGCATCATCGGCTGCGCGTCGGTGGAGGAATATCTGAACGGCACCATCAAGAAGCATGAGCTGACGCGTAAAGACAAGGAGGACGATCGGACGATGCACGTGAAGGTAACGAACGCGCATTCGGGTCCGATCTTTCTGACGTACCACGCGGAGCCGCGCATTGACGCTATCGCCGACCGGGTTCGGCTTGTTGATGCGCCCGTGAATTTCGTCGCCGACGACGGCATTCGCCATCAGTTGTGGGTGATTTCGGATGATCGACTGATTCGTGCGCTCGTTGATCTCTTTAGTCGCGTCGAGAAACTCTATGTTGCCGATGGGCACCATCGTTCGGCGGCTGCCGCCCGTGTGGGGCAAGAAATGGCGAAGGCAAATCCGAGCCACCGGGGCGATGAAGAGTACAACTTTTTTCTTGCCGTGCTGTTTCCCCACAACCAACTGCAGATCATGGAGTACAATCGCGTCGTGAAAGACTTGAACGGCTACGATGAGACAGGATTTCTTGCGATGGTGCGGAAGCAAGGATTCAACGCGAAGAGATCGGAGAAGCCGGTGAAGCCGCAGCGGAAGGGCGGATTCGGCATGTACGTGCGCGGCACATGGTACCAGTTGATGGCTGATCTGAAATTCCTCAACAATCCTGATCTCGTGCAGCGCCTCGACGTTTCGATTTTACAAAATCATCTGCTCGCGCCGCTGCTGGCGATAGACGACCCGCGGACGAACAAGCGGATTGATTTCGTCGGGGGCATTCGCGGCGTCCAGGAGCTGGTCAGGCGAGTGGATTCGGGTGAGATGGCGGTGGCGTTCTCGCTCTACCCGACGTCCATTGGCGAGTTGTTAGCCATCGCCGATGCAGGCAAGATCATGCCGCCGAAATCCACATGGTTCGAGCCGAAGCTGCGCGACGGCGTGGTGGTGCATTTTCTGAGTTGATGCGCGTGCACATTCGAGTACTTGATTCTCCCATTGCGCGCAGTGAACTCCAAGCAATCCGCTGAAGCATCACTCTTCGAGGACATGGTGAAAGCTGTTGTGGATATTGAGCGCGGTATCATCGCGATCGGCGGCGAGTTGCATGCCGATGAGGAGAAAGTATTAGTAGAAACGGGAAGCGCGCAGCAGAATCTCTGGGGCATCAATCTCTATCCGAATCTCCATGGTGACGCGATGGTCGAGTTCGCTTCCATGATCAATGTCCGTCCAACGCAAGGGAATCGCTCGCGTTCCGTTGACGACCTGGCAACGCAGACAAAAATCCTGAAAGTGGTGAGACACTTGGTGAGGAACTGACAACGTGACCAGTTTTGGCTCGCAAGAATTCACTCAGCGTTGGCACAGCATGACATTCCTCGAACAGATGGGCAACATCGGTAGCGAGGTGGATCGCATTGCGCAATGGAAAAAGAAGGGCAACGAAGAATACGCAACGAAAGCGCTGTGGCGCTCGCTCGATCTCCTTGACCTCACCATCGCCGACCCGCGCTGGCGCGGGCGGCTCAAAGAGTTGTGCCGCTTGCGCGAGTTTCTTTGCGACCTGTACGTCGGCGACAACACATACGGATTCACCGCCGAATACTTCAGCAAGTACTTTCTTCAGTTTGCAATTGCAGCACGTCGCCAAGCCGGCAAATAATATGGGGCTTCGGCGGTCGGTGTCGTGGAAAGGCGCTACCATGCCGCAACAAAACGCATTGCATCGTCACAACAGTTGCCGCCTCCCTCGCACTGCCTCGTCCTCCTGGCAGCCAACAGCTTGAGGTGTGACCACGTTGAAACGAACGCGCACATCCAACGCAACGCTCCCCCTCTTTGAATCAGAGACCTCAAGAGCATCTTCCGAATACGTCGAAAACAATCGCGACCGCATCCGTCGCTGGGCGAGCAAAGGCATTTACTTCGGCACCTCGTCGTGGAACTATCCGGGGTGGCGGGGACAAATCTACAATCGGCAGTATCCATCGAAGAAAGCGTTTCAGGAGAATGCACTTGCCGAGTATTCGGAACTCTTCCCCACTGCCTGCGCCGACTTTGCGCTCTACGATTTCCCTCATCCCGACAAGATGCAATTCATCCACGATCAGACCAAGGATGAATTCAAACTCTCGCTCAAAGTCACCGACCGAATTACACTCAAGCGCTATCCCAACCTGCCGCGCTTCGGACCGAAAGCAGGAACCGAGAATCCCGATTTTCTGAACGCCGAGTTGTTCACTGATATGTTCCTCAGGCCGATCGAATCACTGAAGAAGAAACGCGGCGTGATCATCTTCGAGTTCTCGACCTTTCATCCGAACTCGGGCGTAAGCAGTGAATCGTTCATCGAGTTGCTCGATGCGTTTCTGAAAAGGCTGCCGAAGGGATTCGACTATGCGGTCGAAGTACGGAACAGGGATTTCCTCACCGCCGCTTATGTGAGGATGCTGCACGCGAACGGCGTTGCACATGTGTTGAACAACTGGACTCGCATGCCCCCCATCATCGAGCAGCTTCAAATCGCCGGCGTGCTGACGACGAAGTTTGTCGTCTCGCGTGCGCTGCTTAAACCCGGACGAACGTACGAGCAAGCTGTGCAGATGTTCCAGCCGTACACCGACGTGAGAGAAGAAAATCCCGAGGTGCGGCTCGGGCTCGTCGAAACGGTGCGGCGTTGTGTCGCGGAAGGGCGGGCACTCTTTGCGTACATCAACAATCGCTTAGAGGGCAACGGACCGAAGACAATTGAGGGGATTTTGGATATGCTGGAGAAATAGGTCCGCGAAAAGCAAGCTTTACACTCTCAATACTGAGACATCATTCGCAAACTCCGCTCGCTTGGGTTTTCCTTCCATCGTCACGCTGCGGTTCACGACAATTCCGGATCATTCTGGAGACATGCCGCAGGGAACGCTGGGCGCAATTTTGCGACAAGCCAATGTCACTCCGGATGGATTTCTGAATGCCCGACGAGTCTAATATCCGGGCATCATCTCAAGAAAAGCATCGCCACGCCAAGAACCGCAACAAATGCCCCGGCAATTGCGCGCCACGATAGTTTTTCTTTGTAAAAAATCCTGACGAGCGGCAACATCAAAATAGGAACCATTGCCATGATCGTTGCAGCGATTCCCACTTTTGTATGTTCGATGGCGATGAGGCTGAACGAGATACCGAGAAACGATCCGAGCAGAGCGCCGAGGGACGTGAACAGCAAGGCTCTCTTGTCCTTCGAGAACGCCTGAACAGGATTCCTGATTCGTCCCGACAAGTAGAGCATTGGCAAAAGAAACACCAGAGCCGAGATGATGCGCACTTCCGTTGCAACAAATCCATTCACTGGCGATTCGCGGAGAGCGAGCTTTGCAAAAATGAGTCCCGCGCCTTGACCGATTGCCGCGAGAAATGCCCATAGGATGCCTCGTCCAGTAATCGCAGTTCTGGCAGAATGGTTTCCACCGCGATCCAACACAACAGTCGTAATGCCGACCAACGTGACGACGATTCCGCAGACGCCAAGAAGTGAAAGCGATTCTCCTAAAATTCCGTAGGCGAGCAGCGCCGCGATTGCAGGCGCCGCCGACATCACAAGCATCGCAATGCGGGCACCGATTTCCTGAAATGCTCTGAACAGGAACGTATCGCCGAGCGTCAACCCAATGACGCCGCTCAACCCGAGATAGAGGAATTGCGTTCGTGAAAGATTCACGTCGAAATCAAGCAAGAAGATCGTGGGAAGAAGAAACAACGCTGCGAGAACAAGCCGCGTGCTGTTCACGTAGTACGAGCCAACCCGCCTCGATGCCGACGTGTTGAGCATAGCGCTGATTGACCACAAGCAGGCAGTCAAGAGCGCGCTGAGTTCACCGAGGAAGGGCATGAGGGTGGATTGGGGATTTCGGATTGCGGATTGAAGCCTCAGTCAGACTGAAGTTGATATTGTGGCATTGCGTCATAGGTTCTACCGTCGAGTAGCCGTCCGTTTCTTTTCTTGTTCCTGCCACCCCATTGTTTGAAGAAGAACGGCACTCCAGTTTCATCGCACTTCTCTTTGATTTCTAGAACCCAATCGGATTTCATCGGACGTGGACGATGCCCGCTTTCGCCGCCGACGATGACCCAGTCAATTTCTTGCAAGTTCAAGTTCGGCAGCGGACCGATGAGGGGCTCGCAAGATAAGAATTTCACTCGCGCATTCGTTTGTCGTAGTAAGTCAATTCGATCAAGCACGCGATCATCCTCAACTGAAACGCCCATCCAAATGTTGTGCGACCATCTCAATTGAGTATGAACTTCAAGAAGCCGTTCAGCTCGCTTCGTCAAAATTTGAAAGACGTGATTCGGATTGTCGTGTATGACATCGA
>CAYUFU010000075.1:0-4272 GCA_964444145.1 uncultured Chitinophagales bacterium
AAATCTACGGCGTGTTGGCAATGGGCTGGCGCGGCTCGGCGCATCACTGGCATCGGTACGAGACGGCGTACTTGCTCCTCGCCGGACTCGCGACGCCGCTCGTCATCTCCGTTCACTCGGTCGTCTCGTTCGACTTTGCTGTCGGTTTGCTGCCGGGCTGGCATGCGACGATTTTCCCGCCGTACTTCGTCGCAGGCGCGATCTATTCCGGCTTCGCGATGGTGCTCACGCTGATGATACCGGCGCGCAAGTGGTATCACATGGAAGCGTACATCACCGACCGCCATCTCGATTACATGGCGAAGATCATGCTTGCCACAGGGCTTATCGTTTTCTACGGCTACATGATGGAGTTGTTCTTTGCGTATTATAGCGGAAGCGTGTACGAGCAGTTCATGATCAAGAACCGCATCACGGGTCCGTACTGGTGGTCGTATGCCATGCTCATTTTCTGCAACGGTTTGACGCCCCAATTGTTGTGGTTCAAGAAAATCCGAACGAACATCACGGCGCTGTTTATCATCTCGCTCATCGTCAACGTCGGCATGTGGCTCGAACGATTCGTCATCGTCGTGACGAGCTTGCATCGAGATTTTCTCCCATCAGCATGGGATATGTTTCATCCGACGGTGTGGGATTGGGGATTGTATCTCGGCACGATGGGGATGTTCGTCTGGTTGATTTATGTGTTCGTCCGCGTCATGCCGATGATTTCGATTGCTGAGGTGAAGCACCTGCTGCCGTGGCGCGGAAGAATTATTGACACAAGCGCAGACGCGAATTAGAGGTTCAGGGTTCAAGTTTCAGGGTTCAGGGTTCGAGGTTTGGAAAGGAGATTTCACATGGAAGGCGGATACAGGAAGCTTGACATTTACAACTTGGCGCACAGCTTGGCTGTGAAGATTCACAAGATGACGATGGGTCTCCCAAAGTTTGAGATGTATGAAGAGGGTGGACAAATTCGCCGCTCTTCAAAATCTGTTTCCGCGCAAATTGTTGAGGGCTATGCTCTGCGGAAATACAAAAATGAGTTCGCTCACTACTTGTGGCGCGCGTACGGCTCAAGCGAAGAAACGCTGGAACACCTGACGTTCCTCTTCGAGACCGAATCGCTGAAGGATGAAAAGCTCTATCAGGAGTTTGCTGAAGAGTACAAACATCTCAACAGGATGCTTTTTAATTACATTCAATCAGTCGAACGCACGTTTGAGACCCCCGCTTTCTTGAAGGAACCTTCGGCAGAGTATCGAACAGGTTCGATTTCTGTTGACGAACTATCTCAATCAAGCGATCTCAAAGGAACCGTGAACCTTGAAACCTGAACCTTGAACCAACAAGCCGGTACCTGGCATGGAATTTTTCGTACAACGTCCCGACATCTACGGCATCATGGCGGAGTTCGATGCGCCGGAGAAAATCCTTGCGGCAGCCGAACGCGCCAAAAATGAGGGCTATCATGATATGGATGCCTACACGCCGTTCCCGATGGAAGAGTTGACCGACGCGCTCGGCATCAGGCACACGAAACTGCCGCTCTTCGTGTTGTGCTGCGGCATTACCGGTGCGCTCCTGGGATTTTTCTTTCAGTATTGGACGAATGTTATTGACTACCCGCTGAACATCGGCGGCAGACCGCTCAACAGTTGGCCCATGTGGATTCCCGTCACCTTCGAGCTGACGATTTTATTTTCGTCACTCGGTGCGGTTGTCGGAATGATTTTCCGAAACGGCTTGCCGCGTCCGGTACATCCGGTGTTCAACGTCGACCGCTTCGAGGCAGCGACGAAGGACAAGTTTTTCTTGTGCATCGAAGCGACGGACGCAAAGTTTGACAAGGAACGCACGTGGAAATTTATGGAGACACTGAACCCAACCCATCTCGCGATTGTTGAACAAGTGCATACCCGCGACCCACATCTGCATCATGAGTCGGACAAGGATGAAAGGTCGAGGTGATATGAGAATCAGAGAGTTTGTGCCATTGCGAGTCCGCCGCAAGCGGACGCAGCAGTCTTACCGGGGCAGTGTGAATATTGCATTGCTTGGAGTGTGTGTCGTGTTGGTAGGCTGCAACGACATGTACGACAAGGCGCGTTTGAAACAATTGGAGAGCAGTTCTGTGTTTGCCGACGGCGCGGCGGCGCGACCACTGCCAGAGGGGACAGTCGCGCGCACAACGGCGCTCGCGGACGATGGCTTAGGAACAGGACGAGTCAATGGAGAGTTTACCGACATGATTCCATTCGCCGTCTCGCGCGACGTCCTGCAGCGGGGACGCAAACAATTTACAACGTTCTGCACCCCGTGCCACGGCTATTTAGGTGACGGCAACGGGATGATCGTGCAGCGCGGCTTTCCGCGGCCCAATTCATTTCACTCGGATAGTGTTCGTGCCCGCCCCGTCGGCTACTACGTTGACGTGATAACGAACGGCTTCGGCAAAATGTACAGCTACGCCCCCAGTATCTCCGTGAGCGATCGTTGGGCGATCGCCGCGTACATCCGCGCGCTGCAACTGAGCCAGCGGTCGCAGTTCGCTTCACTCTCGGATGAAGAGAAGGCGAAGGTTGTCGCTCGACAAAGCACGAAGCCATCGGCACAACAGCGGGAATCCGTCCTTTCGGGAAAAGAACATTGAGTGACATGAATCAGAACGAACATCTTGCATCGCAATTCAACAAGCTTCAACAGCGCTCGATGATTGCAGGCGTCGGGGGCATCATTCTCCTTGCTGTCGGCGCACTGATGGCACGCGCGGATTTCTTTCAGTCGTATTTGTATGGCTACTTGATTTGGATGTGGCTCACGCTCGGCTGCCTTGGCGTGCTTCTCCTGCATCACCTGGTCTCCGGTTCATGGGGGCATATCATTCAGCGCTACGTTGAAGCAGGCGCGAAGAATCTCCCCTTGATGCTTGTGTTGTTCCTGCCAATTCTGCTCGGTATGAACACGCTCTATCCATGGCTGCATCCGCATGAGACCATTGATCATGCATACATTCATGCTGTCGAAAAGAAACTCGGATATCTCAATGTGCCCTTCTTCATGCTACGTCAGGGAATTTTCTTCGCGCTCTGGATCGCCTTCGCATTGTGGTTGACGAAAAAATCTCAAGAGCAAGACAAGACAGGCAACGTCTTGCTCACCCGCTCGATGAAGATTTTCAGCGGACCTGCGACCGTTCTCTTTGTACTCACCGTGACCTTCGCGTCCGTTGATTGGATGATGTCACTCGAGCCGGAATGGTACTCGACGATGTACGGCATCGGGCGAATCGTCGGCGCGCTGTTGACGACGATTGCGTTTTGTATTCTGCTCGTTCGCTTTTTCGGCGATCATGAGCCTCTGAAACGCATCATCACAACGCGGCACGTGCATCACCTCGGTAATTTGATGTTTGCGTTTACCATCGTGTGGGCGTACATCGCGTTTTCGGAATTCCTTATCATCTGGTCGGGCAATTTGCCGGAAGATAACATGTGGCACTTGCGACGGATGGGGACCGAGTGGAACGCGTTCGCCGTCATTCTGATTCTCGGACATTTTCTTGTTCCGTTTTTGTTTTTGCTGTCGCGCCAAATGAAACGGCACATCGAGCCGCTAGCACGGCTTGCCGTCGGTATTTTGGCGATGCGCTTGATTGATATGTACTGGCTCGTGTTTCCTGCCTTCAACAATCATGAGTTTAAGTTTCATTGGCTCTCGATCATCGCCCCGATCGCAATCGGCGGCATTTGGCTCTGGATGTTTTTCCACCAATTGAAGAAACAGCCGTTACTGCCTCTGAATGATCCTCGTTTTCACAATGGGATGGCGGAGCAACATTGAGGGCGTGGCTGTATCACTTGCGTCAGCTTCCTGCTGATGCATTGCACTGTCGGTGAATGGGATGGCACATACACATGGACATATGAAATCGAACAACGACCCTATCAAGCGCGGACACGAAACAAGCGACGCCAACGCAAAGAGCGTGACAATCAACGGCCTCGCACTTTCAATCGGCTTGATGGTCGCAGGGGTTTTGTTTAGCTGGGGATTGTACGAAGTGCTGAAATCGTACTCGCCGCTGCCCGGCCAGCCGCCGAAGACATTCGTCGCAATTGATTCGACAAGCTTGCCGCCGCTGCCGCGGTTGCAAGCCGATCCTGAAATCACGCTTGCGCCGTTTGTGAAAGAACAACAGGCGCTATTGAACAGCTACGGCTGGGTGAGCAAGGATTCCGGTATCGTGCATATTCCGATCGAGCGCGCGATGGAGTTGATGATTGA
>CAYUFU010000075.1:4372-12314 GCA_964444145.1 uncultured Chitinophagales bacterium
TGCGTTTGCGCAAATGATGGATCCGACAAAAGCAGCAGCAAAGGCGTTTACCGAAGTCGGCATTGACCAGAAGTTGAACGAGCAGCTTCCGCTCGAGCTGACATTTCGAGATGAGAAGGGAGAAGTGGTTGAGTTGCAAGAATATTTTCACACCAAACCAGTCATCCTTTCGCTCGTTTACTACAAGTGCCCGATGCTCTGCACGCAAGTGCTGAACGGTATGGTCGAAACCTTCCGCACGATGAAGATGACGGCGGGAAAAGAGTTTGAGGTCGTTACGGTGAGTATTGACCATCATGAGACGCCGGAGATGGCGGCAGAGAAAAAAGAGACTTACGTGGAAGAATATGGTCGGCCGGGTGTTGCAGAGGGCTGGCATTATCTCGTCGGAGATTCGCTCGCAATCAAGAGGCTTGCGGATGCAGTCGGTTTCAAGTTTGTGTACGACCAACCGACGAAGCAGTTCGCGCACGCCAGCGGCATCATGGTTGCGACGCCGCAAGGAAAGGTTGCACGCTACTTGTACGGCATCGAGTACGGCGCCAAGGATTTGAATTTCTCGCTTATGGAGGCGGCGCAGGAGAAAATCGGCTCAGCGGTGGACAAGATTCTTTTGCTCTGTTATCATTATGATCCAACGACGGGGAAATATGGACTTGTCGTAGCGAATCTCTTGCGTGCCGGCGGCGCGTTGACGGTTGTGCTGATTGCTGCGTATGTGGTTTTCAACATTCGCCGCGAGAAGAGAAAGGCATCCGGCGTCGCGAAGATCCATTTGAACTGATGTGTTACCTGATTGTTGACTTCTGACTATGTGGAGTTTTCCCTTACTACCTGAAAGTGCATCAACCGTCGCCGACCAGGTTGACGCGTTGTTTTTCTTTTTGGTTGCGATAAGCATTTTCTTCAGCCTCGTGATCGTCGTCGGTCTTGTGTATTCGGCGGCGCGCTACCGCAAAGGAAGCGAGGCGACACGCAAAGGCGCGCTCGATGATTACTTGCCACTGGAGCTTGCCTGGTCGCTCATCCCGCTGGCAATCGCGATGGTCATCTTCGTCTGGTCGGCGAAAGTATTCTACGATATGCGCGTTGCCCCGAAGAATGCGATGGAGATCTACGTTGTTGGAAAACAGTGGATGTGGAAAATCCAACACCCGGAAGGGAACCGCGAAATCAATGAACTCCACATTCCCGTGGGGAGGCCCGTTAAACTCATTATGACCTCGCAAGATGTCATACATAGCTTTTACATTCCCGCGTTTCGCGTCAAGCAGGATGCATTGCCGGGCCGGTACACGGAGCAATGGTTCGAGGCGACAAAACCGGGAGAATACCATCTGTTCTGCGCCGAGTATTGCGGCACATCGCATAGCGGCATGATCGGTAAAGTGATTGCGATGACACCGTCAGATTACGATGAATGGCTCGCAACAGCGAGCAGTGTCGGCATTGCAATGGCTTCGAGCGGAAAAGAATTATTCTCCAAAGTCGGTTGTCTGACCTGCCATCGCAAGGACACGGGTCCGCGTGGCCCAGATCTCACGGGCTTGTTCGGCAAGCAAGTGAAACTCGCCAACGGCGACGTCGTTACAGCGGATAAGGAATACATTCGCGAATCCATCGTGAACCCTGCGGCAAAAACGGTCGCGGGATATGCGCAAATCATGCCCACATACAAATCACAATTGACATCGGAGCAAGTGAATCAGTTGATTGAATATGTTCGCTCGCTGAGCGCGTCTGGCGAACACAAAGGAACGACACAATGAGCAGCACGGCACACCATACGGTTATTGATCGCGACGACGACTACATCCATCACGGCTACGGCGTTCGTTCGTGGCTGCTGACGCTCGACCACAAGCGCATAGCAATACTCTATCTTCTTTCAATAACGGTCTTCTTTTTTGTCGGTGGTTTTTTCGCACTGATGTTGCGCCTCGAACTTATGACGCCGGGCGGCGACGTCATCTCTGCGGAGACGTACAACAAGATGTTTACGATGCACGGCGTCGTGATGATTTTCTTTTTCCTCATTCCGTCCATTCCCGCCGTGCTCGGCAACTTTCTCGTGCCGCTGATGATCGGCGCGAAAGATTTGGCGTTCCCGAAGCTCAACTTGTTGAGTTGGTACGTGTACAACGTCGGCGGCGTATTTGCACTCTACGCGCTCGTTAACGGCGGCGTTGATACAGGTTGGACATTTTACACTCCGTACTCATCAACATACTCGCTCTCGAACGTCGTGCCGGTGGTTATTGGCGCGTTCATTCTCGGCTTTTCATCCATCTTGACTGCCGTGAATTTCATTGCGACGATTCACAAGATGCGCGCCCCGGGATTGACGTGGTTCAAGTTGCCGTTGTTCGTTTGGGCAAGCTACGCCACGAGCATCATTACGGTGTTGGGCACTCCCGTTATTGCAATTACACTCGCACTGCTCGGTTTCGAACGGGTCTTTGGAGTCGGCATTTTCAGCCCGGATCTTGGCGGTGATCCGATCCTGTTCCAGCATCTCTTCTGGTTCTATTCGCATCCCGCCGTCTATATCATGATTGTTCCCTCGATGGGTGTCATCAGCGAAGTCATCACGTGCTTTGCGCGCAAGAAGATCTTCGGGTACAACTTTATGGCGTTCGCAATTCTTGCGATTGCGGTGTTCGGGTTCCTCGTATGGGGGCATCACATGTTCGTCAGCGGGCAGTCTGTGTATGTGAGCTTTGTGTTTTCTGCGTTGAGTTTTGCCGTCGCGATTCCCTCGGCGATCAAGGTATTCAATTGGACTGCCACGCTCTACAAAGGCAACATCGAATTCCGCACACCGATCCTGTACGCGTTCGGTTTCATCGGGCTGTTTACGATCGGCGGACTCACCGGTCTGTTTCTCGCCTCCATGGCGACGGACGTCCATCTGACAGACACATACTTTGTTGTTGCGCACTTCCACTACATCATGGTGGGCGGCGCGGTGATGGGATATCTTGCCGGCATCCATTACTGGTGGCCCAAGATGACGGGGCGAATGTACAACGAAGCGTGGGCAAAATTCTCAGCACTCATTCTCTTCGTTGGGTTCAATCTGACATTCTTCCCCCAATTCATTCTCGGCTATCTCGGGATGCCGCGACGCTATTACGTCTATCCCGAAGAGTTTCAGGTTCTGAATGTGTTTTCGACTGCAGGCGCTTCGATTCTCGGACTCGGCTACATCATTCCGATGGTTTATCTGCTCTGGTCGTTGAGAAAAGAAAAAAACGTCGGTGCGAATCCTTGGAACGCGACGGGATTGGAGTGGACTACAAAGTCTCCACCCATTACACATAACTTCGAAGAAATTCCGGTTGTTACCGGCGAGCCGTACGTATACAATGTGAAGGAACAGAACGTTGGCGCATAATTCGGACGCGGCGATTTCGCACGCGCATCACTTTACAGACATGGAGCAACAACGTGAAGCAGGCACGTTGGGCATGTGGGCATTCCTGATCACGGAAGTGCTCTTTTTCGGTGGGCTCTTTCTTTCCTATCTTGTTCTCCGATCGCGCTATCCTGAGGTTTTCGCTCAGGCAAGTCAGGAGTTGGATGTTGTCTTGGGGGGCATCAACACCGTCGTGCTGCTGGCGAGCAGTTTGACCGTTGCTCTTGCCGTGCATGCCGCTCAGGAAGGGAAGAAGAAAGCCATCATGGGCTATCTCACCTTCACGCTGGTGTGTGGGCTGATCTTTCTTGTCATCAAGACCTTCGAGTACGCGCACAAGGTTGTGCACCACCTCGTACCCGGTCCGAACTTTCATTTCCAAGGTTCGGTTGGTGACCAAGCCCAACTATACTTCAGCTTGTACTTCATGATGACGGGCATTCACGCCCTGCACATGATTATCGGCATCGGGTTGTTGATATGGATTATGATACGCGTGCAGAAAAACCATTTCGACGCGCAGTACTATTCGCCGATTGAAATTTTCGGCCTATACTGGCACTTCGTTGATATCGTCTGGATTTTTCTGTATCCGTTGTTGTATTTGATTCGCGTTCATGATTGAGAGCTGACGTACGCATGAGCCGCAATAAGTCGCTCCTCCAGGCGGTCAGTTAGT
Source organism: uncultured Chitinophagales bacterium (assembly GCA_964444145.1). GTDB lineage: Bacteria > Bacteroidota > Ignavibacteria > UBA10030 > UBA6906 > CAADGV01. The sequence goes on from CAYUFU010000075.1 coordinate 8,470, forward strand.
AAGGAGAAAATATCATGATTGTTCCAAAGAAGACATACTACACAATCGGCTTTATCCTTCTCATCCTGATGGTTGTCACGGTCGCGGCGGCATACATTGACCTTGGACCTTTCAATATCTACGTCGCTCTCACGATTGCGATTGTGAAATCCACGCTCGTCGTTATGTACTTCATGCATGTAAAGTACAACACGAAGATCACCTGGATATTCGCCGGCGCAGGATTCCTCTGGCTCATCATCATGTTTGCGTTGACGATGGCAGATTACGTCACGCGGTCGCAGCTCTAAGCGCCGCCTGTCTGGAGACACTGCACCAGAATGTCATAGCATTCACTGTGTACTATCGTTGTGATTGCAGAATCTCCGTCGAGGCTCGATGATCTGAGGGCAAAAGCTCTCCGCGCTGCAGTGAAGTTAGAGAAAACTCTGGGGATGCCTCGTCAACAGCGAACACTGCCACCACCACTCAGCATGCTCATTGCGACAATCCTCTCGCAAAACACCAACGACAAGAACAGTCACCGTGCATTCATGCAGTTGAAAGAGAGCTTCCCACGGTGGGAAGACGCCGCCTCAGCGCACACAGCGAGCATCCGCTCGGCAATCAAAACCGGCGGCATGGCGAATCAGAAATCAAAACGCATCAAAGAAGCGCTTGCCGCGGTGAAAGCACGGTACGGTGTCTATGATCTTTCCGCTCTACGGAAGAAGTCCGACGATAAGGTCATCGAAGAACTTACTTCGCTCAAGGGTGTGGGATTCAAGACAGCATCATGCGTGTTGCTTTTCTCGCTTGGGCGCGATGTGTTTCCTGTTGACACGCATGTCCACCGCATCTGCAATCGTCTCGGTTTGGTCAAAACGAAAACACCGGAGAAAACCTACGAGGCAATGAAAAATATCTTTCCGAAAGGTCGCGGCTATGCGTTTCATACGAACCTGATTCGGTTTGGAAGAAGAATCTGCCGGTCTGCTAATCCCTTGTGTGACATCTGTCCGCTGTTCCATGAGTGTACCTTTGCCGGAAAGAAGAGACAGCGAAGAACTCATGCCGCATCGAGAGCCGATCATGACTTTATGCTTCTTGATAATGTCTGAGGCACGGTTGGCGAAACGGCGAGGATTTTGTATCTTGAATGGTACGACAAGCGGAGCACGCCACGCAACCCATTGATTTATCGAAGGTTCAACGGTTGCTCGTCATTAAGCTGCGAGCAGTAGGCGATGTCGTCCTTTCTACTGTCGTGCTCCCAAATCTCCGCGTGGCATTCTCGAAGGCGCAACTGGATTTTCTGACAGAGAAAGGGTGTCGCAACGTGCTCGACGGAAATCCCGCTATTGACAACGTTGTGTTGTTCACAAAGAGGGGCGCGAACGGCATAAGGATGCCGCTTGAGATTCGCCGCCGCCGCTATGATCTTGTGATTGATCTCTTCGGCAACCCGCGCAGCGCGCTGATGACATTCGCGAGCGGCGCGACGTATCGTGTCGGTTACGATTTCCGAGGTCGCTCGTACGCATACAACCTTCTCGTGAAGCCGCGCGGCGCTGAAGTGCATAACGTCGAGTTTAATTTGGATGCGTTGCGGCGAATCGGCGTGCCCATCGTAACAACTTCGCTGTTGTTCCCGCTTTCCGGCAGTGACATTGCCTATGCCGACAACGTTGCAGCGGAACTCCAGCTCACTGATGCGGTCATCATCGGCATCAATCCGGGAACGAACAGGCCAACGGAGCGCTGGCCCGCAGAAAAATTTTCAGAACTAGGGAAGTTGGCAAGCGAACAACTGAACGCTCGTGTTCTCGTTTTTTGGGGTCCGGGCGAGAGGGCGCTTGCAGAGAATATCGTTTCGGCAATCGGGCAACGCGCAAGCATTGCCCCGCCGACAACATTGAAACAACTCGGTGCACTGTTTAGAAAATGCAGTGTGGTCGTAAGCAATGACTCAGGACCCATGCACATTGCCGCGGCACTCGGCGTTCCAACCGTCGGCATCTTTGGACCTGTAAATCCGCGCTTACAAGGTCCCTACGGCGAGCGCACCGCATCTGTAACGCACCAGCGTCTCGATTGCCTCGGCTGTAATTATGATAAGCATTGTCCAATTGGAAACATATGCATGACGGAGCTTGAAGCGAAGACGGTTCTTGCTGCTGTCGAGCGTTTGCTCGATACATCTCTCATGACAAATGAAAAAGCGAACTAAAGCTAAACCATCACGGTCGCAACTGCCGATCACTGCTCCCGATTGTAAACGTTTCGGCGGCTACAAGCCTTGCTTCCCAAACACAAATTGCGAAACGAAATGCGCCGAGCCGAATCCTTTCGGCAAACGAATACTCGTCATCAATCTTGATGCGATGGGGAACATCCTCGTTACGACGAGCATTCTTCCCGCTCTCAAACGAAAGTACCCAACAAGTCACATCAGTTGGATCACGTTGAAGAACGCGTACGGACTGCTTCTGAACAATCCGTACCTTGATAGGGTGTATGTGTGGGAGCCGGAAAGCTGGCTCATTCTTCAGCACATGGAATTCGATGTAGCATTGAATGTTGACAAGTCGCAACGCTCAGGTGCATTTATTCAATCGCTTGCCGCAAGAGAAAAGTTGGGGTTTGGCATCAATCGGCGCGGGCAGGTGGTCCCACTCAACAAAGAAGCGAACTACAACTATCGCCTTGGTCTCAACGACCATCTCAAATTTCATGTCAATCAAAAAACCGTTCAGCAGATCCAATGCGAGCAATTCAAGCTGAAGTACAGACGTGATGAATATGTTCTTGAGTTGACCGATGAAGAGAAACGGTTTTGTGAATCATTCAAACACCGAGTCGGCATTCAGGGCCACGAACTCGTCGTCGGCTTCAATACGGGATGCTCGGAATTGTATCCGAACAAGAAAATGACGATTGACCAGCACGTTGCGCTCATCGAAAACATACAGACGTGGGAGAATGTCAAAGTGGTTCTCCTCGGCGGCGGTATGGATGATATGGCACGAAACGCGGAAATCGCGCAGAGGGCTGGGAAACAAATCGTCAACACACCGACGATGGAGGGAGTTCGTCGAGGGTTATGCTACGAAAACATGTGCGACGTTGTCGTTACGGGCGACTCGTTCGGCATGCATGCCGCCATTGGCTTGAAGAAATTCGTGATCGCGTGGTTTGGTGTAACGTGTCCACAGGAAATTGATTTGTACGACCGGGGTGTGAAGTTCATTCCGCACGGGCTGGAGTGCTCGCCATGCTGGAAGCGATCGTGCCCGTACAATCTGGAATGTATCGCCATGATTGATTTGGAGGGAATTGTGAACGCGGTTCGCGACTACCGCAACATGTGGATGCGTACACGCTCACTTCTTGTGTGAAACGTAGTCGTCAAACTTCTTCGTTAGGTAATGGTCTTCGGCGATGAAGCTGACAACATCGAGAAAGCGTCGGGCGTCGGCAAAACCGGGATAAATCGTTATGGCTTCACCGTCAGACTTGAGAAACAGAGTTGCCGGATATCCGCTGATGCCGAACGCCGCAGAGAAGTCGCGCTCGGTCATTTCCTTTTCTTTGTAGAAAAGTTTCGTCGTTGACTCCGCGTTGAGTTTGACCAACACGTAACGCTTATGTAGATATGCCGCAACGTTCTTGTCTGCATAGGTTTGCACATCCATCTTCTTGCACCAGCTGCACCAATCGGTGTACACGTCTATAAGTATTTTCTTGTTAGACTTCTTCGCTTCTGCAACTCCTTCGTTGAATGATCTCCACTTCAAGGTGTTCTCGCCGGCAGACGCGTACGGAGGATTCACCCACAGGTGGGGGAGAAGCATTGCTGCGAGCAG
>CAYUFU010000075.1:12414-18292 GCA_964444145.1 uncultured Chitinophagales bacterium
GTTAGATTCAAGCCGCTGCGGCATCGGGTCAAAATGCGATCGTCAAAGAAACAGTATGTCCGCTTCCGAGGTCTGCCGAAAGTGGAGCGAACCCGTAATCCACGTCGAACATATCGTATCTGACTCCTGCACCTACGCTGAAGCCCCGTGCATTCGAGCCAAGTTGATAGCCGACGCGCGCTGCAACGACATTATTGAAGAGTATCTCGCCACCGATGTTCACGTAGACTTTTTTTTCGGGGAAACTGTACAACACATCCGAGGCAATAATTGCCTTCGAGGTGAAGTCGTGAAGGTCGAATGCATAGGCAGGGCCTATGCGCAACATCGCGGGCAATGCAATGGATTCGTTCCTCATCTTGCTCATGCTGCCGAGGTTTGTCAGAGCGACTCCAGCGCTGAGGTTGTCAAGCGGCGTTCGGTATTGCGCGCCGATGTCGAAAGCAAAGCCGTTCGACTCTTCGAGGAATATTTTCTCGAAGAGATATTTTACCGTGACGCCGAGTTTCAACGCGTCGGAAAAACTCCGTGCATAGGATAGCCCGAGCGAAAAATCTCGAGAGGCGAATGTGCCCTCGGATGTTCCCGGTCGTGTGCGAATCTGAATGTCGGACACCGTTGCGGTGTTAACGGAAAAGCCGATGGCGCTTTCGTCGTCGAGCCGAGTGCTTGCCCCAAGGAATTGTGAACGCACGTCCTGAATCCATTCCTTGTGCATCAGCAAGAATTCGACTGAGCGTGTCGTGGCAACGAGCACCCCTGCGGGATTGTAATGCGTTGCCGTTGCACCTGCGACATGTGCGCTGGTTGCATCTCCCATCGAGACAGCTCTGCCTGACACGCCAAGTTTAAGGAACGAGAGTCCCGATTTGCCGGCTTGCGCGTTCGAGGAACCATGAATAATGAAAATTGTAAAAGGCACAACGACCAGCGCGAATTTGTTTCTCACGACGTAATGCATAGCGACGTTCAAAAAACCATACTCAAAGAAATCATGTGCATGCCCGATGTTGCAAACGGTTCGAGCACGAAGGCATAGTTCAATGCCGGAGTCAAGTTATCGAAACTTTGTCTGAGAGAGAAACCGAAGGTCGGACGAATGCCGGTTCCTTTCTCTTTCACGTCAATTCTATCAATGCCGGCGCGGACGAGGAGTTCGGGTTGAAGGACAAAGCCTTGCGTGTCCGGCTCGCGCAATTCCGTTTTCAGCAAAGAAACCTCCGAACCGAACTTCAGCGTGAAGGTTGATTGGTTGCTGAACTGCGCGTCCAACGCCACGATACCGAGCGCGTTGGGCAGTTTGTAACATGCCCCGATGGAATAGAGCTGAGGGAACGTATCGTCCACTTGCGTTCCATTCTCGCCGTAAATGGTGTTCGTGTTCCAGGCATACTTCGAGATAAAATCTTTTGCGGCTGCGCCGATGGTCAGGTGTTCGTTGACAGGATAGAGAAGCCCGGCATCGATGCCGAACGTTGTGGAGTTGACGTTCGTATACAGGTGATGGTAGAGGAATTTCACGTTCACGCCAATTGCGAATCCGTTTTTCAATTGCGTTGCGAACCCGAGGAATGCTTGGTTCTCCGATGTTTGAAGGGAACCCGTGGGCTCGCCGTCGGAATCGCGCCCATCAATGTTGCTAACGCCGGAATTGATGATGCCGAAAGAAATTCCTGCCCGCGGCGAGCGGCGCACCGTGTCATTCACCATTGTCTCGCCGCCGCCCAGCGGTTGTGTGAAGCCGAGAAAGTTCAATCTGCGATCGAACGAGAGAATGCCGAACGACAATGTCGCGCTGCGATACTCCGCGAAAGGAATCGTCGCAGGGTTGTAATAGCTCGTGGCGTCGCCCGAGGTCACTGCCGTGAGCGCGTTGCCCATCGCCATACCGCGTGCGCCGAAACCCATGCGGCTGTACGCGCCGGCTTTGCCGCCGATTTGCGCAAAGGAAAATGACGTTGCACAAATGAAGAGGAACAGACTCAAGCACAGCAATGCAGTGCGAAGCACTGCATCCTTCATCATTCGATGTTCGATATTCGATATTCTTGTTGACAATCGAAGATCAACTGAATATCGAATATTGAATAACGAATATTGAATGTCGAATTGATGTTGCCTCATTGCAGCACCATCACCTTTCCCCACGCAGGTTCGGCGCCGTCTATCGTGACGCGATAAAAGTACACACCGTTTGCGACAATGCGTTTCGTGTCATCGAGACCATCCCATAATTCATCGTGTTCGCTCACGCCGGTACGCTGTGCGTCTTTGATGATTGTGCGGACCCGATTCATTCCGAAGTCGAACACCTCAATGGTGACCGAGGCGGTGCGTCCGCCGGTTGAATAATGCACTCGCGCTTGCTCTTGTTTCGGTGAGAATGGATTTGGATAGATGTACGTCGTCGACGTGTTGGCGCCGAGGGGGCGATATGCTCGAAGCACCTGCCACGTCTGTCCGAAGGGGTTCGTTGCGTTGTCTATCGTTTTCACGAGACCGTCGCCGCTGCCGCAGAACACTGTATCGTTGTGAACGCCGACTGAGAAAAAGCGCTTCGTTGTGATGCGTTGACCCGTTAGCTTATCTATGATAGTTCCCGAGAGAATCCACGAGTTGCCGCCATCGCTCGAGCGGAACACTCCCTCATCGCTTGCGACATACACGATCGAATCTTTGAAGGCAAAGTCATACGCCTTTACGCCATGCAAGAAATTTCTCCATATCCGTCCGCCATCATCCGTGCAGCTGATGCCGAATTGCTCGGTTTGATCTTCGGCGCGCCAGTTCGTGCACCAAATCCGTGTGCGGTTGCCTAAGCGTTGTCCGTTGATTGCGATGACCCAGTTGCCGAGTATGTGCGATGCCTGATTCTGCGCCGAGAATTTCGTCCAGCTCACTCCCTTGTCGGTGGACCGATTGATGCCGCCGGCTGTGCCGCACCAAACAGTCGTGTCGTTTTCGACGTACACCGAGAACGCGAGAAAATTGTTGTTGTTGCGCGGGTCGAGACGATAACCGCGAAGTGAATCGTTCGGTGAAATCGAGTTGCGCGCATCGGATGGCAGCACCGTTCGCTGAAATGAGATCGTGGAGTTGCGATAGTTCGCCTTGCGCAGTCCGCTTGACCAACTTGCGATCCATACAAGGCTGTCGGTGAGTGCAAGGTCGAAGGTTACGTTCTGTTCGGGAACGATGATGGGGAGGAAGCTGACTTGATTGTTGCCATACTGCACGAGACTGTCGCCGGGTCCATCGAGCGGCTGATTGAGCTGCTGCCAGGTTACACCATTGTCGAACGAATACGCGTAACCGGAACCGGTTTGCACAGTGCGGTTCTCTTCATTGGGCACAGGCTTACTGAATCCCGTTGCAGCCCAAATGGTGTTTCCGCGAACGCCGAGGGAAAAAATTCCATCGTTCGCGAATGCCGAGACGCCACGAAAACTCTCCCACGATTTGCCGCCATCGTTCGTGCGCGCAAGCCCTTTGCTCGTGCCGATGAAAATGGCATTGCCTTCGATATCAATGTGGGAGATGGAGTTGTTGGGCAATGAAGCGGAGACAGTTCTCAGTGGACTGAGGTTTGGAGAATCGAGCACTTGAACCTGTGCTCGAGCGGCAAGTGACGCTAGGAAAATAGTGGATAAGAACGATAGTTTTTTCGGGAGCATTAGCGGATTGTAAAGACGTGAAGAATCGTTGGACTTGTGCTGTCGGCGTCTTCCGCATTGAATAGGAAACGATAGCGTCCTCGGATTGTCGGAGAATCGGCAAGGGTAAGAAGTATCGAGTAGGTACCGTCGCCCGCCGCAAGATCGCCGCTCGGTGGCTGGTTTGGTAGGGGAACAGCATTGCCATCATCGCGAAGCAGAAATTTGAAATCTGGATTCTGCCCATCTATGCTTTTGAAATACACCTCACGTACATCCGCAATGCCGTCGGAGTCAGATGCAACTATAGTAAAAAAAGCCCGCACAGATCCCCCCGTTGGAATCGTAACTGAGTCGGGAGCGTTGAGATTCGAAAGCGTAGGTGGAGAATTCCTTCTGCCTAACTTCAATGGTATTTCCAGCGCGTTCCCCTGCAATCCATCCGCCGTTTGTGACAAGAACTGGATCCTGTACCTTCCCGCTTGCGCGCGAGAAATGCTGAATTGAAGTTGTCCGGTAAACACGGCACCTGACGATTGGGAAAGCGTCAGTGTTTGTAATTCCGTCGAGGAGTTGGGTCGAATGACTGTTGCGGTTACGGTTTGAGATATTGATGAACTCACGGTCGAGGTCACGCGCAGCGTTGCCGTGATCTGATAGCGATCGTTCACGGGCGTGAGATTGTCAACGTAGATTGTGTCAGGAGTGAGCGAGGCGTTCGAGAGCAACGGTGTTTCTTTACTCGGGTCAACCGTTCCAAGGTTGCTGCTCTCACAACCTACTGCTGAGACAGCGAAGACAACAGAGAAGATAAGACCTATTGTGGTGAAACTGCCAGATCGGGCCTGCAGTAAATTCATGAACAATACCTTTGAAATTGATTGTTGGTTGTTTTCAACCGGAAGTTACTTCTGTACCAACATTCTCGATATTGTTCTTTCTGTGGGCTGTGACTAATTTTTCTGATTTTAACTTATTCAAATCGGTGAGTAATGTCAAGAAAGATGTCAAATCAAAACCTGCACGAGTTCGCACATCTTGAGAACATTGCGGCTTCAGGCAAGCTACGCCGATCCAAGAACCTGAATACTCGACGAGTGAGTCTTCAACAGGAACGAGACACAGTGTGGTTTGCCGTAAGGTATCGTGAATCCGTCCCGCCGAGTATGCCTGGACTGTGTCTGGCAAACGCGTGACACTTGAGAAAGGACCAAAATACAAGCTCGGGGAACCCAGAACAGACTTGATACCTTCTGTCTTTTCCCTTACTTTTGACGTAGGCTCGCAGTTGAAAGCGAGGACACTCACTAACATATTCGGAGGTTGTATGAACCAGTTTCGGAGTAGTTGTAGGGGGAGGTTGTCGACCATTCTTCTCCTTGTGTTCTGGATGGTTGAATCTTCGGCCGCCGGCCGGGTGATAGGATATGTTTTCTTTTACGATCTTTGTGGCCCGCCGATAGGTCAGTGTGCTCGATGGGACTGCTGGCAACAAACCGATGTACGTCAGGCAAAGCTGGTTCGGCCCGATGGTACTATTTCAGCGGTCGCCGTTCCGCTGAGAGTTGGTGAATGGCATGGCACTGAGTATCGCCCATCTGGGTGGTTCTTCTTGGAAGATCCGTTTGGAGACAACGTCACAGGATGGAAGGTACACGTCTATATGAACGTCACATCGGGCCCAACCCTTGATGTTGGAAACTACGCGTGCGTTTACACGGTTCCTGACAATTCTAACCTAATCAAATGGGTTGAAGTGAAGAATTATTCTACTTTGCATTCTGTTGTCAATGGAGTAGTAAACGTAGGACACTCTCCAACAAACTGTAATTCATATCCAAATCCATTTGATCCCATTTACTATTTTGTGATGGTGTGTTCTGACCGTAACGACGCTACTTGGCCAGCAACGAACTATCGGATTCAGAGACGTCAATTGCCAAGTGGTTCATGGTCAACGATTTCCGACGGACCTAATGAAGATGGCAATGATCCTAATATTCATGTTGGGTATACCTATGAGTATTCGGTTCAAGCCTCGCTAACCATGCCGGGCGGAGGGCCAACTGCATACAAGATAGGCAACACCGCAAGCTTCACGCCCACAGAGGAAATCATAGGTCCACAAAGTCTGCAACCGGGTCAAACTGGTTCTTGGTGGGTGTTAGGTCCAAAGAAAGGAGGCGATTCTTTTTCGTGGTACTATCGCCGCCTGGGCACGTCGA
>CAYUFU010000076.1:0-5889 GCA_964444145.1 uncultured Chitinophagales bacterium
CCCAACAACGCCGGCGACTCGACGACGTGAATTCCTGCCTTCTTCATTGCCGCCATTTTTTCCGTTGCGGTTCCCTTGCCGCCGGAAATAATCGCGCCCGCGTGTCCCATCCTTCGACCAGGCGGCGCAGTGCGACCCGCGATAAATCCGACAACAGGTTTCTTCACAAACTTCTTCACATACTCGGCGCACTCTTCCTCTGCCGTGCCGCCGATTTCGCCAATCATGATGACTGCCTCCGTGCCACTATCCGCGTTGAACAACTTCATCGCATCAATGAATCGCGTACCAATCACTGGGTCACCGCCGATGCCGATACACGTAGATTGTCCGAGACCCAGCTCGGTCAACTGATTCACCGCTTCGTACGTGAGCGTTCCGCTACGCGAGATAACCCCGACACGCCCCTTCTTATGAATGAAGCCCGGCATAATACCCACCTTGCATTCACCCGGCGTGATGATACCCGGACAATTCGGACCAATTAATACCGTCCCATTTTTCTTCACCAGTTCATATGCCTTCACCATGTCCTTTGCCGGAATTCCCTCCGTGATGCACACAACCACCTTCATACCTGCGCTTGACGCTTCCATGATGGCGTCGGCAGCGAAGCCTGCTGGCACGAAAATCACCGAGCAGTCTGCGCCCGTTGCCTTCACTGCATCGGCAACCGTGTTGAACACCGGCACCTCACGCGCGAACGCATCCTTCTCGTTGCCTCTGTATTTCGTTCCGCCCTTGCCAGGCGTTACGCCGCCGACAACGTTCGTTCCGTAGGCGAGCATCTGCGACGTATGAAATGTTCCCTCGCCTCCCGTAATTCCCTGCACGACAACTTTAGTTTTTTTGTTGACGAGTATGCTCATGCTTTTGCTTTTTCCTTTCTGAATTCTGAACGGAGCGAAGAATCGTTCTGCTTGAGTCTTGCTGGCCGCGTTTGTTATTTGATAGTCTATTCGGTTCGAGGTTCGTGGTTTGGGTTCAAGGTTAGGGAATTGACAATTGATTCGGGAACCTCTCGCTCTCCTTATGGTTTTCCATTCCGTCGCGCAATGTACGACACCACCTGCTCCAACTCTCCCTTTTCCGGCTTGAGTCCATTATCAAAAATGCCCGAAACTAATCCGCCAGATTCGTCCAACGAAGTCGCTGGCGGCTTATTTTTTCTCCCACATTTTCCTCACTTTCTTAAAATATTTTATCCTCCTATCAATCTTCAAAATCTCTTTTGGATAAAACTCCAGCATAATGTCGCAAAACTCAAGCATCCATTTCTTGCGCGTACTTCGTGGAGCTACGATGATGTTGTTCGAGTTAGCGATTTGAATTTGCCCCCAACCAAGTGCGCCAATCGTCAAGCAATCCCACGAAAGAAATTCAATCGGAACAAAGTGCACATTCTCAACGTTGACCTTCGTTCCGACAAACTTGTAAGCCACAGTTAAGACGACGAAGTAGTTGTTGTCGTCTTCGTAGAACCGAGTGAGTCGTTCGACAGACGTCAGGTTCGGCATGTTGAAATGCGTGTCGAGGCGATGAGTTTTGACATCAACAACATAGTAGAAGTTGTCTTTATCAGTGAAAGCGATATCCGCCATTGCGCGCCGAGCAAACTGAGCCGAGTATTCGGCGCCAACATCGCCGACAATATTCTCAAAGTTATCCGCAAGAATACTCTGGATTGCGTCGCCAGCCGCTCGCGTGCTCGAGAGCGACGTCTCCGAGATGAAGTCCTTCTGAGAATTCAAAAAAGAGGCAATATCCTTTTCAATCTTCTGATAAGTATTCGTGGAGAAGATTCGGCTCTGCTTCATTCTATTCTTCGAACAAGAGAGACAAACTATCGCCGGAAACTTGGCCTTTCGACTTCAAAGGCTGATCTTGTAAGGAATTCCTTTCCCAGAAAACTCCTTCTGCGAAGCCTTGAATAGAGTCATCGCGTTCTGCAAGCTCTAATCGTTTTTGCGCGAGACAGGCATACGTCTCATCAATCTCAACTCCAAGGAATTGCCTCTTAAGTTTTTTTGCAACAACCGGAGTCGTGCCCGAACCAACGAAAGGGTCTAAAACAAAGTCGCCAGGCTTTGAACTCGCAAGTAGTACCTTTGCCAGAAGCTTCTCAGGCTTCTGGGTTGGATGGTCAGTATTTTCAGGCATAGACCAAAATGGAACAGTCAAGTCAGTCCAAACATTCGATGGATGCGTCAGGCGATATCCGCCGCTTTCGGTCTGTTCCCAATCCTTCGGCTCGCCGTTTTCGCTCGTATACGGTGCGATGACCTTGCGTTTCAATTTCACAGCTTCAACATCAAAGAAGTATTCATTTGAAACAGTACAGAACCAAATGTCCTCGGAAGTATTTTTCCAGTTCGCCTTAGCGCCTCGTCCTTTCTCTCTTTCCCATGTAATTCGATTTCTCACTTTGAAGTATTTCTCTGCAACCTGTTGAATTGCGCCCGACGAGCGCCAATCCCCACAGATATAGACAGAAGCTGTTGGCTTCAGTGTGCGAACAAGTTTGCGCAACCACGAGTCAACCCACTCGGCATATTCATGAGTTTTCAGTTCACGAAATTGATTCGAGTTGAATGTCTTGCTCATGTTATACGGCGGATCAATGAAGAGTAGGTCAACGAACGATAGCGGAAAGAAATCAAGTATCGAAAACAAGTCTTGATGAATGATCTTGTTTGTCAACTCGTGAACCTCGGCCTTGCGCACAAGCGCAATGAGTTGGCTCTTATACTCTACCCTTTCTGTTTCCGAAAGGTCTATTGTCCGATTTCGCGGGGCTCGAGGCTTAGGTTCCATATTAGCCACATTTGTTTTCACAACTCTGAAAACTCTATAAACTAATTTTTCGCATACGTTCTCACCAAATAAAACACCACTTGCTCCAACTCCTCTTGCTCGGCTTCGAGTCCGTTATCAACCATGCGTTCGACCAGCTCGCGAGCTTCTTTCAACGATTGCGGCGGGGACTTCTCGACGTTCTTCAGTCCGTGACATTGTGTACATGTCGCCTCGAATGTTTGCTTTGCAACATTCATATCAAATGTTTTCAACGCGACCTCAACGGAGGGTTTGGAAACCTCGGCGACTGCTTGCTTCGACTTCGCCGCTTCGGTGTCTTGTTGCTTCTTCTCGCGGAATCCTTTTTGCAACTCAGGCGAAATCGCAATCAAGTAGGTGACAACGCGCCACTGCTCTTCATCGCTGATCGGATTGAAGACTGCGCGTTCTGCCATGCGGCTAACCGTCTGCACCCAGTTGTCGGGCGTGCGGGGTTTCACCAGCACGGTGCGCAGGTCGTGGCACTGTACGCACTTCGAGAGCAACACTTCTCGCCCCTCTTTGAAGCTTCTGAACGTGGCAAGTTCTTCGACCTTCGCCCCTTCAGGTAAACCAGATGTTGGCAGAAGCATCTTGACGCGCTCGATGTTCTCTGCACTGAACGCTGTTCCCCCCGCTGCACTTCGTTCGAGCATTCGCTCCTTCAGCGCAAACGGAACGGACAAGCCAATCAGGAGGAATGTACAAATGAAGAGCACCGTGCCGAGAAACGGAACAAGCGTTGACTCAAGGTGCTTGAACCACTTGACTATCGCAATCTTGACGACGAGGATGATGCCAATTGCCATCCCCAGCATCAAGTGCGCAACGGTCCGCGCAGGAAACTCGACTTGGTACTCCCACAACCGCGGTACCATCTGCGACATGAAGTACAAATATACCATGCCGTACGCATAGCCAATCAGCCGATGGAGACGCATCAGATGGGGCGGTGCAGAGCTTTTCAATTTCTCATGATCGAACGGATAGCCCCACAGTTTGTACATCAAGAAGGTCCCTGCCGCGCTCAACAGCAGAAACAGAATTCCTAAGATTGCGTTGCTGAATGTGTCCATTGTTACCTCCAATCTCGCATGAACGCCCGCCTGCCATCATTGCGCATGAAGGCGGGCAGGTGAACGGTCATACTGGTCGAAAGAAGGCTGATGAATCAGCCTGTTGTTAAGTCTATCATTCTGCAGGATGAGTTGTTTGCACAAGGTCGTCATTCACGACGACCGATGCTGAACGCGCCTCAACCTACCTCTCTTTCAACGAAACTTTCTTTCCCAACTGTTCGATGTCCGCTAAGTCTTGAAGTCTGCCCGTCCCCTTTTTTGTCAAAACCAAATCATCCACTCCGATAACGTTGACAGGAATACCTTTCCAATTCACAATTATTCGCCGCTCATAGCATTCTTCAAACCTCCGACGACAAGATAGCGAACATCAAACGCGTTTAACGATTCGATAAACTCTTTGTAGTCGTCCGTACGATCCATACCGCCGAAGGGAATATTCTCGACGGATTTCGTGGACTGCGTTGAAGCGCTCTTCCGGCGAGCGCGAGAGCCAATACTCGAGGTCGAGCCTGTCCTGGTCTTCGAGTTTGACGATACGCGCGACGGGCGCGATGCGACGCTTTTGTGTTTTCGTTTCATGCATTCATGCCTCCAAGAAATCCGCAACCTTCAATATCGTTCCTTCATCAAACTGCTTGCCCACGATCTGTACACCAATCGGCAGACCTTTGCTATCAAGTCCGCATGGAACACTGATGGCGGGGATACCGGCAAGATTTGCAGACACAGTATAAATGTCCGATAAATACATCGCCAGGGGATCATTGATTTTCTCCCCGACGCCGAAGGCAGTTGTCGGCGCGGTCGGCATCAGGATGCAATCAACGTGTGCGAACGCGTTCAAGAAATCATTCTGAATGAGCCGACGAACTTTCTGCGCCTTCCGATAGTACGCGTCGTAGTATCCCGCAGAGAGAACGTATGTGCCGAGCATGATACGTCGTTTCGTCTCTGAGCCAAAACCCTCGCTCCGCGAATTCACATACAGTGCGGTCACGTCTCTTGCGTGCGGCGAGCGATAACCATACCGAACGCCATCGTAACGAGCGAGATTCGACGAGGCTTCCGCCGTCATGAGAATATAGTAGGTCGCAATGTTATATTGGGCATGCGGCAACCCGACTTCAATGATGTCCACGCCTGCGGTTCTGAGTTTGTCAATACTCTTTTCAATCGCTTCGCGAACCTCGGTGTCCAATCCCTCACCAAATGCTTCGCGCGGCAGTCCGATCTTCATGCGCTTCACATCGTTGGTCAGGAAGGAACAATAATCGGGGACGGGAATTCTTGCCGACGTCGCATCCTTCTCATCATGTCCTGCGATGACCTGTAGAACTCTCGCCGCATCGGCAACGGAATGTGCAAAGGGTCCAATCTGATCGAAGGACGATGCAAGCGCGACCATGCCGTACCTCGACACGCGCCCGTACGTCGGCTTCAAGCCAACAACGCCGCAAAACGATGCGGGCTGCCGAATCGAGCCGCCGGTATCGGTCCCCAGCGCGGCGTGTGCCATTCCCGCTGCGACTGCTACACACGAACCGCCGCTTGAGCCACCCGGCACTCGCGTTTCATCAAGAGGATTCAGAACCGGACCGAAGGCGGAATTCTCGGTCGAGGACCCCATCGCAAACTCGTCCATGTTCGTTTTGCCGATGATGACGGCATCCGCATCAATGAGGCGCTGCACTGCAGTGGCAGTGTAAATCGAAACATGGTTCTGAAGAATCTTCGACGCACATGTCGTCGCCGTCCCCTTCAGATTCAAAACATCCTTGATGGCGACGACCATGCCCGCGAGTGCGCCTGCAGTACCGGCGGCGATTTTTTTATCAACGATTCGCGCTTGCTCAAGAGCCTGCTCATCCAAAACAGAAAGAAACGCGTTCAAGTGTTTCTTAGTGTTGATTGCGTCGAGATAGCGCTCTGTTATGCGCTCAACCGTTGTCGTTCCCGACTTGATGGCGTCGAA
>CAYUFU010000076.1:5989-18211 GCA_964444145.1 uncultured Chitinophagales bacterium
TGCGGCATCATGCCGAGCACATTGCCTCGCTCGTTGATAATGCCGGCAATGTTCGCGAGCGAACCGTTGGGATTTGCTTCTTCCGCGATCTCGCCGCCGCTGGTACAATATCGGAAAATTATTTGATTGTTGCCTTCCAATCGCTTCAGCGTTTCGTCGTCCGTAAAGTAATTCCCATCGCCGTGCGCAATGGGGATATGGAGAATTGCGCCGTCTCTCGTCTGATTGGTGAAGCGCGTCTGTGAATTCTCGACACGCAGGTGGACGAATTTGCAAACAAACTTGAGCGACGCGTTCCTGAGAAGGACGCCTGGCAACAAACCCGCCTCGACCAGGATTTGAAAGCCGTTGCAGATACCAAACACCGTTCCGCCTTTATGCGCAAAGCGGACAACTTCTTTCATCACAGGTGAGAATCGCGCGATTGCACCACAACGCAAGTAATCGCCGTAGGAAAATCCACCCGGCAAAATTACTACATCAACGTTTTTCAAGTCTGCTTCTTTGTGCCAGAGGAACTCCGCGTCCTGGTGCAGTACATGCTTGCAGACATGGTATGCGTCGTGGTCGCAGTTGGAGCCGGGGAAAACGACTATACCGAACTTCACTGTACGCTTCATACTCTTCACAACGGATGACGTTCGAGGAGAATTTTCACAGACTATGCATACCTCAAGAGGCACCTGCACACGACGAGGTCATTGTTTTGCGATCTCGACATGATAATCTTCCATCACGGGGTTCGCCAACAACTTTTTGCAGACGGTTTCCGCAATCGCTTGGGCAGAGGCACGGTTGCGTGCTTCGATCATCATCTCGATATGTTTCCCAACTCGCACGCCGCTAACTGCTCCCACATTCAGCATCCCAATGGCGTGTTCAACAGCCTTGCCCTGCGGGTCGAGAATGGATTTGCGGAGCGTGACCGTAACGTTTGCGAGAAAGGTTCGCAAGGAATGGGCGCTGCGTCGAGAGCGAGCGGGCGATGCCTTCTTACGGTTTTGCCTGCGACGGTTCGGCTTCGTCTTCTTCTTCAAATCTCTGCTGATGATGGAGAATGTTTCTGATGCCACTGCCGATGTACCTCAGCACACCGAGAGCGATGAACAATGCGAAGAGCGGCAGTATCGCGCTGCCGCCGGTAAGTGCGACAACGACGACCGCAAGCCCAAGAAAAATAAACTTCCACGGTTCGCGCTTCAGTGCGCGACGATTGATTTTCGGGAGCGTGTCGTACTTGACTTTACTGACCATGAGCAGCGCCAGCGCAACACAAATCCAGGGCAAGGCAGTTGCAGCACGAGCGTCCAGGACTATGTTGTTGAGCGCGCCCTCGCGTGCGTACTGCAAAACGAAGGCAGCAATCGTCAGCCCGCTTGCGGGAGTTGGCAAGCCGACGAAATGGTCTTTGTCGAACCCGACAAGCTGCACGTTGAACCGCGCCAGCCGCAACCCCGCGAAGACCATGAGGAGCGAGCTGATCACAACACCCATGGGACCCAGCGTGTGCAGGTGGAGCTGATAGACGAGATACGCCGGCGCAGTCCCGAACGAGACGACATCAGACAACGAATCAATTTGCACACCGAAGTCGGACGAGGATTTGGTGAGCCGCGCCATCACACCATCGAGTGCGTCGAAGGCTGCAGCAAGAAAGATGAACCACGCGGCAGAGTGGAAATGCCCGGCGGATGATTCGATGATCGAGTTGAAGCCGCAGAACATGTTGAGCACGGTAAAGAGGCTCGGCACGACAGCACGTGTTACTCTCATAGACTGTCTTTCAAATTGTGCGACACCGGTTTACGATACAACCGCGACCACAGTTTCCCCCGCAACAGTTCTATCGCCCAACTTCACTTTCACGGCGACGCCTTTGGGCATGATGACGTCAACACGGGAGCCGAATTTGATCATGCCGAAGCGTTCTCCTGCAACGGCTTTGTCTCCTACTTTGATTGGCGCAACGATGCGCCGCGCAACAAAACCCGCAATCTGTTTGAACAACACTTTTGTCCGCTCGTTCTCGATTCCGATGTGCGTCCGCTCGTTCGCTTCGGACGATTTTTCTTCCATGGCAACCAGATATTTTCCGGGGATATGTTTGAAATATCCGACGCGGCCATTGATTGGATAGCGATTGACGTGCACATCGAGCGGAGACATGAAGATGGACACCTGCACTGCATCTGCTCCGAGGTACTCGTCTTCGCGCAGTTCTTTGACCAGCACCACTTTTCCGTCAGCGGGAGCTATAACGAGGGCATCTCCTCTGGGCGTGACGCGATCCGGGTCGCGAAAAAAATTGAGCGTGAAAACAAATAGCGCCAGTAAGAAGCCGATGAGGCTATACTTGAGAGGCTTCGTTTCGACAAAAAGCCAACTGAGCAATGCGCCGACGATGACAAGAGCAACGATGGAGAAGAATACGTCGTAGCCGTATTTGGTGATCAACAAGATGTCCTGAGTGTTGGAAGTCGCAATTCAAACTTGCATCAAGGTATCAAAAGCTCGTTTGAAAATCAACGCGAGGATATGCGGAGGTGTATTCGATAGGCTCTTTCCGTCCACAGCAGACCACATATGGATTAGCGAGGGCAATTGGGCACGAGGTTCGTCATCCTGGTGCTGTTGGGGGGCGCGCGCGGGAGAGGCGGATGGCGCTTCCACGATGAAGACTGCCTGATGCGGCGCAGGAGTGTAGTGGGACGCTGTAGCGCTTCTGCAGCCCCAACATACAAGTGGACGAGGTTCGTCACGTGGAGGTCAGGGCACTCTGCGTGCCTGCATTGCGGAATGATCGGAGAGGTTCAGAGCTCTGCGCTAATACCGATTGAAGGAAGAATGCCGATGCTATTCTCGTCGAACTCGGCTCGTTGTTCGCGAGCATTCCAGCGGACCTGACCTGCGAATTTGTTGTTGTAAACGTTTTGAATGTCCAGGTACGCTATGAGGCTCCACGACGCGAAATTCCATCGGCGATCAACTCGCAGATCGAGGCTGTGAGCGCTCTTGAGGCGAAGTGAATTGTATTCAGCAACTTGCTGTCTGCCGTTTGCCATGAAGGGCGTGTAGGGCTGACCGGAGGCAAATCGGAACTTTGTACTCGCCTCCCATTTTTCGTTGAAGCGGTAGCCGCCGCTAAGGTTGAAGATGATTCGTTGGTCGAACGCGCTCGGTCTCTCGACGCCGTCCAGCGCTGTGTACCGCGTGTCGCTGAGTGTCACGCTTGCCAAGCCGTACAAAGGAATTTCCGATAGCTTTTTCTGTGCAAGAATTTCGATTCCATATGAACGCCCGCGCCCTGCGCTCACAAGACGGTCGATGCCGAAGGAGGCGAAATTCTCGTCTGCGCCGCCGAAACCGGCGCCGGTGTTCGATAAGACGAGGTAGGGACGATCCACACTTGCCGGATAGTTGCGGTATTCTTTGACAAAACCCTCGAACCGTATCTTGAAGTCGGAACGATACAAATGCTCAAGCGAGACAACGTATTGATGTACTCTCGTTGCGGTGAGGTTTCTGTTTGCGGGATTTGCGACAAGCCAGATGTAGGACGGGTTTTGGTAATAGAGCCCTGCGCTGATGGTTGCCGCCGTTCTGCTGGAGAACTCGTAGGTCAATGATGTTCGCGGTGCGAAGTAGAATTTCTTTTCGATGAGGCTGAAATAATCCACGCGCCCGCCGGCTGTCCACTGCAGGCGATGACCGAGGCGCTGCGAGTATTGCCCGTAGAGGGACCCTTTCGAACCAGCGGTACGATAGTCATTCACGCGAACGTCGATCGTATCACCGAATGACGAGACAAAAGCGGGCAAGGCAAGGGTCGTGTTGAATTGGATCAACTTCATCTGAAGACCAAAGGAGAGTTCAGTGGCAGATGAGAGCTGAAAGAGAGCATCACCGCGCAGGCTGGTCTCTCCTTCTTTCGACCGGTTGGTGAAGATGGGTATCAGGAGCGAATCGCGCTGAATGCCATTATAGTTGACATAGCTTCTTCCCAACGTCACTGTCGAGAAGCCGTTGCCGAATAGGTGACGCCACCCGATACCACTGACGTATTGACGTTGGGCTGAGGCGAGAACACGGGAGTTGTCGAAGCGTTTCTTTGTCTCGTCATTGAAAAAATTTACGTCGTCAATTGCGCCAATTGCCAAGAATGAGATCGTGTTGGATTGATCGGCTCTGTACGTCGCCTTGCCGAGAAAGTCCCAGTATTCGGGCACGAACCCAAAGCCTGCTGCCTTGAAGATGAGGTCGAGATAACTTCGCCGAGCAGAGAAGAGAAATGAACCGTGACCATCGAATGGTCCCTCGACACTCACGCCAAATTGCGTTGCCGAGAGAGTAAGCTTGCTGCCGATTCTGTCCGATCTCCCTTCGCGCAAATCAATACTCAACACCGACGACAGCTTGTCGCCGTACTTGACGCCGAACCCTCCTGTAGAGAATGCCGTTTCGTCAACGAAGTCAAGATTGATGTAGCTCAGTGGACCGCCGCTTGCTCCTTGCGTGCCGAAGTGATTGATGTTGGGAATCTCGATATTGTCAACCACGAAGAGATTCTCTGACGGTGCGCCGCCGCGCACAACGAGGTCGTTGCGCCCGGGCGCCGCTTGCGCAACTCCCGGTAGAACAGCTATAGCCCGCACAACGTCCTCGAATCCACCCGGCGATCTTCGGATCTCCTCGTACGAGAGGCGCTGAATGCTCACTGCCGCATCGGGGGTTTTGCGAAAGTAACTCCCCGTCGCTTCGACTTCCGCCAAACCTATCGGTGTTTGTAGTAACTGAATCTTGACTTCTACCGGCTTTCCCACCCTAACCACAACATCGCTGACAATCAACGTCTGAAAACCGACGAGCGATGCCCGCAGTTCGTAGGTTCCGACAGGAATGTTTTGGATTGAAAATTTTCCGTCAAGGGAAGTCGAAGCACCGACTTGAGTTCCAAGAACCAGAACGTTGACTGCGGCGAGTGGCTCCTGTGTTTGTTGGTTTACAACAACACCTGTGATACTGCCGGTCTGTGCGGCAGTCTTGCTCATGAATATGATTGTCAAAATAAGGAAGCGAATGGACTTGTAACGCATGAGAATTCTTCGAAATGCAAAATTGGTCTTCTGAAGTTCAGCGTGATAAACACGGTCGCTATGCGGTCGGTTCCGTTGGTGTGCGTTTCACTCGAAAGGGGGCACCACGCGGCCACGGACTGCTTTCTTGGCGCTGTGGATTTTTTTTCGAGCTATTCTGCGTTGATTGGAGGCGGCGGATGGCTCAGTGGCAACTCGCTTCCGATTGCGAGCGAGAGCATGGTGAAGTAATGAGAAGAGTTTTTCAACAACGAGCCGACGGTTTTTCCACTGGCTGCGCGATTCTTGCGAGACAACGTGAAGTATCCCACTGCTATCAATACGGGAACCAAGTTTGGCAAAGACACGCTGTTTTTCTTCCTGCGTCAAGGCACGGGTGGCATTGAGGTCGAACAACAACTCTACCCTCGTCGAAACTTTGTTGACATTCTGCCCGCCGGGTCCGCCGCTCCGGGAGAAATGAAACATCAATTCACTTTCCGGAATGCGGATGCTCCGTGCGCTCTTGTGTGCAATCTCCTGAGGCATTGACCTTTGTCCCTCTTCTGACTACGTTATGCATGCAATATACTGAACATTCTGTTGTACAAGTGGCTGAAACTACAATGACCATCGTTGCCGGCAAGTATACTATCGAAAATGAGCGCATAGCGCGCAAGGGTGCGATTTGGAATGTGAGAGTGTACAAGAAGGGGTTGCTCAAACGTTTGGTAAGCTCGGATTGGTTTCTCGATGAGCAGCAAGCGAATGAGTATGCCCAATGGCTCGCCGATGAACTCAAGAAGAACTCTACCGTTGATTTCCTCAGCAAGCGCAAGCCGGGCTGGACGCTTGCACAATCTGAACGATGAGTAAGTCGCATGCCGTATCACCAACAACGAACTACGTTCCGCCTCCCCTTTCTAACAGTTCTGCCAGTGTCCTAACATCCAGTGTCGGCAACTGACACACAAAGTCCTCACATACATACGCCGTCGGCTTTCCGTCAATCATCGCAAGGGAAGTGATGAACGATTCTGCTCCGAACACTTCTTTCTCAACACTACTTCCTTCAACGAGGAGAAGTACTTTGTTCGGAATGAACCGAGACGACACTTCTCGCAACATGCGTTGCGTCTCTTCATGATCCCTTGTTCCCACAATGACAATCTGCTTCACCTTTCCCAGTGAGAAGTCGTATGCGGCAACCATTTGCGGCATTGCGAAAGGCGCCTTCTGCAGAACTTCGCCGAATGCGGAGAGAGCCCGTTCAGCTTTCGTTCGCCAATCGGCATTGTTGCACATCTGAGAGAGCCGAAGCAAGTTCATGATGGCAATGGAATTGCCGGTCGGCTCGGCACCGTCGTGCTGTTCCTTCATGCGAACAAGAATCGAAGCGTCATTGCCAGAGGTGTCGAAGAACCCGCCGTTAGGCTCATCCCAAAACAGTTCGATTTGTTTTTTGGTGAGACGAAGCGCGAGCTGCAGCCACCGCAGATCAAACGAGGCTTCGTACAAATCGAGCAACCCTTGTGTGAGGAATGCATAATCGTCGAGGTGTGCCTCGAATTTCGCTTCGCCTGCTCGGTAGCGGCGACGAAGCGAGGCGGTGTTTTCATGGTAGAGCTGGGTGACAATGAACTGCGCGGCACGTTCTGCGGCGAGCAGATACGTTGGTTCCTCCAACGCCTGCGATGCACGGGCGAATGCCGAAATCATCAGCCCATTCCACGAGGTGATGATTTTGTCGTCGAGATGTGGACGAGGACGTTTCGCTCGAGTGTCAAAGAGCATTCGGCGAGAGCGATCAAGAAGCTCCCTCACTTCTCGCTCGCTCGCTCCAACGAACTTCGCCGTCTCGGTAAGCGAGTTGGCTTGATACAAAATGTTCTTACCGATAAACTCGTGTTGCGGGTCGTGCAGCGCGTTGCCTCCTTCTTCAACTCCATAATAGAATGTGAACGCCTTCGCATCGTCGCCCAAGAGGTGTTCGATTTCGTTCATCGTCCAAACGTAAAACGCGCCTTCGCCTTTTTCGTGAGTCGTTCCAGGAATCACGCTATCGGCATCTTCCGCCGAGTAGAATCCGCCACTCTTGTCCGTCATCTCGCGCAACACGTAGCCGAGAGTTTCGCGAATGATGTCTGCACAGAAGACATCCTTTGTGACAAGAAAAAGGTCAACTAAGGCATTGACAATCTGAGCTTGGTCGTACAACATTTTCTCGAAATGGGGCACGCGCCATTCCTCGTCAACCGAGTAGCGATGGAAGCCGCCGCCGATGTGGTCGTACATACCGCCGCTCGCCATTGCGCGGAGAGTTTTCTCCGTCATCAACAGTGCTTTAGGGTCGCCCGTGCTATGAAAGTACCGTAGCAAGAAATTGAACACAACCGGGCGTGGAAACTTCGGTCCCCCGCCGAAGCCACCGAACTTCGGGTCGTATTGCTTTGCCGCCTGATGAAAACATACCGTCCGAAGATCGGGGTCGAGCGTCGTTGTCGAAGAAGGGCGCAGGGGAATGTCGCGCAGGAATTTCGTGATGCCCTCAGAGCTTTCGAGCACCTTCGCCCGTTCGTTTTTCCAGATCGCACTGATGCGCCTGAGGAGCTCGGGAAATCCAATTCTGCCGTAACGAGTCTCCGGAGGAAAATATGTTCCACCATAAAACGGCTTCAGCTCTGGCGTGAGAAACATAGACATGGGCCACCCGCCGTTGACTCCCATAGCTTGGAGCGCCGTCATATAGACTTTGTCCACATCCGGACGTTCTTCTCGATCAACCTTGATGTTGACAAACAACTCGTTCATGATCGCCGCAATAGCGTCGTTCTCGAACGACTCTCGTTCCATCACATGGCACCAGTGGCAGGTCGAGTAACCGATGGAAAGAAAAATTGGTTTGTCTTCGGCGCGGGCTTTTGCGAACGCTTCGTCTCCCCAAGGATACCACTCAACGGGATTGTACGCGTGCTGAAGCAGGTAAGGGCTTTTTTCACTGATGAGGCGATTCGGCTTGTTGGACGATTCCATAGCTTCTTCTGTACGTTTACGCGATGTAGGCTTGTTTCTTTCGGCGCACGAAAAAGACGCGGCGCTCAACGTGATAGCAAAAACCAGCGCGAAGAATTTCACCACGCAAGGTACAGACTTTCGCGGTAACATTCTAAAAACAAAAAAGCCGTCATTCCTGGCGGCTCTCGTGTTCTCCCTGACTGGGAAATTCTCATAGCTCGGGAATGTACGTTTCCTCCACAATAATTCTAACGGTGATTTCGCGAACTCTGCGGTGCGCCTTGAACACTTTGCGCACGCGCGGGTTGAAATAATCTCTCAACATCGAGGGGCGAGGATGCTTGAGAAAGAAGTCCGCTTTCTCGACGATTTGTGATGTTGCCACGACATCTAATTCATCCATCGAGGAGACATGCTGGACGATGCACGGAACATGAGTCACCCCCAAATCGTGAAGGGCATACGCACGGTGACTGCCGTTGTTAAGAATGAGACGATTGCCACAATACACGGCGTTCAGAAAATTCGATCCAAACCCGATGGCAGCACCAGGACATCCCACGAGACTTCCTGATATGGAATAGTCCGTAATATGTTTGGGTTTCAGTTGCATCGGTCCAAGGTAGCGCAGGTCTTTGGAAGGCGAAACAAACACGAAACTATCACCGCCTTTGCTGCTCCACTTGACGGGCGTCTGCGGGGGATCGTACGGAAGTGCAGTTTTGAAAACAACCTCCTCGCTCGGTGCGGGTCCAATTTCCTTCTTGAGTCGCTCGACATGGGTTAGGTCAATATGCTTTTGGTACACCACGAGGCGATCCAATTGCACGAGTGCAATTTCTGTCGGAACTGAGTTGAATCCATTTTTCACCATCGGGTTTTTCAAAAACTCCGTCAGGAAAGGCAAGTGCTTGCCCTCAATATCGAGTTTGATGATGGGAGGATTATCTGCCGCGCCCTGCTCGCTTCTTTCCAGTTCCTCTGCTACGTTGTGCGCAGCGTTCCACTCCTCGATCAGTTCATCAGTCGGCGGCGGGTTGACGGCGTTCTTCTTTACGTACCGAATGAAATCCCTCAGTTCAGGTCTGCCTGTCAAATACAGGTGTTTGCATGTTGCACCGCGCGGTTCGCGCAACGCCCCATTCTTTTTCTTCGGCGATCGAGCTTCGCGTTCCAACTCACGCACATCGGGTGATTGATCCATTGTAAATCCTCTTGCTAAGAATACTGATTGACGTTCCCTAATTCGACGAAAGAAGCTCCAACTATCTCAGGTCGAAATCACAAAGAAATCTCACGTTCCAAACCCAATGCTTACATCTCAACGCTCTACGCGCGAAGGAGAATGGTTGGAGTCTGTGACCTTGATATGTGGAGCTTCTGCTTGAGATTCGGCGCTTATCACTCACCACCACGACCAAAACTCCACCTTGAACATGCGTGCCAGCCTGCGCCAGATAAGCTCGATGATTCTTCGTTCGCCGCAATAAATCTTTGCCTGTCCGGTCATTCCGGGCCGCAGCAGGAGCGAGCTGTTATCAATCTCCGTCGTCACAAGAATTGTCGAGACAGAGCCCATTGGCGTGGGGGTCGGGACGCTGCTGGAGGATGAGCTGCCGCCGATATCCGCGTTGGCAGTCGAAGCTGTTGCGGTAACAACGCCGTAGAACGTCTCATCGGGGTATGCGCGCGCTTTGAATGCAACCTTGTTCCCGACCCTGACATCACCGATCTCTTTTTCCGAAATGGCAATGTCAACTGTCAACCTCGTAGCATTCTGCACCCTGGCAATCGGCGTTCCTTT
Organism: uncultured Chitinophagales bacterium; assembly: GCA_964444145.1. Taxonomy (GTDB): domain Bacteria; phylum Bacteroidota; class Ignavibacteria; order UBA10030; family UBA6906; genus CAADGV01. The sequence continues at coordinate 15,881 of CAYUFU010000076.1, forward strand.
GCTGATGGCTTGGTATTTCAATTCGCGCAGTTGGCGCGCGGGGGTGGAAACGACGCCGCTTATAGGGCTGCGAATTTCCACGCGTTGAAGCGTTCCTTCAAGATGCCGCACCTGTGTTTCAAGCGCTTCGACTTCTGTTTTTGCAACTGCGACTTCCTCCGGACGCGAACCTCGCAGCAACAACTGGAGTTTCTTTTGCTCCTCTGCAACATCATTTTCCGCTGTCGTTGTAAGCTCCTGTACGTTTTCGTACTCCATGCGCGAGAGAATGTCCCGTTCGAAGAGAAGCTTGCTTCGTTCCAATCGCGCTCGCATGAATTCCAAACGATCATTCGCTCGTCGGACGGATGCTTGCGCGACAGCGATTTCTTCGCGCGTAGGACCGACTTCAAGCATGCGCAGCTTGGATTGCGCCTGCTCAAGTTCTGCGCGCACCTTGAGCAAGTTGGTGCGATGCTCGCGATCGGAAATGCGGGCAATGAGAGCGCCTGCCGTGATTTGATCGCCTTCCGCCACAAACACCTGTTCCACCATCCCATCAACTTCCGCCCGAACGTCGGCGTAGTGAATGGGAAGGATGTTGAAGGGTCCGGGAATGCGAAGTTCCATCCATCCAAAGAACAGGATCTCGAGCGCCAGCAATCCGACGGCGATCAGAACCAACTGCCGCCGCCGCTGACGCAGCCTTCTCTCTTCTCTCCGGCGTTGCTTCTTTTCTTCGGGAGTCTCACGCAGTTTGGTCAGTACCTCTCTGTTCTTTCGTTGTTCAGGGGTTTCGTCATCGTCGGCGCCGTTGCCCCACAACGAGTTGATGCGCCGCCGAAATCGCGTGCTGACGAGACCCATGAACAGCGCGAGGACAACCGGCTGACTGTTCTCGATGAGGAAGCCGCCGACATAGATCGAAACGAACGTCAACAGCGAAAAGGAGAAGACCGAACCGATGATACCATACGTGAGAAATGCTCGCCGCTCGCGGACGGAGACTCGCTCACTGGGTTCATCGTCAAACCAGAATCTTTGTTTCAAGAATTGTCCCGTGTAGCGAAATGCTCTCTTCCGCAGATTGGGAATATCAAGGAAGTCGCTCAACAAGTAGTAGCCATCCAGTTTGATGAGAGGATTGAGATTGGCAAGCACCGTCGCTCCAGAGCCGGTCATCACAATGAGTCCCCAACGATTCAGGTTCGTATCAACGTCGGTGAGAAGCCAGACGAACGTGGCAAGCGACCAGAGGAACGACTCGAAGTACATGCCCGCGAATCCGACCCACAGCCGGCTCGATTTTTTTGGAAACAGCCATGCGTCGCTGACATTGCAATAGAATGCAGGCTGGAAATAGATGAGCATTGCGCCCATCTCATGAACGTTGCCGCCGAAATGTTTGCAGGTAAGCCCATGGGCAAACTCATGCGCGGAAACGACGATGAACGTGAGAACGATGAACGCCGGCAGTGTTTCGAGCGCGATAATCCCTGCAAGAGCCGACGTATACGCTTCCCAATTGCCGGCTACCAACAGAGTCGCCAAGGCGATCGAAAGCGCCGAGAGAACGACAAACGTGGGGGTGAAGAAAAAACCGGCACGGCGTATCATCCGGTTGAGAATCCGATCAGGGTCGAGCACTTTGAAGCGAAGGTAGAGCCAGTTGCCGCGCACAAGGCTTTCCTCACGAGCATTCTTGCTGCGACGACGCGACTCTTCAGTTTCAAGCAAACCCGATTCGTTCAGCTTTGTAAGAAACGCGCTCAAGGTTTCTGCGCGAAGCTCCGCGCCAAATCGTTCTTGCGCCCTCTGTCGAATAACGTCGGGAGGTGTTTCGCCGTCGAGTTGCGTCGTGATAAAATGTTCGACCTTGCCAAACCGAAAGAATTTGCGCGAAACCGGATCCTTGATAATGAAGATCGTTTCCTGCGCAGACTTCTGCTGGCTTACGACGAGATCGTTTCTAAGTTTTGGCGGAGAAGGATTCATATGCTTCGACACATTACCATCGCTTACGGCGAGAATCAGGGAAGGCGGCTCCGGAGGGTCCAGCCTTCCCTTACTCGCATGAATCACCACGCGCCAAGGCAATCTCTTCGACGAGGCAGTCCACAACTATTAGGGGATAGACAGTTGGTAAACCACAACGTCTCTGCGAATGCTCGAGCGCTTGGTTTGAGCCGACATCAGCAGTTTAGCTGGAGCCATGACCGCTGCCAGAGCCGCCGCCGCTGCGCGAGCTGTTGCCGCCGCCGCATGAGCCGCTGTGACCGCTATTGCCGCGATCATTGCTGCTGTCAGAGCCGCCGCCGCTGCGCGAGCTGTTGCCGCCGCCGCGTGAGCCGC
>CAYUFU010000077.1:0-5781 GCA_964444145.1 uncultured Chitinophagales bacterium
GTGCAGAGCGCAAACACGGCAGGTGGGTTGGCGGGTTGCGGCGGGGATGCGACTGCACTTTGCCACGAACTAGGCTGCTTACCGCGGCTCTGGAGAATGGTTGGACGGTGTAGCGCGTCTGCAGCCCCATAAAAGGTTGTTCACATGTCCAATGTCAAGGTTCGAGGTGCTGACTCTGACGAGCTTCGATTGCTTGCCTGCGACATTGCGCGAGGCGTCGGGCGTGGGGTCGGGGTTTTTTCACAAAGGAGGAGTTATGAAAGAGAACATTCGCTACTCAATCGGCATCGCCGGTTGGGAACATGAGAGTTTTGATCAATGCCTGTATGGGATTGCAACGGAGTACTCGTGCGTGAAGCTCCGCTACTACGCGCGGTTTTTTGATACGGTGGAGATCCGACAGACGTTTTGGGATGACGAGCTGTCGGCGCACGATGCACTCCAATGGATGGATGCTGTTGTGGACAACAAGCGGTTTCGGTTCAACGTGAAGCTGCATCGCTCGTTTACGCATGAGAAGGTGGTGAAGCCGGAGCGAGCGACGCGGGTGCGGGAGATGTTGCATGAGATGTTGAAGCAGGAGAGGTTAGGCGCGTTGTTGGTGCAGTTGCCGTATTCGTTTACAAACACGAGCGCGAATCGGTTTCATTTGGTGAAGTTGGCAGAGGTGTTTCGAGGGTTTCCGATACATGTGGAGTTTCGGCATGAGTCGTGGAATGATGTGCACTTCCTGATGAATTTTTTGGAGGAGAATGCGCTGCACCCCGTGAACGCCGACCTACCGCGCATCAACAAACTGATGCCGTTCGTGACGGGCGTGGTGGGCGACGCGGCGTACGTGCGGCTGCACGGGCGCAACGAGAAGGGCTGGATGGTGAACGGCATGGATACGCGCTATGACTATTTGTACAATGGGCGTGAGCTGCGCGAGATTGTGCGACGGCTCGCAGCCTTGGGCGAGAAGGCGAAACACATCACGGTCATCTTCAACAACACAACGGGCGGGAAGGCGATTGCAAACGCGTTGCAGTTGATTTCGATGCTACGCGAAGGTAAGCCGATTCTCGTGCCGCAGGCGATTTCAAAGTTGTTTCCCGACTTCGCGAATGATCTGAGTGTGGTGATTGAGGATTCGTTGTTTGCAGGTGAGAAGATTTATCGGAGGGTGGGGTGAGACGATTGCCTATTGCCTATAGGCACTCAACGATTCTCTACATCTTCTCAGGCGCAGAAATTCCGAGAATCATGAGTCCATTCCTGAGCACAACCCGCGTCGCTTGACAAAGCGCGAGCCGAGCTTGGGTGAGTGCTTCATCCTCGCCGACTACTCGGCAGTTATGGTAGAATTTGTGAAATACAGTGGCAACATCCTGCAAGTATTCCGCTAGCCGATGAATTTCGAACGATATCGCACAGTACTCGACGATTTCAGGAAGCTGCAGCAGTTGCTTGATGAGGTCGAGTTCTTCTTTTTCTTTCAACAATTCAAAAGGTGGATGTGAGGATAACCTCCTCCCTTCTTCCTCTGCCTTTCGCATGATGCTGCAAATGCGTGCGTGCGCATACTGCAAGTAGTACACGGGATTCTCATCCGACTGTTGCTTTGCAAGTCCGAGGTCGAAATTCAGATGGCTCGTCATGCTTTGCATCAGGAAGAAATAGCGGACGACATCGGCGCCGACTTCCGCAATCAGCTCGTCGAGCGTAATGAAGTTTGCTTTGCGCGTGGACATCTTCACGACTTGACTGCCTTCTTTGATGGTGACGAACTGGTGAATCAGCACTTTGATCTTGTCCGTATCGTATCCGAGCGCTTTGACGGCGGCAAGCACGTCGGGGTAGGTAGCGATGTGGTCTGAGCCGAAGATGTCAATGACAAGCTCGAAGCCGCGACGGAACTTGTCCACGTGGTACGCGATATCGGGCAAGCGATACGTCGGCTCGCCTGTGCTTTTCACGATAACTTTGTCCTTCTCGCCGCCGATTGCGGTCGTCTTGAGCCAGAGCGCGCCTTGGCTTTCGTAAGCCAAATCCTTTTTCTTGAACTCCGCAACGACTTCATCGATCTTCTTGTCCGTGTAGAGAGAGTTTTCGTTGAAGAATGTTTTGAAAATGATGTTGAGTGACTTCAGCGTCTTCTTGATGTCGGCGAAGATTTCTTGCTCTGCTTGCTCTTTGAATTTTCCTTCCGCAGGTTCATCCCTTAGCGAATCGCCGTACTCATCGCGCAGATGCTGCGCAATGTCTTTGATGTACTCGCCTTGATAGTACTCGTCGGGAAACGTGAGCGAATCGCCGAGCAACTGCAGATAGCGCAGCCGCACCGAATCGCCGAGCACGCGCATCTGCCTGCCGGCGTTGTTGAAATAATACTCGCGCGTGACATCATGTCCGGTCCACTCAAGCAAATTCGAAACGGTATCGCCAAACACCGCGCCGCGTCCGTGCCCAACGGTAAGCGGTCCCGTAGGGTTCGCGCTGACGAATTCGACTTGGGTCTTCCTTCCGCCTCCCATAGTTGAACGCCCAAACGTTGCTTCAGCGGCGAGAAGCCGACCAAGCTCGCGTCGGTAAAACTCCTCCGTGAACGTGAAATTGATGAAGCCAGGACCGGCAACATCAACTTTGGAGACGAGCGTCGCATCAAGGTTCAACGCGGCGACAAGCTCCACGGCAAATTGACGTGGATTTTTCTTTTGCGCTTTCGCGAGCGTCATCGCGACATTCGTCGTGAGATCGCCATGCTCAGGCAGGCGCGGCTTCTCAAATGTTAGCGCGACATTGCCGGTGACACCAAGCCTCTGCAGTCCAGTGAGTATGTGTTCTTTGAGATAGGTTCGCATTCGATGGATTTGCTGTTGTGAACACGGGTCGAAACGAAAGCGCAGAAGAGCGCGCAACGGTGCTTCACATTGGACAAAGCGAGCCTTGTCCCTACAAGACAACCCGCAGTCGAGTGATCATAAGAAAGCCCTCGGGCATCATGCTCATTATGCAGTGAGAGTCTCGAATGATCGGATCCGTACGCGGGCAACTCTTCCGCAGAGCCCCAACAAACCAGAGCTACGAGCTTCAGCTCGCGGGATCGGCAAAAAACTTGAAGTGGTTTTAACCTCCGATGTTGAAGCGATGGAGGGCTAAAGCCCAGTCGCCTCTTGTTAATCTTATCCACGACCTAACGAGCCTGTATGAAAAACACCGCAACTTGTAGAGCGATTCTCCCGAATCGCTCATTTCGCCCCTAAGAGCGACACTGGAGTGTCGCTCTACATGATTTTCACACAGTCTCTAAAGGTCGTGGCTATTGAGAATAGATTTTCAGCATCCTGTTAAAGAGGAAGGTCAATCCTCACGTCAAGCCCTAAGCAACTTTGCGAACAGGAAGTCTCTTCGGCTGTTTCACAATGTCTTTCTTTGCAGAGGCAGTCTTGCGACTGCGTGCGGAAGGCACCGGCTTTTCATCGCTCACGTACTTCATCTTTGCGTCGCCCCATAATTTTTCGAGGTTGTAGTATGCGCGAGCGTGTTTGTGAAAAATATGCAGCACAACATCGGAGTAGTCAAGCAGCACCCAATTCGGACTACCGCTCTCCTTGTGCCAGGGCGAAACACCTTTCCGCTCTGTTCCGTCAACCACCGCGTCAGCTATTGCTTTGATTTGCATCTCCGAATCTGCAGAACAGATGACGAAGAAGTCCGTCATCGTCGTCAGCTTGCGCAAGTCCATAATGACGACGTTTGCTGCCTTCTTTGTGAGCGAGAGTTTTGCAATTGCTGTTGCGAGTGCGGTTGCTTTCAACGGGATACCTCCGAAATGTTATTGATACGGTTTGAGCGCGTCGAAGTCTTTGCCGATGACGACAGAGACATCAACAAATAAATTCGGGTTGATTTGTTGGATGATGTTCTTCTCTTTCACACCGAGCGCGTACGCGACCTTCCGAGCCGTTTCGAGATTGCCGGTTCTGGCGATCACCAACGATTCACTCACATCGAAGGTTTTGTAGTTCTTCATCTCGACAACATCATAACCGCGAGCCCGCAAGTAGGCTGTGAATGTCGCGGCCGCACCGTTCACACCGCAGCCGTTCAGGAGATCAAGTTGAATCGCCCGAACCGAGCTGCCCTCTCTCTTCTTCGAGTCAACGGGAGGATGAAGAATATTTCTAGCGAGCAATGAGTAGGAAAAATAGAGAACAGCGACGGCGAGAACTGCGATGAGGATATTCACACCCTTGTTGTGAGGGCTTGAGAAGAGCTTGTTGAAATTCAATGTTGCTTGCTTACCGATATATGCCTTGGAAGAATTCTGTTCGAACCAAATCCTCACTCCGTAGATGAGGTGTGAAAAAACACGAAAGCCGACGTTCCTTCCGTTTTGGAGGAAGCATCGGCTTGCATATTCATGGAACGTTTCAAGCGAAAACGAAACCCTTATTTCTTTTCAAAGCCGTCGGCACGATACAACGGATTGTAGAACGGCGAGTAGTAATCATAGTAGCCGTAGGGCGATTGCCTGAATGACACCGACACCATCGTATTGTCCCACGGCTTGTAATTCACCTCTGCGTTCTTCAGATAGACCCCGCTGAGATCCTTCTTGCTAAAGGTCGAGAGACTCGAATAGGGCGAGAAGCTGAATGCGATATCCGCACGAGCGTTCAAGTTGTCCGAAAACCGGTACATCATCGTGTTCGTGTACGTGCCCAAGGAAAGGCTTTGTCCTCTGAACGACATGAACGACATATCGAACGAATGCCGCATGGTAAATCTGTCCGGATCAAACCAGCCGAACATGAACGCCAGCGGACTCGACGCTTCACCCAGCCGGGTGCTCGTGATTGAGGCGGGTTGCTCGACCTGCGACTTGAACTGCGCTGACGCAACGCTCACGCCAACAACTACTAATAGTGCAACAGCGATCTGTTTCATCTTCAATCTCCTGAAGTCGTTCTCCACGATGGGCTATCTGGCAAAATGATACTTAAATTGAGGTTGATTGTCAACGGCTTGCGCATTTCTCTTCTACTGTTGCGATGACGCCACAATGGGAATTGCAAAGCGAGTGCTCAACATCGTTTTCCTTTCTCCCTTATCACTTGACTGATTCTCCAGCGGCAATAAACTAGATTTTTTTCAACGACACGACTGTAGTATGCCGGCTGTTACACATTGTTTGCGGGTCTGCGCCTGGCCTCAATCTGACTGTATAGAATCGGCAGAACAAACAACGTCAACAGCGTCGAGGTTATCAACCCGCCAATCACCACCGTTGCCAACGGTCGCTGCACTTCCGCGCCCGTTCCTTGCGAGAGCGCCATTGGAATAAAGCCGAAGCTCGCAACGAGCGCCGTCATCAGCACGGGACGCAGACGGTCGGAAGCACCTTTGATGACGGCAAACTCTAACTCGTGTCCTTCTTTGAGAAGTTGATTGACGTAGGAGATCAACACAACGCCGTTCAAAACCGCCACGCCAAACAAGGCAATGAACCCGATGGAAGCCGACACGCTCAAATGTAATCCGCGAATCAACAAGGCGAAGATGCCGCCACTCAGTGCAAACGGCAGATTCAGAAGGATGAGCATTGAATGGCGGATGGTTCCAAACATCGTAAAGAGGAGAACGAAAATGATGAAGATGGAGAGCGGAACGACCACCAACAACCGCTTGGTGGCACTCTCTTGATGCTCGTACTGTCCACCCCACGTGATGGAATATCCGGGCGGCAATTGGATGCTCGCTGCGATTTTCCTTCGCGCTTCAGCGACAAAGCTGCCA
>CAYUFU010000077.1:5881-14606 GCA_964444145.1 uncultured Chitinophagales bacterium
CACCGGCAACAAGCTCATCCACGCGCATCGCAATTGGCTGGGTGATGTTGTAGTTCACACCCGGCACGTGCTTTAGTTCAGCCACCATCTTTCCGACAAGCTCTTCTTTTGTCTTTACCGTTTTCCATTCCGATTGCGGTTTGAGTGTTACGTAGATGTCGCTGAGGTTGATACCCATAGGATCGGTGGCGATGTCCGCCCTGCCCAATCGGCCCACAACGAATTCCACTTCCGGGAATTGCATAATGATTTGTTGAATCTTCTTCTCCATCTCGATGGATTCGGTCAACGAAACGCTCGGCATGCGAATGGCCTGCACAAGAATCGAACCTTCATCAAGCTCAGGAATGAATTCTGTACCTAGGAAAGGAAAAAGCGCAACGGAAACGAGAAGACCAACCAGCGCAATGCCGAGTGTGAGCGATCGTCGTTTGAGCGCTTTCTCAAGAAGCGGTGTGTAAAGCCGTCGAATCCACTGGATGATTCTCGGCTCCTGATGACTGCTTCTTTCTTTCAGCAAGAATGAGCTGACGACGGGAACGAACGTCAGCGCGCACGGACTCGTCGCTCCGTTTGTTGCAGAGTGACCGATGCAATATCACGCAGTGCGCTCGCTTCTTGCACCAAGCCTTTCGGCTCTTGCCAGAACCAGAGTGGAATGGAGACGCCGAAGTGGAATCCCAACGAGCTTGATGTTGTGCCGTTGAAGTTGTTCAGATGAAACGGTGGTCCTCCCGCCCGCCGCTGATGGAACAGCCCAATCGAAAAATCGGGCAAGTAGCTGGTTTGCGCGAGAGAGAGTGATTCTTCATGGCGGTCCAAAGAATAGCGTGCGATGCTCAGCGTGGCGCTCCTTTCGGAGAGTTCGAGAAGAAGTGAATCCCTACGCGCGGAAAGGCGAACATACGCAAGAGAATCCGTTACCAGGATGCGTCTCTCGCTGCCTCTTCCCAGAAGCAGGTTTAGCTCCGCTTCCTTGAGCCGGACGCCGCGGAGTGCTTCAAGAAGCTCGTTGTTGATTCGAGCAATTTCGACCTTTACACGCACGACATCGAGATACGTGCTTTGACCGCTTTCGAACCGTGAGGTCACAAGACTCTGAAAATCTGTGAGAAGTTTTTGTTGGTCTTGAAGATTCGCGGCGACCTGCTGCGCAAACAACAGAGCGATGTACGCTCGCTTGACGCTTGAGGTCACCAACCGCTTCATGCTCTCTACCTTCAGTTCGGCAATGCGCTTATCAGCCGACGCCACACCTACTCGATGACTTCTTTTCGTTGGGAACTCGATCGCCTGGCTGATGCCGATGTCGCGTTCATCGGCATCGCCGAGATGAAGCAATGATGGTGCTTCATTCCACGCAAGGCCAAGTTCAGGGTTGGGAATTCTTCCAGCCTGCAAAATGCGGCCGTCGGCTGCTTCGATCTCTTTGTGCGCTTTGACGATATCGGGATTGGTTTCAAGCGCAATGCGCACGGCGTCCTGAATACTCAGTTTGTCTGCCGGTTGTGATTCGGCGGGCTGCACTGTGAGCACAAGCGCCAATCCCGCTTGAAGCAAGAACTGTTTCAAGGCGAACCTCGCTGAATAGATTCCAAAATAGTAGTTGTGGTTCTCCGTTCACTCAAACAGCGGAACGAAGAGAGAAGATGACGAAGAGAAACTTAGGCGGCTATTGGCGGGCGGTAGATGAGCCGAGCAGGTGCCGATGGGACGACAAACGTTGAATAGTATGATGAGGTAAAAACGTGGGCAAAGAGAGAAAGACTAAAAATAGGGGTGGAGAGAGTCGGGACGTGACAAATGCACGAGCAATCAATGGAATTAGTGCTCAATGAATTGTCGGGAGGAGAATCGTGCTTGTTCAAGAACGAGCAGATCAACGAAGCACAATCCACATTGCTCATTCCGGTTATGCAGTCTGCGTCACCGCACCACAGGAGAGATGCTGTGAAGCAGACCAGAAGCAGTATGGATGCAGAACGTATCATAGCGCATGGTCAAGATACAGAAAGGCTCGTTGAGGCGCAAACAGAACTGAGTAACCCGAAGCCGCAATGAGAGCGGTCGCTATCACTGGATCCTTTGGGCTCTTGGCGGTAGTCGGAAGAACTGAATGTCAGCACGATATATGCTCCGCCGACTGATGTCAGCAAAAGGAGAAAGACTGCCGACAGCTTCCAATAGAGACTCTCGAAGAACCCCTGAGCATGGAGAGTATGATCACTCCTCTTCTGCGAATCTGTACCCAACACCCCAGACTGTCTGAATGTACTTTGGGCTTGCGGGGTCAGTCTCAATCTTTGCCCGAAGTCGGTTAATGTGAGAGTTTACCGTGTGGTCGTAGCCTTCGAATTGGTACCCCCACACTATGTCCAACAAATTCTGTCGCGTATACGCTCTGCCTGGGGTGCGTGCAAAAAGCGCCAGCAAATCGAACTCTTTCGCAGTCAGCTCGATGCGTTGGTCGCGCAATTTCACTGTCCGCTTCTCGAGATCAATGAACAACTCGCCGAACTTGATTTGCTTCTTGTCTACACCTTCGACATCGTCCTTCACGGCTTCGATGCGCCGGAAGATTGCTTTGACTCGTGCAAGCAATTCGCGAATGCTGAATGGCTTCGTCAAGTAATCGTCGGCGCCAACTTCCAAGCCTAACACTTTGTCCAATTCTTCTGAACGCGAAGTCAACATGAGAATGGGCGTGTAGTTTTTTTCGGAGCGGACTTCTTTGCAAATCTCCAAACCGTCAACGCCTGGAAGCATGATGTCGAGAATGATCAAATCGTATTTGTTCTTCAGCGCTTTTTCCAACCCAACTTCGCCGTCGGTCGCGACGTCGGTCACACAGCCCATGTCGCGCAGGTGGAGCTGCACGAGTTGCTGGATGTTGTCGTCGTCTTCGACAATCAGAACTTTTCGTTGCATGATGGGTGATGCCTTTCGTGTTTCGTGGCGCGTTTCGGTCTCGACAAACATAGTGATTCTTCTTCAAAGAGTCATGTGGTTAAAGGTCGGGAGAAAGTGTCACGCGGCGGTCACGTCATTTTCACGAGTCAGCATAATGGAGTGTTAGAGTGGTGGAGTTTTGGAGGTGACGGTCACTTGCGAAGGCGCCAAGTGTGCCTGCCTGCTGTAAGGAGCTATGAAGGCAGGCGGGGGGATGCTCGCCTGCGGCGAGGCAAGCCGCAAAACTGACCACGACGCAGGCTGCTTTCTTGCGGCACAGTACACCCTTCGGACGATGCAGCCCGTCTGCAGCCCCTCAAAAAATTCTGACAAACACAGGAGCAAGAGTTGAGGTTGCGACCTTCGTGACAAGACTCCATGAACTGTGTGAACGCCATAAACTCGATTGACGGTACGAACTCCACTTGCATTTTTGCCGCAGAGCGATTAGTATGTACCACCAACCACGCCAACCACCTCCCAGTGCAGACGGCGCGTCATCAAATAATGAAGGAGCCCGTATGAATCGCAATGCTCGCCGCGATAACGGGGGGGACAACTCTGCTTCAACACGCTCTTCAACACGCTGCTCACGATTACCTCCAAAGCGAAACGCGGTTTCGCACGCTGTTCGACGCAGCGCCGATTGGCATTTCCATCAACGATGCCACGGGGCGCTATGTGCAAGTGAATCCGTGGCTGTGCGATAAGCTTGGCTATGCGGAGGAAGGGATGCAGGCAATTACCTGCATTGATTTGACCTACCGCGACGACCTCGCCGAAACGAGTCGGTGTTTCTCGGAATTGGTCGCAGGCACGCGCGATACGTTCGCTCTTGAGAAGCGCTACGTGTGTAAAGATGGTCACTTGCTCTGGACGAACATGGCGTGCGCCGCGGTGCGTGATGCGGACGGGAAATTCTTGTACGCGTTCGCGATGCTGCTCGATACGACTGAACGAAAGTTAGAAGAGCAGGCGCTGCATAATCTTGTTGCGGGGACGGCGTCGGTCACGGGGCAAGAATTTTTTCCTGAGTTGGTGAAACATCTCGCCGCCGCGCTCAACGTTCGGTATGCGCTCGTGTCGGAGTGCGTCAATGGTCCCAACCGCGTGCGGTCGCTTGCGTATTGGAAAGACGATGCGTGGCAAAGCGCAATCGAGTACGACACGATTGACACGACGTGCGAAGAAGTGCTGAAGCAAGGGAGAATGTGTTTTTATCCCGACCACGTGCAGGAACGGTTTCCCAAAGAAACGGCGCTCGTGGACATGCAGGCGTTGTGCTATCTCGGTAGCCCGTTGTTCGACGGAAGCGGCCGAACGATAGGTCACCTCTTCGTTATTGACGACAAGCGATTGGAAAACCCCAAACGGGCGAAGTCCATCCTTGCGATATTCGCCACGCGCGCCGCGATGGAATTGCAGCGAAAAAAAACGGAACAGGCGCTGAAGAACCTTGTTGCGGGAACCGCGGCCGTGACAGGCGAAGAATTCTTTCCCGCCGTGGTGAAGCACCTCGCCATAACGTTGGATGTGCGACAGGCCATCGTTACCGAATGTCTTGACTCGACGTTCGAGAGGGTAAGAGCGCTTGCGGTCTGGCGCGATGGAACCTGGCTCACGCCATTCGAATACGAAACGATGAACACTCCCTGCTCGGTCGTACTTGGGCAGCGAGGAATCTGTTTCTATCCCGATCATGTACAAGATCATTTCCCGGGCAACACCTTTCTTCCTTGGTTTGGCGCCCGAACATATTTGGGGGCACCTCTCTTCGATGCGGACGGAAGGACGATAGGGCATTTGTATGTCGTGGGGGTGAGGCCGTTTGCCGATCCCGAATTTGCCAAGTCCGTCATCAGCATCTTTGCCGCGCGTGCGGCGATGGAGTTGCAGCGAAAGAAATCGGAGGCGCAGATTCGCGAACAAGCGATGTTTCTCGATAAGGCGCACGACGCGATTCTTGTAAAAGGCATGGATGACAGAATCATCTATTGGAATCAGGCTGCAGAGGAATTGTATGGGTGGACAAAGGATGAAGCAGTAGGCAAAAACGAATTCGATCTCTTGTTTGATACCGGGGACTCTCATGAGCATCACAACGCACACGAAAAAACACTCGCTGCAGAAGATTGGAACGGAGAACTGCATCAGACAACTAAAAGCGGCAGAGAGATTACTGTCGAAAGTCGCTGGACGCTCATGAAGAACGACAGCGGAGCGCCGAAGGCGATCCTCGTCATGAACATTGACATCACGGAGAAGAAAAAGTTGGAAGCGCAGTTCCTCCGCGCCCAGCGTATGGAAAGCATCGGTACGCTCGCCAGCGGAATCGCGCACGACTTGAACAATGTCTTGACTCCGATCATGCTTGCCGCAGAGACGCTGCAAGACAAACCGATGGATGAGCGCACGCAAGCGTTTGTGGAGATGATCCACATGAATGCAAAACGCGGTGCAGATATGGCGAACCATGTGCTTGCCTTTGCACGCGGGATCAAAGGCCGACGCGTCGCCATTGATCCGAAGCATTTGGTGCGTGAGATTGAGAAGATTGCCAAGGAAACATTCCCCCGCGATATCCAGATCGTCACGAAAGTTGCACGCGGCACGCACGCCGTTTCCGCCGACCCGACGCAAATGCACCAAGTCCTTCTCAATCTCGCACTCAATGCCCGCGACGCTATGCCGCACGGGGGAACGCTTCGCCTCACAACTGAGAACGTCGAGCTTGATGAGCACTACTCTCGTATGCATCCCGAATCGAAGCCAGGGATATACGTCGTCATCAGCGTTACTGATTCGGGAACAGGAATTGCGGAGAGCGACATCCCGAAAATCTTCGAGCCGTTTTTCACGACGAAGGAGATTGGCAAGGGAACGGGGCTTGGCCTTTCGACGGTCTCGGGCATCGTCAAAAGCCACGGAGGGTTCATCAACGTGTACAGCGAAATCGGAAAGGGAACCACATTCAAAGTGCATATCCCTGCGCTCATCTTGAGCGATGCGCTTTCAATCGAGGAACGTCATGAGCTGCCGAAGGGCCACGGCGAGCTGATTCTCGTCGTTGATGATGAAATGTCCATTCGCGACATAACCAAAACGTCGCTTGAGTCCAATGGCTACAACGTCATCGTTGCAGGAGATGGGACGGAAGCGCTTTCGTTGTACGCCGAACAAAAAGAGGATGTCAAAGCAGTACTGACCGACATGATGATGCCGTTCATGGATGGAGCGGCAACAATCCGGGCTTTGCGCAAGATGAGTCCGCACGTGAAAATCATCGCGGCAAGTGGACTCGCATCGAATGAAGATGCTGCCGATGGAGTGAAAGCAGATCTGTTTTTGACGAAGCCGTACACTGCGGAGAAATTGTTGAAGGCGTTGGAGAAGTTGCTGCGGTGAGAAGCGGAAATAATGGAGTGTTGGGGTATTAGAGTAATGAATTCTTGATAGCAGCTCGAGTGTTGATCTGGGAATACACAAATCGAAGAAACATAACTCGCGGCTTCATGAAGCTGGATGTCTGGCAGAAGGCAATCGAATTGCATCAGCTTGCCAACACGTTTATCTACAACGAAGCGAAGTCAAGTTCAAACTACGACGCACTCCTTAATGATGCGACGCAATCGGTTTTCGCTAACGGTGCTGAGGGTTTATGCGTTCAGTCAAGGAGTATATCCAGCACTGCTATGTTGCGCTCGGCTTGATGGGTGCAGCGTTGACTCGGACGATTGGGTTGAAAGTATACACTCCGACACTCTGTTACCCCATCACTTGAGCATGGTGTGTCGCCGCAGTTCTTTTGCGCAGTGAACCAGGCTTATACAGCCTCCAAATCGAATCCGTGAAGTAGCGTTGTGAATCGAACAAGTGCTCGTAAATCTCAAATCCCGTTTCCCCCGCGAGCTGTTCGATGTCGTGAACCAGATATTTGTACGAATACTCCGTGTGAATCGGCTCCCACGCTTCGAAGCTGAACCACCTGCCGATCTTCTCGATAAACACCGACTGCTTTTCCAAACTTACCAGATAGCTCTCCATCGCCCCGCTGAAAACATCGTACGTCCCAAAATGACGGAACTTCGTGACGTCGAAGTTGCCTCCGAGTTCACGGTTGATTCGTTCGAGCATATTCAAATTGAAATCTCTTGTCACCCCGTGTGAATCGTTGTACGCGCGAATCAGCATGTCAATGTCTTTCTTCAGGTCGAAGCCGATGAGAATGACGTCGTCGTGATTCAGACAATTCCAGAGATTCCGAAGCAGAAGCGTATTCTCCGCATGAGTAAAATTTCCAATCGATGAACCCATGAAAAGCACGAGATTCTTCCTTTGACTTCTTCGGTTGAGCCACTTCAACCCGTTGAAATAATCGGTCACAAGTCCGTTGGCCTCAAGTTCGGGAATGTGTCGGCTCAACGACTCGATCAATCCCTTCATCGCACCTTCAGAAATATCAATCGGAACGTATTGGAAGTCGAGATTCATTTGCGTGAATGCACGCAAGAATGTCAGCGTCTTCTTGCTGAATCCCGCGCCCAGCTCGACTAAATTGAACGGCTGGTCATAATCAACGTAACGGGCAATGTTCCGCGAGTTCTGGTGGATGATTTCAAGCTCGCAGCGCGTTGGATAATATTCGGGCAGCTCGGTTATGCGATTGAACAGCTCGCTCCCCTTGTTGTCATAGAGATACTTTGCAGGAAATGACTTGCGAGGTGCAGAAAGCCCAACAAGCACATCGAGGGCGAAGTTATCATTCTCAGTGAACGAATGCTCAAGGTCGTGCGGCTGTAGAATTTTGTATGATTGTTGCATGATTGGCTCCATAATTCATTCCATTACTCATCACTCCCCAGTCGGTACTCCGAGAGTGCGGGACACCCTCCCTCCGTCCGCTGCGGGTTCAGGGTTTAGAGTCCGCCAGTTTTATTCCTGTAAACTGCCATTGCTTGTCGCACTGGAAAAAATTTCTGTAGGTTGCGCGAATATGATTACGAGGCGTTCCGCACGATCCACCTCGTAACACCATTTGATTGATCATAAACTTGCCATTATACTCACCGAGAGGTCCTTCCACTTGTTTATATCCGGGGTATGGCAAATACGAGCTTGAGGTCCACTCCCATACGTCGCCGAACATTTGTGAGATGCCACTCTCGTTTACACCCGGGGCTTGTCCGTACTGGACGGGATGATAGTTCTCATTCTCCAAAAAATTTCCGCACGACGGAGAAGTCTCCACAAGCGTTGAAGCCATCTCCCATTCCGCTTCGGTCGGCAAGCGCTTTCCAGCCCAACGAGCGTATGCCCATGCTTCGTAGTAGCTAACGTGAACAACAGGCTCATCCATAGCAATCGGTCGCATGCCAGCGAGCGTCATCATCCGCCATTCACCGTCACTCTTCAGCCAATACAGCGGTGCCTCCCATTCTTGAGCCGTCACTGCGTCCCAACCGTCCGAAAGCCAGAGTAGCGGATTCTGATAGCCGCCGTCTTTGATGAACTCGACGTATTCTCCGTTCGTGACGAGGCGATTCATGAGAGAAAAATCATTCACGTACGTTTTGTGTCGCGGGAATTCATTGTCCCAAGCGAATCCCGTCCCGTTGGCGCCTAGTTCAAATACTCCCCCACCGAGCGGAATGAGCTTCGCCTTGGGAATTTCTATTCTTACACTCTTTGGTGCTGCTTTCTTATATACGGGTCGCAGCGGACTCATCGAAAGAATGTGTTTGATGTCCGTGACGAGCAGTTCCTGGTGTTGTTGCTC
>CAYUFU010000077.1:14706-17995 GCA_964444145.1 uncultured Chitinophagales bacterium
TCTGAAGAACATCCGAGATTGCGTCTGAGTTGCTTTTCGTTTTTTCCCACTTCAGCACACGCAACACGCCGCAGACATGCTCACCAATGGTCGTGTGCGGGAAAAGTCCAATGCCCTGAAACACGTAGCCGATTCTTCGAGAAGCTCCGTAGGATCTCGAACCTTGAACGTTATGCCTCAACTCCCAATCGCTCTCAAACGTTTACTCTCGTTTGATACTTGCGTGACATCCACTTCGCTAATTGGTGCACGAACTTTTTAGAGATAATCATCCCCTGACAGATGGAGACAAATATGACCGTAGTCGAAGATATGATGTTTGATGACTTCTTTAGTCAGCGCTTGCCGCAGGAAGGCTTTGTCATACAGCCGACAAGTTACGTGGGATTGGTACATGAGCAGAACAGGCCTGAGCTTCACGGCTATGCGATCACGATGGCTGGCGAAGTCGTCGTGCCCGAATTGAAACCGCCCGTCGAAACCGAAATGCGAGCGGCGGCATAAAGGAGCATTCCTTCACCATCAATCAAACAAGGAGATATTGCAATGGACACAGCAACCGACCTCCTCGAACTTTTGAGCGACGATTACATCGGGGATGATTTGACAATCGAAGATTTACGAAGCGCATACTCCGCGTTTCTCGAAGATGAGAAATCGGAGTTAGAAGGCTTGATTGCACTGGACTTGTCATGACCGAAGCATTGCGCTCACATTTTCCCGAGTATCTGATCGAGGCCGTGTGCCTCGGTATCTTTATGATTTCGGCCTGTGCGTTCGGTGTGCTACTCGAACATCCAGTTTCACCCGTCCGTCAGGCGATTGATAACGCGTTCGTGCGCCGCTTCTTCATGGGGCTTGCGATGGGGACGACCTCCATTTGCTTGGTCTTCTCTCCTTGGGGAAAACAGTCAGGGGCTCATCTAAATCCCGCGGTGACCTTTACATTTTTTCGACTCGGTAAAGTGAAGAAGTGGGACGCATTCTTCTACGTCGTCGCGCAATTCGTCGGCGGAATTCTGGGGATGTTGGTAGCGCGAGTGCTTCTTGGAGAGTTGTTGGGCCATCCGCTGGTAAATTTTGTTTCGACCTTACCGGGAGAGTGGGGCGAAATGCCTGCGTTCATTGGTGAGTTCATCATCGCCTTCATCATGATGTCGGTGATTCTGCGCGTGTCAAGCACGCCGTCGTTTGCGCGTTTTACCGGGTTGTTTGCGGGAGCGCTCGTGGCTTTGTACATAACATTTGAAGCCCCGATTTCTGGAATGAGTTTGAATCCTGCGCGCACGTTCGGCTCTGCGCTTGCGGCTATGCGTTGGGATGCGCTCTGGATCTATTTTGTGGCGCCTCCACTGGCGATGCTTATGGCATCAGAGATGTACGTCCGAACGCGGGGAAACAAGGCGGTCGCGTGCGCGAAGCTCCATCATCAGAATGAGAAGCGATGCATCCACTGCGGGGCGCGTATGTAAGCGATTGATCATTCGCTATTCTACCATCAACTAATTAGTGAGGAACATCATGAAACCACTCTACACACTTATTGCAATACTGCACCTGAATGCATTTGCATTAGGACAAGTTGCCGAACGCAAATCGCTCACGCTCGATGGCGCGAGAAAAGTCATCGCGGCGGCTCAAACAGAAGCGAAACGACTCAACGCGCCAGGCGGAGTCATCGCCGTCGTTGACGAAGGCGGAAACCTGATGGCGCTCGAGCGTCTCGACGGAACATTCGCTGCGGGCGCGAATATTTCCATTGGCAAAGCGCGCACGTCTGTCATCTTCAAACGTCCGACGAAAGTGTTTGAAGACATCATCAAAGGCGGGCGCACTTCGATGGTGACGTTGAACGACTTCACGCCGTTGCAAGGCGGTATTCCGATTATGGTTGACGGACAAGTTGTTGGTGGTGTTGGTGTGAGCGGAGCGGCGAGCGCCACGCAGGATGAAGAATTGGCAATCGCAGGCGCCAAAGCTGTCGGGAATCCCATGATGGGGGAAGCGATGAAGCAAAGCGCACCGCCGGCAGTCACGTACTTTGGCAAAGAGAGAGTCGCGGAATCATTCAAGAAGGGCGACCAGCTCTTCACAAACAGCGACAGGTATATGGTGCACACAAGCCGCCGCGACAAAGCAGGCGAAGCGGAAGTGCACGCGAAAGACGCCGACATAATTTATGTACAAGAGGGAACCGCAACATTTGTAACGGGAGGAACCGTCGTTGAACCGCGCCCCATTGCCGCCGACGAAACTCGGGGCAAAGAAATCTCTGGCGGAGAAACTCGCGAACTGAAAAAGGGGGACGTTATCATCGTACCAGCGGGAACCCCGCATTGGTTCAAACAAGTGCCGAGTTCGTTTACGTACTATGTTGTGAAGGTGCGCTAAAAAATCCTTAGTCCGCCGCAGGTCGAAGACTCGACTCGGCGAGTGGACGAAGGGTCCCTGTCACTTTCCTTTTTTTGCTGAGTATTGGTTTAAGGTCCAGGGTTCACGTTCAAAGAAGCAAATCCATTCATGGAGTATTATGATGCAGCAACGATTGCTACAATTTGCACTTACTCTCACCTTCGCAGTGATGAACGTAAGCGCGTTCGCTCAATCCCCTCTCCCCTCAGTCATGCCCGACGCAACGATTGACCTCGCGACAGACGCGGGCGTTCAATCGGTGAACGGTCAATGGCGCTACAGCGACGTAAAGATCCTCGAAACGGATTTTCGCACCGCGGGCGCGGATGGACAACCAAGCAGCATTCCGAATCGTACCTACGACATTACGCCGAAAGCTGGCGGCGTGGATTTCGATGATGCGAGTTGGGAACAGATTGGCGCGACAACTCTATCCAAGCGGCGCGGGAACGGACGCGTTGGGTTCAATTGGTATCGCATTCGGTTCACCGTTCCCGAACGTGTCGGAAATTTCTCGACTGCGAACTCGACGATGGTGTTTGAGACTTCGCTCGATGATTACGCGGAGATTTGGGTTGACGGCGAAATCACTCGCGCACTCGGACAGTCGGGCGGCTCTGTTGTCGCGGGTTGGAATGCGACGAATCGTCTCGTCGTTGGTCGCAACGTGAAGCCTGGGCAGCAGATACAGCTTGCTATCTTCGGCATCAATGGTCCGATTTCCAGTCCGCCGACGAATTACATTTACATTCGTTTCGCGAAGCTTGAGTTCTTCAAAGGTACCGGCGAGCCTGTCGCAATTACGCCAAGCGAAGTGAACGTCGAAGTTCTTCGTCTCGACCCCGCGATTGACGCAATCGTTCCCGCTAATCCGAAA
>CAYUFU010000078.1:0-17887 GCA_964444145.1 uncultured Chitinophagales bacterium
CCGAACGACCTTCATCATTGATGAACGCGGAACGATCTCGCACATTTTCCCGAAGGTGAAGGTGGAGGGACATACAGAGGAAGTGTTGGAAGCGCTGAGTGAATGACGCGAGGAGTCAAATCCGGTTTGTCACCGTTGTACCCCTCCGCAACTCCAAAGTGCAACACCCAACTATTCAGATAATCCACGGACATTTACGGACATGAGGTAGTAATGGTTTACATCACGCGGAAAGAACACTTTAGTGCATCGCATCGGCTGTACAACGATGCATGGTCGTATGAGAAAAACGTCGAGGTATTCGGAAAATGTGCTTGGACGAATGGGCACGGCCATAACTACGAACTCGAAGTCACCGTCGTCGGCACACCGCCGCCGGAGACCGGGATGGTCATTGATCTGAAAAAGCTCTCGGATATTATCAATGAGGAAATCATTGATGTTGTGGACCACAAGCACATGAATCTCGATATTGATTTTCTGAAAGGCATCATCCCCACAGCGGAGAATATGGCGATTGCATTCTGGAAGATTCTCGAGCCGAAAATTCATGGGGGAAAACTGTGCTCGATAAAGTTGTACGAATCGGAGAACAACTTCGTCGAGTATCGCGGAGAGTAGGAGAACATCATGCACAACGAATCGCTCGAAGAACTAGTCGAGGGTATGCTAAAGGAAATCGGCGAGAACCCGAGGCGGGAAGGCTTGCTCAAAACACCACACCGCGTTGCCAGGGCGCTTGAGTTTCTCACGGCAGGCTATCGCAAGGAAATCGGCACGGTGCTCAATGGCGCTATCTTCGAAGAGAAGTATAACGAAATGGTGATCGTGAAGGATATAGATTTCTATAGCATGTGTGAGCACCACATGCTGCCGTTTTTCGGAAAGGCGCATATCGCCTACATTCCCAACGGGAAGATCGTTGGGTTGAGCAAAATTCCGCGCATTGTTGATGTCTTTGCGCGACGGTTGCAGGTTCAGGAGCGGCTGACACGGCAAATTGCCGACACGCTCTACGAATACCTGCAGCCTGACGGCGTCGGCGTTGTCATTGAAGCACGGCACATGTGCATGATGATGCGCGGCGTAGAGAAGCAGAATTCGATCGCGACGACGAGCGCGATGTTGGGCGTTTTCCGCGATGATATGCGAACACGCCAGGAATTCCTTGATCTCACAAAGGCGAATCGAGCGCAGCCATGAAGCGGTTGGACGGGCAGGTCGCAATTGTTACGGGCGCGAGCAGGGGAATCGGCAGAGCGATTTCCATGGCACTGCATCGTGAGGGGGCATCGGTTGCTCTTGCTGCCCGTGGAAACGATGAGCTTGAGTCTCTCGCAGCAGAAATGCGCGCTCACGGTGGGAAGGCTATCTCACTGAAGGTTGATTTGACGAACGATGATCACGTTCGGATGTTGGTGGACGAAGCCGTCAAGACGTACGGGCGGATTGACATCGTCGTGAATAACGCAGGAAGGGGAGTCTTCAAGCCGTTCGCGGACATGGGGACAGCCGACTTCGATGAAATGTGGAAGCTCAACATGCGTGCGCCGTTCGTGCTGACGAAAACTGCGCTACCGCATATGATCAAACAAAAAAGCGGCGCCATCGTCAACATTGCTTCGCTGGCGGGGAAGAACAGCTTCATCAATGGCACGGGCTACGCAGCAACGAAGTGGGCACTGCGCGGATGGGCAAGCTCGCTGATGCTCGAAGTGCGTGAGCACAATATTCGCGTTGTTACTGTGTTTCCGGGGTCGGTTGATACAACATTCTCATCCATGAATAAACGCGGCGACAAGATTACGCAACCGGAGGATGTCGCCGATGCGGTCGTGTTTGCGGTGACTGCCCCTACACGGAGTATGTTTAGTGAGATTGATGTCAGGCCCACCAATCCCAAATAACACGAAACCTTAGACATAAATACAACGAGCGGATTCGTCATCCGCTCGTTTTGTGTTTTTCTTCCGGGAAGGATCAGAAGTCCTGTTCCGGACTTCCGATATCATCGTGCATGCGTAAGCGCATACGCTGGCGCAGCCCTTCGCGGACCATGCCTTTCATCCGCTCTCCCATCTGCATCGCGTGCTGTTTCCAGATTTTCTGTTGGTCGGCGTTGAGAATTGCATTCACAGCGAACCAATGATCAACGAAATTCAGTTTCATTTGTTCTTGTGCGTCCGAGATCGCTTTGATGTTGCTCTCGAGAGCTTTGCGATCAACTTTGTCGGCGAGGAACAATTCTTTGCTGTCCAGCCGAAGTGTTTGGACTCGTGAGCGGAGCTGTGTCTGCTTTTTCATCAGCTCGATGCGGAGCTTTTGTATCTTCGTTTCCTGCTCGTCGGTGAGATTGAGTTTCTCTTTCAGCATCGCGGGTCCGCCGATGAGTTCTTTTTCGATGATGCGGCGCGGTTCGCCACGCGGTTGGGCGAGTACTGTTGCCGTGAGTGTTGCGACGACTGCAAGTGTCGCGAGAGTTGTTTTGAACATGATTTCCTCCTTTGAGTGATGAAGTTGTTGTTCTCTCCTTACGTTGATACATCGTTGTACGACATCTGAGGATCGCTAAGAGCCCCCGCGCAACGTTGTAGACAGTACGTTCGGAAGTTAGAAACGATGGAGTGCCGTTAGGTTTAACGTTGGTGCTTAGTATGTCACCAAGAATGTGCGAAGAGCTGTATTAGCGTGGGGGTCCCCCCTGTACACGCGGGGTGCCGATGCTTTGGGCAAGGGCATGAGCGAGGAAGGCGGATGAAGTTTCCACGACAACGACTGTTGAGCGCGGCGCAGTAGAGTGGTGGGACGATGTAGCACATCAGCAGCCCCAAAAGAAACTTCGAGTCGTGCTGTCGGTCGAAATTGATTTTCCTATGCTTATTGAGTAACTTGATTCGTGAAGTTTGAAACGGGATTCTGATTTGCGGCGACTCCTCCTTTGTTTTAGCAGTTCCACCATTGTCCTCCTAAGCGGTTGCGTTGTCGGCGATTTTGTCGGCGCGTATTTCAATACGTACTACAACGCCCAAAAGGCTTTCACTGAAGCGGAGCAAGAAGTGCTCAATCCGGTGGGTGGGCAGGGTGCTGCTCCTGCCGCTGAGCGACCGTATTTGGCTCCGTTCGATGTTCCCGCGCAAACGAAGACGAAGTTCGCAACGGTTATCGAGAAATGTTCGAAGCTCTTGCAATATCATCCTGAGTCGAAGCTTGTTGATGATGCGCTGTTGATGATTGGGAAGTCATATTACTATCAGAACGAACATCAGGCGGCGGAGCGAAAGTTCACGGAGCTTTTGACAACGTTTCCCGAGAGCGGCTTGCGATTTGAGACGAAGTTGCTGCTTGCGCAGACGATGTATCGGCGAGGCGACAAGGAGGGGGCGTCGAGCACAGCGAGGGAGGTGCTTGACGAAGCGAAGAAGGAGGATGAACAGGGTATCGTCGCGCGCACAGCGAATTTGCTTGGGCATATTGCTGAGGAGAATTCCAATCTGGAGGAGGCGCTCGCGTCGTATCAGGTAGTTGCGGAGTTGGCAGAAACGGCGGAGGAGCGCGCGGCGGCGTATCGCGCGATCGCCAATATCAGAATTGCGCAGTCGAACGTTGTCGCAGCATTTGAGGCGTACAGGAGTTCTGCGGAGGCAAGCGGCGATGTTGTCGGTGTATATTGGGGTGAGATGGGCCAAGCGCGGATGCTTTCAAAACTCGGGAAGCATGAGGAGGCGCTCGCGTTACTCGGTTCGCTCATCAAGAATACGAATTATCGGGATTTTTTCGGCGAGATTGATTTAGCCCTTGCGAATGCGTACCGCGATGCCGAGGATTACCCATCTGCTGAGGCGCAGTATCGCTATGTTGACACGGCGTATGCGCGAACGGAAGTTGCCGCAAAGTCATACTTCGCGTTGGGGCAGCTCTATGAAACGAAGTTGTTCGATTATGATTCTGCCCGTGTCGCATACGAAAAGGGGAAGGGAGAATTCCCCCAAGCTCCAATCACCGTGGAGTTGGTGAAGCGAAGCGAGCTAATGAATCGCTACGCGCAGTATCGCTCTAATTTGGCAACGTCTGACAGCCTTCGTGCCTACATCGCAACCCAAGCGCGAGGGGAGACGGCAGGCGCCGATTCGTTGAAGAAACGTGTTAAGCGAGATACGACGCTTACCGATTCGACGCTTGCTTTCAAGAAACCCGACAGCCTCGCACAAACGGCGCCGTCAATTCCGCCGCCGCCGATTGATACCGTCATGGCTCGACTTGCTTACACAAAGAGCGAGCTGGCGAGCTTATTTTATTCAGGGCTTGGCCTCGTAGATTCGGCGACGTATTGGTATCGGCGTTTGTTGGAGGATCATCCGAACAGTGGTCTCGCTGCGCGCGCGTTGTTTACTCTCGCGCAGATTTACCGTACCGACTCAACGGTTTCCCCATCGCGCGTCGATTCCTTGAACTCAGAAATCGTGAAACGTTTTCCTGAATCAGAATTTGCGGTTGAGGCTCGCCGTCATCTGAAACTGCCAGAGACGAAAAAAGAATCCGACGACGTCGAGGGGAAATACTTGAGGGCTGAAGCCTTGACGAAAAACGGGGAGATTGGCGCGGCGCTGAAATCATTGAAAGAAATCGCCGAGCGCGATTCAACGTCGCCTTTTGCGGCAAAGGCGCAGTACACTGTTGGGTGGATTTATGAGAACCTTCGACCGAATGCAGATAGCTCGATTGCAAATTATCAAAGGCTTGTAAAGCGCTTTCCATCATCTCAATATGTGGCACTTGTTCAACCAAAACTTGCCGAAGTGGAGTCGGCACGGCAGAAGCAACTGCAAGAAGCGCAGCGCGATTCATTGAAGCATCAAGCAACGACATCGGACAGTGCTGCCGGACTCAACAAACAGCCTTTAGAGGTTCCCCTTACTCCACCCGTCAAGGATGTCCGGAAAGATTCCGTGATTGATGAGTTTCCGATTCTCAAAGAGCAACCCAAGAAAGAGGAAGAGCCTCCCAAACCATAATGATTCTTACCGAGTGTTCTGTCCAAGCTGTTGAAAAGGTTGCCGACAATATTTTTGTCCTCACATTTCGTTCTCCCGAAATCAGCCCGCTGATTCGCGCTGGTCAATTCGTCAACATCAAAGTGGATACTCGCAACGATCCGCTGCTGCGGCGTCCGTTCAGCGTGTATCGAACCGACGGCAGCAACATCCAGATCATCTTCAACGTTGTTGGAAAAGGCTCCAGCATACTTCATCGAAAGGAGGTAGGAGAGCGTCTTGACGTCCTCGGTCCTTTGGGCGTTCCGTTCTCACTTGCTGCGGATGACTTCGAGACAGCGATACTTGTGGGCGGTGGCCTAGGCATTGCTCCGCTCCCGATTGCGACCGAGACGCTTAAGCGTTACTCGAAGCGAATCGTTACATTCATCGGCGCAAGAACTGCAGCGCAGTTAGTGGAGAAGCACCTGGAAAACGTTCATGTCGCAACCGATGATGGAAGCCGGGGCTTTCATGGAACTGTCGTCGACTTGATGAAGGCAGAGAGTACGAAGTTTTTTGGGAAACGGGTGAAGATGTTCGCATGCGGGCCTACAAACATGCTCCGGGCCGTTGCCGACTTCGCTTTGCAGAACAGCTTGCCGTGCGAGGTATCGCTCGAGGGTCCTATGGCATGTGGGTTCGGATTTTGTCAAGGCTGTCCCGTCGAGTTGCGCGAAGGCGAACGGAAGTATGCGCTCATGTGTAAGGATGGTCCAACATTCGATATTCGAAAAATCAAGTTTTGATGCGATGAATCTTGCCGTTCAATTAGCTGGAGTTAAATTTAAGAACCCTGTCTTAGTTGCCTCTGGAACATATGGTTATGGAGACGATACAAGGTCGTTTGTAGATGTTGCTAAACTCGGCGGTATCGTTACGAAGTCCTTATCCTTGAAGCCGCGAGATGGGAATCCACCGACGCGTATTATCGAAACATCGAGCGGCATGTTGAATTCGATTGGACTCGCGAACATCGGCGTGCGACGATTCATTGATGAGAAGCTGCCGTTCTTGAAGACCATTGACACTGCAATCATTGCAAATATTGCGGCGAGTTCGATTGACGAATACTGCCAAGTTCTCGACCTGCTCGAGGCGGAGCACGGAATTGATGGCTACGAGATCAATGTCTCCTGTCCGAATGTGAAGGAGGGAGGTCTGAGTTTCGGCACAAGTTGTCCGATGACGGAGGAGATTACGCGGCGTCTGCGCGCGCGGACGAAAAAATTCCTTTCCATCAAACTCACCCCCAACGTCACCCACATTGCTGAGTTTGCACGCGCGGCAGAAGGTGCGGGCGCCGATGCGATTTCGGTCATCAACACGGTGATCGGCATGGCAGTGAATATTCAGAAGCGCAAGCCCGTTCTCTCGACGGTAACCGGCGGTCTGTCGGGTCCTGCGATAAAGCCGATCGCCCTTGCGAAAGTGTTCGAGTGCTCCAAGGCGGTGAAAATTCCTATCATCGGTATCGGCGGTATCATGAACGCCGTTGATGCTATTGAATTCTTGGTGGTTGGCGCAAGCGCCGTCCAAGTTGGGACTGCAAACTATATTGCCCCCGGTGTTGGTATCAAAATCGCCGAAGGCATTCGCGCGTTCTGCGAAGACCAGAACATTGACGATGTTGCCGACCTCGTCGGCACGCTCGACGCCAAAGCGGACGTTTCTGCGATTTCGAGCTGGTTGTAGACTGGCGACAAGTCCGCGCACGGAGTGTTCTCGATGACGTATCCTCAGACTCTTCGCTATCTCTATGGCTTACAATCCCGCGGGATGAAGTTCGGCTTGCGCAACATCCGAGCGCTAGCAAAGGCTGTCAACAATCCTCATTTGAAGGTTCCATCCATCCATGTTGCAGGGACAAACGGGAAAGGCTCAACCTGCGCATTCATTGCCTCGATATTTAGCCAGTCGGGATACAGAACCGGCTTGTACACCTCGCCGCATCTTGTTCGATTCACTGAGCGCATTCGCATCAATGGAATCGAGATGCCGGAAGATCGGCTCGTCGAATACGTGAGCGATTTGCGTCCGATGATCGAGAAACATCACGCAACGTTTTTCGAGGCGACCACCTGCATCGCTTTTCAGTACTTTGCAGATGAACGTGTTGATGTTGCCGTCATCGAGACGGGTCTTGGCGGGCGCTTGGATTCAACGAACATCATCCATCCGCTTGTCAGTGCGATTACGAACGTCGCGCTCGAACATCAAATGTATTTAGGCAACACCATCACAAAGATTGCACGGGAAAAAGGAGGCATCATCAAGCGCGGCGTCCCCTGCGTGACGGCGTCAGATGACGATGAGGTGCTTCGAGTGCTTCACGGCATCGCGCAGCGGAAAGGGTCGAAACTTATCGAGGCGCGGCGATTCGCGTTCAACAGGGCACACCTTGGATTAGCGGGCAGACATCAAAAAAGAAACGCCGCTCTGGCAAGCGCTGTTGTTGAGTTTGTCAGAAGTAGTACGTCGCGTTTTCCTCACCTCTCCAAACTCACCGTTCGGAGGGGATTGATGCATGTTCAGCAGAACACCGGTATCCGCGGACGGCTCGAACGTGTCGGCAAGCGATTCATTCTCGACGTTGCTCACAATCCGGATGGCATCACAACATTGATCGAGTCGCTCTCGCCGGCGACCCGACGAAACCTGACTGTGGTTTTTGGGGTCATGAAGGACAAGGAGTACCGAACGATGATTGAGCCGCTCGCGCGAATGGCAAAGCGATTCATTGCAGTCGCTCCAAAGATGGAGCGTGCCCTGCCTTCTCTCGAAGTAGCCCGTATTGCTGAGGCTTGGTGCGCGTCCGTTTTCAACGGCGGTTCTGTAACACACGGTATGAGACGTGCGCGATTGTCCACGCGTAGTGGAAAGATTCTCGTCACTGGATCGAACTACGTTGTAGGAGAAGCGCTCAACGTGCTGAAGAGGGAGGCGTAAGAGAGAAGCAAGATAGCAAGTTGTTCGCCCAGTTCATTTGATTCTTTCTAAGCGTCCTTTTCTTCGTACGATGTTCTTATAGTCCCATTGAATGTCCTGTGATTTTCTCAACCAACGTTTCAAATCTTTCGTGTCAATTTCATCTTTCTTGTTATAGAAGATCGAAGCGTCTTTGAATTTCTTTCCTCTTACCGATAGGTTCTCTTCCTCAAAACTTGCCCCGCTCCAGAACATGAGTCTAATCCCTTTCTTCTGTTTGCTGTAGCCGACAATCGGGTTGCCATCCAAAAACCACACGGGGTGTCCATGCCAGATTTTGTTGTCTGCACCTAACAGATGCTTTTTGATCTGTAGAAAAAGCAATTGGCAAATTGCTTTTTCGTCGGAGGAGAATTTGTTGTGGTAGGTACGCGTATCCATAGGCAAACTCTATTTGAACCATTTTTTTGCTTTCGGTCGCCGATGAGGGCAACCGGGCCAGCAACAAGGCTGCCGTTTGCCGTCATTCAATTCTTCGACCATTCTTTCAATATGATCTTCCCTCGTCTCCGCTTTTTTGACGATGGTTACCCAACAAATCCATTCGTTGCGTTGAATTGGCGTGAGGTTATTCCACAGGCTAAGGAGTTGCGTGTTAGACGCCAATACTTTCTCCATGTCTTGTGGGACTTTGTGTAGTATCCCATCTGCAATTTGCTTGGTCATGCCATTTCGCCTAGAGATGTTGTTCTTCTTGTGATTTATTCTTGCGTCTTCTTCAATGCTGAACTTCACGTTTTCCGTTGCCCAAGGTCGGAGGCGAACATGCTTCAGATCGCACACACTGTTACTAATTGACGCTCCGCAAGGCGAGCACCACGACCCTTAGCGAAAAACGTTGAACCCTTTTGGCGAAGCAATTCCTTCGGAAAAGGGTTCACACCAAAAGGGTATTTCCAACACCGAGGGCGTTGCCCTCGGCTATTCACATTCGTGCTTTCAGGGACAGCTATTTGTTGGCAGCAATGCAGGGGAGAGAGTCGAGCATCTCGCAGGGTGTTTTTTCTCTCGTGGTAGATTCTGTTGTGCATTCGTTGCGCCGCCTGCCGATTACTGCTGACTGTGTCGGTATTTGATGACTCGCATTTTCTCTAACGTGACTAAACCTTCCTCGACCGTCGCGTCAATAAAGGGCATGAGTTTATTGATGTTCTCCTCCGTATCCACAATTTCGATTACGATTGGCAGATCGAGGGAGAGTTCGAGTAGCTTAGCGGTGTGGATGCGGCTGGCGGCTCCGAAACCGATAATGCCACGGAGAACAGTCGCTCCGGCAAGGTTAAGTTCTCGAGCCTTGACGACAATCTGCTCGTAGAGCGGCTTGCCGTGATATTGGTCGGACTCACCGATGAATACCCGTAAGAGCAACGCATCTTCTGGAAGTTTCATAGTCTCACCGTTAGGAGAACGTCTTTAGGAGAAACCTGGATGTGTAGATACCCAGCACGACGAACAGAATACCGACGAGATTGCTGGCAACGACGTTGAAAACAGCAAGTTTCAACTCACCATCTCGAAGGAGATTGACCGTCTCAAGGGTATAGGTGGAAAATGTTGTGTACGCGCCGAGGAAGCCAATCGTGATCAAGCTTCGCCATTCAGTGGGAATGATGGCAGTATCGAAGAGCTCGATCACTAGGCCGATCGCAAACGACCCTGTGAGATTGATGACCAACGTTCCCCAGGGGAATGTCGCGCTCGTCGTATGATACACGAACGTTGATAAGCCGTAGCGAGCGATGGCTCCGAGAGAGCCGCCGACAGCAATGAGCAAAACCTGTTGCACCAAAAACATCCTTTCTTAAGACCGTGCTGACCCTATAGGGAATTGGTGTACCTGCCAGACGCAGAACCCGTGTTAGCGATTGTTGTTGTGCGTCCAGATGTACGCGCGCTTACTTGGGTATTCAGCGTCGTTGTAGGGTTGTCTTTCAATAATGTCTATTATTTCAAAACCTGTTTCTGTCAGCAATTCTCGAACTCTATGTGTCTCTAAGAAATAGAAGTCAATGTTCACTTGGTGGTCAAGGAAGTTGTCCAGGTGCACTAAGTCGTCACCAACGTGAAATGAAAAAAGAAATTGTCCGCTCTCGGCTAACACTCTTCTTACTTCTCTGAAAGCGAGTTTGATTTGCTCGTAGTCAAAGTGTACGATTGAGTAAAAGGCAATAGCAGAGCCAAAAAATCTGTCGGGATATTGCAATGCCAACATGTCGGCCGTTTCAAAGTGTAGTTGCGGATTTATGCTTTTTGCAACACGTACCATATTGGGAGCAATATCCACACCGAGTATATCGGTTACTCCGCAGTCCGCTAAATACTTTGTTGTCTGACCAGGACCGCAGCCCAAGTCTATGAGTGTTCCCTTGTCCCGGTTTTCAGATGCAAAAGATTGTAATAGAATTCTGTCGAGGTGCTTGTGGCGTAACTCGTCTATGAATTTTTCCGCATAGTTCTTTGCTGTTTTGTCATAGCAATCGATGATATCTTTTTGTTCTTGCATTGTCGTGTGATTTGACATGATCGCAAACGTCTCGCCTTGCCGCACCGCGCCGCCATACCGACATTCTACGATTGAGTGTCAAAGTCCAATCAACACACAGCCAGATCAAGTCGTGCATGCGCGCGGCAATCGGCGCGGCATACCGTTTCGGGTAACTGCTGCCGGCTACGGGGAAATCGCTGGCGTAATATCGCGAAGGTATTTCCTGCATGCAACAAGGGAGGATGGTTCCAAGACTCGATTTTGCCTCCCGTACAGTGGCAAAAACGGCAAGTCCAACTCAGGAAGCCTCCCTTCTTGCCTTGTGTCTCTCGTTTGACTATTATGTTCTCACCACTTTGCGATGCTTTCAGATCCGTCGCAACACACATGACCGACGAAGAATTCATTGCCCGACTGGTTTCAGGGAAAGGCGACCAGAGCGCTCAGTGGAGAGAATTCCTCGACCGCTATTCACGACTTTTCCTCAATGTCATCTGGCAGTTCGAACACGACCACGATGCAGCAATGGAGAAGTACGTGTATGTATGCGAGCGGTTTGCAGCAAACAACTTCGAAATCCTCCGACGCTTCAAGGCGACGTATGGCGAGCATTCGCCACCATTCACAACGTGGCTTGCAGCGGTCACGAGAAACATGTGCATTGATCTCCATCGGAGCGTGCATGGGCGAAAGCAACTGCCTCGCACGGTTCAACGGATGTCCGAACTCGAGCAGTGGATTTTCCGTCTCTACTACTGGAAGGGTCACACGACGGACGAGATTCGAGAGCTTGTGCAGGCGAGGCTTCACACTCCCGCCGAAGCCGATCGCCTCATCGTAAAGGTGCTGGAGGTGCATGAAAGCGCGCGGCCATCACCCGGCACCCTTGCGTTCGTTCCATTCGATGAAGAGTTCATGCAGCCTACCGAACCTGATTACGACACGGAAGACCTTCACCGATGGTTAGAGGCTTGGCTTCACGAGTTGGCTCCACAAGAGCAAATGATTCTGCGGCTTCGCTTCTGGGAGGAGATGAGCGGCGCAGAGATCGCCGCAGCGATGAGCATCTCACCCGAACAGCGAGTGTATCCGCTGATGAGAACTGCACTTCGGCGCTTGCGCGAAAAAGCTGAACGAGAGAAAAAATGATCCGCCGATTTTCCGTGTGCTATAAGCAGGAGGCAACACATGCATCTGACAGAAGCTGAATTTATTCTCTACATCGAAAACAGGCTCGAAGGAGATGAGCGGACCCGCGTCGAAACACACATTGGCGGATGCGCTGCGTGTGCAAGTCAATTCGCTGCGATAGCACAAATTCCTGCCGTGCTCTCGAAAGAAGTTCCATTACGCGTTGATAGAAAAACCCGCCAACGCGTCATGCAACTTGTCCCATCCGGGCGGAGGGGATTCATGCGTCTCTTCAATTTCCTGAATCCGCCTGCTCGCTTTGCGCTGGCTGGGCTTGCGGCTGTCGCCATTCTTGTGACGTCGTATATGTACTTTTTGAAGAAACATCTGCCCGCACCCTCGCAATTCCGTTCTGGCCACGAAACGGCGACGATCGAGAACATTTCCCCTCAGGATCACGCTGTCGTACATGAGACCCCCGTGAGGTTCACGTGGCGATCAACATCGCCGGCGGGTTATCGCTTCCGATTGTTTGCAGAGAATGGTGTGCCGCTCTGGTCTGCATTCGTTCGCGACACCACGCTAACTCTTCCGTCGAGCGTTGTGCTTGAGTCGGGTAAGAACTATCTTTGGAGTATCGAAGTACCGTTCACCGACTCAATAACCGAACGCCCGACATTTCATGCGTTCTCGTTTCGTCCATTGGAAAAAATTGGAGATCAAGGGCAGCAGTAACCCAAGCTCTCTGAGTTACAATCCCGATTTGTCTCCCTGAATTCTGACATAGAAATCTCACGCAAAGCCGCAAAGAACGAAAGAAGCACAGAACTCCGAGTTGAATGCGCTTTGCGTGCTGTTCACCAATATAGTGAAATCTCATTTGCTCACTTTTCCAAAACAAAGCTTGGCGGCTTTGCGTCTTTGCGTGAAGCTAAAATTCGGTTTCAGGTTTCCGTGCAAGTTTCTCCTGAATTCGTTACCATGATACAGTACTCGCAGGTGGATCACTATGGGTATGTTCAAAGTTCGCGTCAAAGTAGCCAACCCGTCCAATGCCAATCTTTTCTTTGAAGAAGATTTTTGGGTGGACACGGGCGCATTGTATAGCCTCGTACCGGAGGACCGGCTTCACGCCATCGGCCTCGAGCCTTTGCATAGCAGAGAACTCGTACTTGCGGACGGGCGGCGAGAGCGGCGACTGTTAGGCGCGGCATTGTTTACTTTGCATGCGCTTAATGAAACGATGCCATGTCCCGTCGTGTTCGGACCAAAAGGCTCCCTCCACCTGCTCGGCGCGACAGCACTGGAGAACTTTGGCGTCGAAGTAGATCCTGCTGCTCAACGACTCAAACCGATCCTTGCGATCATCGGTGGCTTCTTGGGATCGAGATAGCCCGTCGCAGTCAAACCCCTCCCAACGTCGTTGTCTCCGGAGGACTCTCCTTCTCTGTTTCTTGGTCCTCATCCTCGGATTACTCATCTACGCGCTCACGAATCACTCACGTGGGCTGACGCATGCACGATCACTCGTTGACGAGTCGCGTTACATCGAAGCGGAGGAGTTGCTTCGCGAGGTCCGTGAGAGAAACCCGTACGATCTCGAAGCGCACAGGCTTTACGCCAATGTTTCGCTGAAACGCGGCAACCTCGCGGCAGCGCGCGATGCCTTCTCCGCTTTGGCAGGTGAAGATTCCGCCGGTCGCACGAATCACCTTCTCTCGCTCGCGCTTGCCCATTATTACCTTGGCAATCTTGATTCCTCATCAACGATTGTGCAGAAACTTACTTACTCAATCTCCGACTCATCAGCACTTGCGCGTTGTTTCCACGTCCTCGGCCGCATTCATTTCAACAAAGGCGCATACGATTCCGCACACGTATACCAGTCACGCTCTCTCCGACTCGCCCGTCAAGGCAGTGACCTGCAAACAACGGCAGACGCGTTGCGACAGCTGGGTGTGCTGACTTGGTACGCAGGCAAGGCGGACTCAGCGCGTCGCGTATTCTATGAGCCTGCCCTCGCATTGTATCGTCGCCTCGACGACAACATTGGGGAAGCAACCACGCTCAGCAACATCGCTCTGCTCGATGGCGATATCGCAATGCACCTCAGGGCGTTCGCTATTCGAAATGAGATCGGCGATCAGCTCGGATTGGCGGATAGCTATTATTTCCTCTCGCCATTCACCGGCGATGAAAGGCTGAGGGGTCTCGCCTTCTCATACAGACAAAAGTCGCTCGAGTTGAGCACGCGTATCGGTTACGCATGGGGTCGCGAAGTAGCGGCAAGGGCACTCACCGAAATGCTCTACCAGTCATTCGACGAGCACACTCTTGGTGTCCCGCTGCACGATTCGGCGTTTGTGACCTCGAGCGAAGGAGAGATTCACGAGCTTCTCTGGAGGGCGATCGTCCACACGCGCGAGAAGAGATGGCAGGAGGCAGCTTCGTTGCAAGAGAGAGCGATTCATTTGTGCGACTCTTTGCCGTACCCCAGCGGATTAGGCGTTGCACTCGGCAACTATGCGATCAGTCTGATGGAGCTTGGCAGACTCGACCAAGCCGAGCGTGCAGCGATGCGAAGTTATGCTCACTCGCGTGCGGAGATCCCACCCGGCAACCTGTTGCTTGCCGAGGTGTTGATGAGAAAACGAAAGCCGCAAGAAGCATTCCGACTCTTGAGCGACGCGGCGCGAGCATTCGATGAGCAATACCTCACGCAAACCTCGCATCAAGATTTTCCATTTCGTCTCGGCTCACTGACGAGGCAACGACACCAACTGTATAGCAAGCTTGTCTCCGCAGCGCTTCTCATCGGAAACATGGACTCTGTGTTTCATGTTCTTGAGCGTCATCGTTCGTTGCTGTACACCGTCGGCGACTTGGCGCCTGAATCGAACAGGGGCGAGCCTCAAGAAATGTGGTTCCAGTACAAAACATTGCTCGAGCGGATGGACAATGTGAGCGCAGCGGAATGTCGTGCCATGGTCGAGGAGTTCATCGGAGCATACAATGCCGCGCGTAAACTCCAGCCCACGTATGCCAAAACGATTCATGCATTGCGTGTGCAGCGTCTCGCTTCGTTGGCTGAGGTGCAACATTCATTAGCCCCCGACGAGGTCGTTCTTGAGTTTGTTGTTGGGGACAACGACGCTTTCATTTTCGTCATCAGGATGAAGGAACGAAGGTTGCTTCGCCTTGCAGCGACGTCTCGCGAATTAACGGAAGCGGCAAAGACGCTCGATGAGACGATACGGCGTGGAGCTTACGAACCACGCGACACGCTGTGGAAATCTCCCGCGTCTTTCCTTTACGACCGACTTATCGCGCCCGTGGAACGCGAGAGGCTGATCCATGAAGGCGATCACGTGATCATCTTGCCTGCGGGGACGTTGCACGCCATTCCCTTTGCAGCGCTGATTGCGTCGCATACTCAGCATCGTGCTTCCCGGTACTTTATCGAGAGGTACGAGCTGAGTTACCATCAATCGGCAACTCAACTTGTTGGCAGGACGAATCGCAGAGCACGTCCAACACGGTTCCTTGCTGTCGTTCCTGATCGAGCGACGCTGCGCTTTGCGGAAAGGGAAGCCCGTTCAATTCCATCCGACATGTCTGCTCACCGTACGTTGTTGATGGACGATGATGCAACCTGCTCGCGTGTTCTTGACGAAATCTCTAAACACGACATGATTCACATTGCCGCGCATGGCAAGGCGATGACGCAAG
Source organism: uncultured Chitinophagales bacterium (assembly GCA_964444145.1). Taxonomy (GTDB): domain Bacteria; phylum Bacteroidota; class Ignavibacteria; order UBA10030; family UBA6906; genus CAADGV01. The sequence goes on from CAYUFU010000078.1 coordinate 15,364, forward strand.
CCCCATTGCACCCACACATCCAGCTCGCTGACTGCAAACTTCAATTGGCTGAAATCCTTGATAGGAAACTTCCCCCCGTCACGGTCATTCTGAGCGCATGTGAAACGGGATTGGCTGCCGGGATGACAGGGGATCTTTCCAGAGGCAACGTCGTCGTCAGCTTTCCCATTGCATTCCTCTCAGCGGGAGCTCGGTCGGTCGTTTCTCCCATGTGGCTGCTGCATGATGAAGCAACCTTCAACTTCATGTCTGGTTTTTACAGACATCTCTCGCAACTCCATTCAACTCCCCGTCCACTCGTATCTGCGCTTGCTCGGGCGCAGCGCGAATTCATCAATGAGGAGCAAACCTCACGTTATGCTCATCCCTTCTACTGGGCGGCGTTTTATCATATCGGGCGATAAAAAACGCTGATCGCAGAGGACGCAGAGGAAAAGGATTTCCCCCGACGTCCGTTTGAGAATTCAGTTGTCACTCCTCAAAAAAACTTCACGCGCATCCGTGTGATAAAGATGTGGGGGAAAACTGTTCTTCAACATTCATGCGAGGAGGTGCCATGAAATCGTACCGCAGAATTCTCTCCGCTGTAGTCACGAGTTTCTGCATGGGCGCAGCTGCGTTTGGCCAAGCGTGGCAGCAAGTCGGCTCTCCCATTGGCGGCGGCATCACCGACCTGACCATTGATTCGTTCGGTAACTTGTGGGCTACGACCGGAAGCTTCAATTATCCCTCAATTCCGGGTGGCATTTTTGCCTCGTCGAATGGAGGGCAAACATGGGAACGCAAGTACAATGCTGCGTTCACCGCCCGCACGATTGTTGTCGCGCCCGACAATTATCTCTATGCGAGCATCTGGCTTAACCCAACGCTTCAAGAGGGGATCGCCACGTCGCCGCCAGGACTTTTTTCACCATGGGTCATGCAGCGCTTGGTTGCCGCGGGGGACAACGTGTTCTCGATAGCACCTCATCCGACGAACGCGCAGATCCTTTACGCGGGCACGCGTAATGGCGTTCTTCGAACGACGAACCACGGCACGAATTGGACGCCGATGAGCACCGGCATTCCCGATAGCACATGGGTGCGCGCCCTTGCAGTTGATTCTTCCGGCATCGTCGCCGCGGGTACGACACGAGGGCTATACATATCAACCGATGTTGGCGCCTCGTGGACACGCGCAACAGGGATCAACGATACAGTCACTGCTCTTCTTTTTGACGACACTTCCTCGACGGCAAGTCTTTCCGGTGGTAACAGGCGACTGCTTGCCGGCACGAATCACCCGCCAACATTGTACGAGGCATTTAATAATGCCGAATATCTTTCCTTTACACTGTTGGCATTGTTTGTCAATGGTGAAATAGCCGATGTCTCGACGATATACTTGAGGTCCCTTAATCGCCGGATGCACGGAGTTGAAGTCTTTCCCTCGCCTTCAAGTTCTCAAACGCCTCTCGCGGCCGGAATCTACTTCTCGACGGACGGGGCGCACACGTTTACACTCGACAACCAAGGCTTGCCTCCGAACGCTCGCACTGCAGCCTTGGCGGTTTATCAGGTCGGCAATACAATTCGCTGGTTTGCAGGGCTTTACCAGGATACTATAGGCGGCGCACGGGTGTACAGAAAAGATATTGTTACAGCAGTCAACGACAAAGACCCGTCAACACCCTCGGCATTTGAGTTGAAGCAGAACTATCCAAATCCGTTCAACCCCGCAACGCACATTCCCTATTCGGTTCAGGTTTTAGGGTTCACGTCGCTCAAGGTATTCGATGTGTTGGGGAGAGAAGTCGCAACACTCGTGAATGAAGTGAAAGCGCCGGGGAGCTACGAAGCAACATGGGATCCTTCGGCAAGCTCAGGACAAGCGCTGGCGAGCGGCGTGTACTACTACAAGCTCGTCGCTGGAGGCGCAGTGGCGACCAAGAAAATGATACTCGCCAAGTAATCCTTGCGACAGGCGCGAATCGAAATCAGGCACACTGTTCTTTCAACAATCAGTGGGGAGGTAGCATGAACTCGTTCAACAGAATTCTCTTTATCGCGGTGATGAGTTTCAGCGTAGGGGCGGCGGCGTTTGCGCAGCAGTGGCAGCAAACCGCATCATCACCCAAAGGCAGCGGCATCACCGACCTTGTGGTGAAACAAAGCAACGGCTATCTCTTTGCCACGACGGGAAGTTTCAACTGGCCCAACGCCGACACGGGCGGCGTCCATCGCTCGACTGATGGTGGCGATACATGGACGCGTGTGTTTCCAGCATTCATCGCACGCACGATTGCTCTGAAGCAGGACAGCATTCTGTTCGCGAGTGTTTGGTCCACTCCTTCCCAAACAGAGCGGTTGTACTACTCTACCAATAACGGGAACACTTGGACTCTCACTTGGGACGCGGGTCCCAGCAACAACATCTTCGCGGTGGCGTTTCATCCGGAGAATCCCCTCCAGGTCTACGCTGGCTCCCGGTTAGGGACAGTAACGAACTTCAACGGTGGAACCACAGGCTCGTGGAGTGTAAGGG
>CAYUFU010000079.1:0-2890 GCA_964444145.1 uncultured Chitinophagales bacterium
CGAGATCAAGGGAGTTCGGGGCGTGACCGTGTTCAGCGACGAAGAGCAGTTCTAGAAGTCTGGTCGAAAAGTCCGCCAGCAAAGATAACCACAGAGATCGCGGAGAAAACAGAGAGAAAAAAAAGTTCTTTAGTAGATTTTTCAAGATGTCTTTTCTCTCAGTTTCTTTGTTAACTCTGCGTTCTCTGTGTTAAAATTTTTCTTGGGGTTTTCGACCGAGCATCTAGTACCCCTCCAACTCAATCTCTCTACATGACTGCGAAATTTTCTCCATGTTGGTACGGTCCCGCCTGGCGGGATGCCCCTCGTTTGTAGAAAAAGATAGTTGGAGGGGCAGGGAGGTTTTCAATTGCTCCACCAGGAGACGGAACGAAAAGGGCGAGCCTCTTATTGTCTGTGGCGCAACAAGGCTGTTGCTCTTAATTACTGACTTTTGACAACTTCACGCTCCGTTTTGATCAACTGCAGTGAACCGAGCAAAGTAAACGCCCGACGCCACTCCGTTGACATTCCATGTTGTCGAGTGATACCCCGCCTCCTTCGTTGCATTCTCCAACTCCGCGACTTTTCTTCCGAGCACGTCAAAAATATCAAGCTATTCTCCCTTTTGTTTGAATCGTGAAGAAGACCGTTGCCCTGAAATCCGACATAGAAATCTCACGCAAAGACGCGAAGCCGCAAAGAAGTGGAAACAGGTTGAGAGTAATTGCTTGTATGCACCTTACAGATAACCTCACATCCTTCACCTGCTCGGTGAATTGCTTTTCAGGAAGTTTTCAAGACAGACTTGGCGGCATTGCGTGATGCTAAATCGAGTTTCAGGGTTGCCTTGCGCGTTGAAACGTCTCGCGATTTCAGTTATATTGTTAACAGTTGTTGAGGCGAGGGCGCCTGTACTTTTTTTACATTTTTCGAATTGAGGAAACAGCACTTTATGAAAGCAGAAAAATCATACGATGAGCTTCTTTTAGAATTTGAAGCCCGCATCAACCGCGGTGAAAAAGTGGAACCCGGCGACTGGATGCCTGACGATTATCGTAAGAATCTTATTCGCATGATTGGTCAACATGCGCATAGCGAAATCGTCGGGCAGTTACCGGAAGGGAAGTGGATTCCGTACGCGCCGGGCTTTCGCCGCAAGCTGACGCTGATCGCGAAGGTGCAGGACGAAGCTGGGCATGGACAACTGTTGTACACGGCAGCGGAAACGTTAGGCAAGTTGCGCGAAGACATGTTGAATGAACTCCTCGCCGGGAAAGCGAAGTACGCGAATGTGTTCAATTATCCGACGCCGGAGTGGTCGGATGTTGGCGTGATCGGCTGGCTCGTGGATACATCGGCGGTTATCAATCAGACGATGCTTGCGCAAACCTCGTATGGTCCGTATGCGAGAGCAATGAAGCGAATCTGTTACGAGGAATCATTCCACATCAAACAAGGCTACGACGCGGTCGCGACGCTCGCGAAGGGAACGCCCGCTCAAAAGCAGATGGCACAGAACGCGATCAATCGTTGGTGGTACCCGACGTTGATGATGTCGGGTCCGCCCGACAGCATGAGCGTGCACACACAGCAGGCGATGAAATGGAAAATCAAAACGAAGACGAACGAACAAGTTCGGCAAGAGTATGTGGACTTGATTGTACCACAGATTCACGCGCTGGGTCTTACGGTTCCTGATCCGGCGCTGCGCTACGATGAGAAGTCGCAACATTGGATCTATACACAGCCGGATTGGGAAGAATTGAAGCGCGTCGTGAATGGCGACGGTCCATGCAACAAGGAACGCTTAGATGTGCGCCGCCGCGTGCATGAGGAGGGTCGTTGGGTGCGCGAAGCACTCGCAGCAAAACGCCGGGTGAAGGAAGCCGTTGCATGAGTGACACTCAGTGGGAAACATACGAAGTGTTTCATCAGAAGAAGAGGGGCGAGCCGCACGTGCATGTCGGCGCGGTGCACGCGCCCGACCCACAAGTTGCGTTGCAGTATGCTCGCGATCAATTTGCGCGACGGCTCGCGTGCGTCAGCCTGTGGGTTGTGCCGACGCGAGCAGTGACGCAGACAGACTATCAGGATCAGGATTTCTTCGTGCAGTTCAATAAAGACTACCGCGACCCGAAAGCCTTCGGCGCGCCCGAGAAGGAACCGGTATGACCAACGCTGCGTTGTGCGAATTCCTTCTCGCGATGGCAGATGACGAATTGGTTCTCGGTCACCGCGACAGCGAATGGACAGGCTACGGCCCGATTCTTGAAGAGGACATGGCGCTCTCGAACATTGCGCAAGATGAGTTGGGCCACTCACTTATCTGGTTTACGTTGTTGGAGAAGCTGACGGGCAAAACGCCGGACGCAATGGCGTTCCAACGTGCATGGAATGAGTTCACATGCTGTCGCTTCGTTACATATCCCAACGGCGATTACGCGTACACGCTCGTCCGCCAATATCTGTTTGACGAAGCTGAACAGGTCCGGTTGCGAGCGCTGACCGAGAGTTCATACCTACCGATCAAGGAAGCGGCGGGCAAAATTCTTCGTGAAGAAGCCTATCACGTAATGCACACAAAGAGTTTAGTCGAACGGCTCGGCGACGCGACGGAGGAAAGTCATCGGCGCATGCAAGCCGCTCTCGACGTGGCATTCCCCCAAGCCCTTGGCATGTTCGAGAGTTTGAAGGCAGAGGATGAGTTGATCGCAGGAGGCGTGTGGTGTGGAAACGCGACACTCCAAACGGAATGGCTGGGGAGAGTCGAGCCCGTTCTGCGCGCTTCCTCACTGCACGTTGTCGGCGTACCGACGAATGCTTCGATCAAGGTTACATGTATTCCTGATTTCGGTGGACGAACGAAGAATCATACAGAGCATCTCCAGAAACTGGTGAGCGACATGCA
>CAYUFU010000079.1:2990-17462 GCA_964444145.1 uncultured Chitinophagales bacterium
ATCGAACTTCTCGAAGTTGATGTCGCGGAGCTTCGTGATTTCTTTCTCGATGCTCGCGATATTCCTATCAAGCTCCTGTACCAGCTTTTTCTCCTCGTCCGGAAGCTCCTGCCGCATCAGAATGTCCGTCGAGATTTTAATCGCCGCGAGCGGATTGTTGAACTCGTGGCAAACCGTCACGACCAATTCTTTGATGGCGTCCGTCCGCTTTCGCGCAATCAGTTCGGCTTTCTGCTTTTGCGCAATTCTCCTCTTGAGGTATACGCGCTCCAAGACGTTGACGATCGCACGCGGCAACACGGTGTGGTCAACGGCTTCTTCTTTGATGATGAAGTCTTCGATATCGTATTTCATCAGCTCAATGGCAAGCTGAAAGTCGCGATTCGACGTGACAAAGATAATCGGCGTTTCCAAGTGATGGGCGCGTATACGCCGAACGACTTCCAAGCCGTTGTGTTCCGGCAGGTAGTATTCGATGATGGCGACATGGATTGCGGGATTGGACTGCAGTTCGGCAAGAGCTGCCGCGCCGCTTTGTTTCCAGAGAATGTTGAACTTCTTCCCCTGAAATTTGGAAAGCTGCTGCTGCGCCACGGCCATGTAGCTCGTGTCGTTCTCAATGAACAAGACATTGATGCTGTCGGGTGTTTCCATGCAGTGAGAGGTGTGAACTGATTGGGATATAGTATAGCGTAAGTTCGTCTCAGTTGCAATGAGGGTGAGCGGTCAATCTTCCGCGTCAGCTTCCAACCCACCTCTCAGGACGACGTAATGTGCGTCATAAGTCCGCAGAGGAATCGCTTCCATTATTGATTTTCTATGTTTCTTTGGCTATCATCATCAGTGTTTAATTTGGCAAGGGGTGCGTTGTAGAGGTTGCCGGACGGCAATTCACCATGTAAGGCTTTTCGATGGCTGACAAAAGAAAAATCCTAGTTGTTGATGACGAAGACGCGCTCCGAACGGTGTTGAGCGCCGAGTTGAATAGCGAGGGATATGATGTCGTGACTGCTGCCGATGGACTCGAAGCGGTAACGGAATTAGGAAAAAAGACATTTGATCTCGTGCTGCTCGATATCAAGATGCCGAACATGAACGGCTTCGAAGTGCTGAAGGTTATCAAAGAGAAACATGCGGGGACGAAGGTCATTATGCTCACCGGTTTTGCCGATCTGAAGAACGCTATCGAGTCGAAGAAACTGGGTGCGGAGGACTTCGTGAGTAAGCCCTATGATTTGGTTGATCTCCTTACTACGATTGATCGCGTGATGAGTGAGTAGCGGCGGGGGCGCTGCGCATGGCAAAGAAATACCATCTTCTCATCGTAGACGACGAAGAATATCTTCGCACTCTTCTCGAATCCGAGCTTGGCGATAGCGATGAGTTCACCGTTGATACCGCAAGCGACGGCAGCCAGGCAATCAACAAGATCCAACAGCACGTTTTCGATGTGATCCTCCTCGACATCAAAATGCCGCGGGTCGGCGGCATCGAGGTGCTGCAATTCGTCCAAGAATACTCTCCGACAACGCAGGTCATTATCCTCACCAATTACGCCGACATCAAGACGGCGATTCAAACCATCAAAATGGGGGCGTACGATTTTCTTGCGAAGCCGTACGATATTGACGAGTTGTTCAATACCATTCACCGCGCAATCGAACGCAAGGAGTTGTTCATTGACAACAAGTTGATGAAGAACGAATTGTCGCGCAAAGGGGGCGGCAACGAGTTGATCGGCCAAAGCCCCGCGTTTCTCAGACTGATTGATAGCGCGACGAAGTTTGCCGACAGCGATTCGTTCGTTCTCATTCAGGGCGCGAGCGGCACGGGGAAGGAGTTGATCGCCAGCCTGATTCATCGGCGCAGCCCGCGCAGCAATCGTCCGTTCGTTGCGGTGAACTGTGCTTCGATTCCCGACTCGCTGCTCGAAAGCGAGTTGTTCGGGCATGAGAAAGGCGCATTCACTAACGCCTATACTACCAAGCAGGGTCTTGTCGAAGTTGCAAACGGCGGCACGCTGTTTTTGGACGAGGTCGGCGATATCAGCCCGGCGATGCAGCCGAAGTTGCTGCGGTTCTTGGAAAGTGGGGAGTTTCGCAGGGTCGGCGGGACGCATGTGTTGAGTGTTGACGTTCGCGTGGTCAGCGCGACGAACAAGGACTTGCGCGAAGAAGTGAAAGCGGGGCGCTTCCGCGAAGATTTGCTCTATCGCCTGAACGTCGTGACCCTCACGATGCCGACGCTTGCCGAGCGGCGTGACGATATTCCGCTGCTCGCCGAATATTTTTTGCAGCGGAAAAGCAAACACAAATCGCCGAAGAAATTGTCGCCCGCGGCGATCGAATTGTTGCTCTCGCATGATTTCCCCGGCAACATCCGCGAACTTGAACACATCATCGAAGGTGCGATGCTCCTTTCCTCGGGAGAATCCATCGAACCGTCCGACCTCTCGATTTACTATCACCGCCCCGATAAGCCTGTCGCTGCTTCGCGTGGGGTTGCGTTCCTTTCGATGGAGAATCTCTCGCTCGAAGAATTGGAGCGGCAACATATCGAACGTGTATTGCGGCAAAATGAATTCAGCCGGGTCAAGACTGCCGAACAGCTTGGCATCTCGAAGAAAACCCTGTATTTGAAAATCAAGCAGTACGGATTGAAGGTCGAAGACTGATTTTTGCAGAAAGAGGGATGTGGATGTGCAGAGTAGATGGATGAGCGCAGACGAGCCCCTCTGTGAGGAATCCGCCTGCGTCTGCTGCATCCGAGTCATCTGTGTTTAGTGATGAGGAATCTCGATTTTTTTTTGTGGGCTGTAACTTTTGTTAGTTTCCTCTCGTCTAATTAGGCGACCAGTACCACATAAACTCTCCTTACAGGAAAGCCGGAGTTGTCTGACCAACAATTTCGGCTTTCTGCCTTCTGCCGCTACTGCGTACGCTGGGCATGTGCGGTGGATGCGCAAACCCTTACCACGAAGCTGACTGTCGTGCCCGCGGCGAAGTAGGCACCTCGGACGATGTAGAGCGTCTGCAGCCCCAACATACTCTTTGCGTGATTGATTCTGTGTCATAGGATAAGCGTGGGTGTGCCGAGTGTCGGTGGTTCTATGAAGTGCCACAGGTTTTCGAGTTGATGAGCTGGATGAACAATCGCATTGATTTTGCGGCGCCTTTTTCTGATTTTGATGGCAATACTAATCGTACGTAGCCTTTGAGTTAAGGAAGCACAAAGTGCTTGTCGCTTCGCTCAGGGCTTTGAAACCAGCCGAGGAACAATGCCAGCAAAATTTCAGGGGGTAGATTATTTCAATATTGATGAGTTGTTGACGGAGGAGGAGCTTCTCATACGCAACACGGTGCGCGAGTTTGTGGATGACAATGTTGTGCCTGTGATCGAGAAGCACGCGCGGGCGGGAACGTTTCCGATGGACCTCGTGGCGAAGATGGCGGAGCTTGGGCTGTTCGGCCCGACCCTGCCGACGAAATATGGCTGCGCCGGTTTGAGCAGCGTGGCGTATGGTCTCATCAATCAGGAGTTGGAGCGTGGCGACAGCGGCGTGCGAAGTTTTTCTTCGGTGCAAAGCTCGCTCGTGATGTATCCGATCTATACGTATGGTTCTGAGGAGCAGAGGGACTATTGGCTGCCGCGGCTCGCAAAGGGGGAGGCGATTGGCTGCTTTGGGTTGACCGAGCCTGACTTCGGCTCGAATCCGGCGGGCATGATTACGCGCGCAGTTGAAGTAAGTGATGGGTACGTGTTGAACGGCGCAAAGATGTGGATTACCAACGGAACGCTTGCCGACGTTGCCGTGGTGTGGGCGAAGCTGAATGGAAAAGTCCGCGGGTTCTTGGTCGAGAAAGGCATGAAGGGCTTCTCGGCTCCCGAAATGAAGGGGAAGCATTCGCTGCGCGCATCGGTAACGAGCGAGCTGATTTTTCAGGACGTGCATCTGCCGAAGGACAATATCTTGCCGAACGGCGGCGAGGGCTTGAAGCTACCGTTGAGTTGTTTGTCGCAGGCGCGTTACGGTATTGCGTGGGGTGCGTTGGGGGCGGCGATGGCATGCTACGATTGCGCGCTCAAGTACGCGAAGTCGCGCATCCAATTTGATAAGCCCATTGCGGCGTTTCAACTGACGCAGGAAAAGTTGGTGCGCATGCTCACCGAAATCACGAAGGGGCAATTGCTCGCCCTGCAATTGGGCAGACTCAAAGATGCAGGCAAGGTTCGACCGCAACAGATTTCGCTTGCGAAACGGAACAATGTGTTCATCGCGCTGCAGATCGCCCGCGACGCACGACAAATCCTCGGCGCCAATGGTATCCTCGACGAGTATCCCGTTATGCGACATGCAGCGAATCTCGAATCTGTCATCACGTATGAAGGCACCCATGAGATGCATACGTTGATCGTGGGTGAAGACATCACTGGGATTTCGGCGTTTGCGTGAACTGCGGGCGGGTTGTGGCGGTGGAATGCAGTGTGCGCGTTAGCGCTCCTCGCCATTGCACACAAAGCGCCCGATGAATGCAGAGGAAACAAATCGCAGAACATTTTTTTCATTTACCCGTTTCTCATTGAACCGAAAACTCCTCTTCGAAGCTCTCACCTACGACGATGTTCTTCTCGTTCCTGCAAAATCGTCGGTGTTGCCGCGCGAGGTAAGCGTGAAAACGAAACTCACGCGTACGATCGAGCTGAATGTCCCGCTTGTCAGCGCGGCGATGGATACGGTCACCGAAAGCGCGATGGCAATCGCGATGGCGCGCGAAGGCGGTATCGGCATCCTGCATAAGAACATGACGGTTGCACGGCAGGTCGAAGAAGTGCATCGCGTGAAGCGGAGTGAAAGCGGCATGATTCTCGAACCGATTACCGTCCGGGCGAATCAGAAGGTGAGCGACGTGCTTTCCCTCATGAAGAAGTTCGGCATCTCGGGGATTCCTGTTGTGGACAAGAGCGGCAAGCTCATCGGCATCATCAGCAATCGCGATTTGCGCTTCGAGCCTGATGACGATGCGCTCGTTGCGGACATCATGACGAAAGAGAATTTGATTACGGCGCCCGTCGGTACGACGCTTGCCCAAGCCGAGCGCATCCTTCAGAAGCATAAAGTCGAGAAGTTGCCGGTTGTCGACAAGGGGGGCTATCTCAAGGGGCTTATCACCTTCAAAGATATACTCAAGAAGCGGAAACACCCGCATGCCTGCAAGGACAGCCGCGGCCGTTTGCGCGTTGGCGCGGCGGTGGGCGTTACGGCGGATACAATGGATCGCGTCGATGAGCTTGTGAAGGCGGATGTGGACGCCATCGTCGTCGATACGGCGCACGGGCACTCGCATGGCGTGATCGAAATGGTCAAGCGGATACGGAAGCGCTACACGGCGCTCGATTTGATTGCAGGCAATGTCGGTACGGCTGAAGGTGCGCGCGATTTGATTCGCGCGGGTGTAGATGCGGTGAAAGTCGGCATCGGTCCGGGCTCGATTTGTACGACGCGCGTCGTTGCGGGAGTCGGGATTCCGCAAATCACCGCTGTGATGGAATGCGCCCGCGTTGCCGCAAAGACCGGCGTGCCGATTATTGCAGACGGCGGCATCAAACAAACCGGGGACATCGCGAAAGCAATAGCCGCCGGGGCCGACTCCGTGATGATTGGCGGCTTGTTCGCAGGCGTTGATGAAAGTCCCGGTGAAAAGGTTCTGTACGAAGGGCGGAGCTACAAGATCTATCGCGGCATGGGCTCCATCGAAGCGATGCGGAGCGGCAGCAAGGATAGATATTTCCAGGACGCCGAAGATGACATTCAAAAACTCGTGCCCGAAGGAATTGAAGGACGCGTGCCGTACAAAGGCGCGTTAAGCGACACGGTGTATCAGATGGTCGGTGGCTTGCGTGCCGCGATGGGTTACTGCGGCAGTGCGACCATCGCCGACATGAAACGCAAAGCGCGCTTTGTTCGCATGACCGACGCAGGGTTGCGCGAGAGCCATCCGCACGATATCGGTATTACGAAAGAAGCGCCGAACTATCACGGATGACGGCCCAGCGCATCGCACAGGTCCGTGAGGCGATGACGAGAAAACAGCTCGACGCACTGCTCATCTCGTCGCTCGTCAGCATCCGCTATCTCACCGGCTTCACCGGTTCGCATGCGCTCCTGATTGTTACGCGCGACAGCGTGGTGTTTCTTTCCGACATTCGCTACACGCAGCAAGCGAAAGAGGAAGTTCGGAATTGCTCGCGGATCGTCATCACGAAGATTGGTTTACTCGAAGAAGCCTCACAGCAGTGTCTCTTGCGCAGACACCGCACAGGCTTCGAAGCGCACCAAGTAACGTACGCGACCTATCGTCGGTTGCGTACGCTCTTTCCTGCGTCGTCGTTCGTATCAACGACGAACCTTGTCGAGGATGTCATGCTCGTGAAGGATGAGCAGGAAATCGAGATGATGCGCCGTGCCGCGCGTATTTCGGACCGCGCGTTTCGGGAAGTTGTCACGATGATTCGTCCCGGTGTTCGTGAGGTGGAAATCGGTGCGGAGATTTCCTATGTGCAGCGCATGTTGGGCGCTGAGCGCGACGCGTTTGAGATCATCGTTGCGAGCGGAGCACGTTCCGCTGTGCCACATGCGCGTGCCAGCGATAAGAAGATTCGAGCAGGAGAAATGGTGGTGCTCGATTTCGGTTGCGTCGTCAACGGGTACCATGCCGACATGACGCGAACGATCGCCGTCGGACGCGTGCCGCAGCAATTAAAGCGCGTGTACGCATCCGTGCTCGACGCGCAGCAATTGGCGCTCTCGTCTGTTCGCGCAGGAATAGCTGCAAGCGACCTTGATGCGATCGCTCGAACCAGAATTGCGAACCACGGCTTCGGAAGGTTTTTCAATCACTCGCTCGGTCATGGGATCGGGCTGAGTGTGCACGAGCGTCCGAAGGTGTCCGAGTTAAGCAAAGAAACATTGAAAGCAGGCAGCGTCATCACGATCGAGCCGGGCGTCTATCTCTCAAATATCGGCGGCGTGCGCATCGAGGACGAAGTTGTGGTTCGGGAGAACGGCTGCGAAGTCTTGAATGCAGCGCCAAAAGAGTTGCTTGTTGTTTGAATTGCTACGACGGATGAGCACCGATTTCCACGGAGCTAGTCGTAGCGCTCTGCAAACATCACGGGTCTCAAGACCGTGGAACTGCGTTGTCGGATTTCCTTTCCGAATGCAATGATAGAAACGTTAGGGGCTGAAACACATCCACAATTAGAAATCACCGAGCACCGCCGCGTACTCGTTATCGCGTATTACTTTCCGCCAATGGGCTTGAGCGGTGTGCAGCGGACGCTCAAGTTCGTCAAGTACTTGCCGCACTACGGCTGGCACCCGACCGTGTTGACCGTTGAGCCGCACGGGTATTTCGCACATGATGATTCGCTGCTGCATGAATTGGACGGACGCGGTGTTGACATTGTTCGGACGGAAAGCGCAGGACCCGGCAAATTCTTTGCGCGCAAAGAAATCGTGAAACTTCCTTCCGAGCGGAAGAGGAAGTTTCTGAGCCGCGTCAGCGACACATTTTTCATTCCTGATAATAAGATTGGTTGGAAACGCAAAGCAGTGGCGAACGCTCTTGCGCTGCATCGCGCAGCGCCGTTTGATCTGATTTTCGCAACTGCGCCTCCCTTCACCGACTTTCTCATCGGTATGGAAATCAAAGCGGCGATCAGCAAACCGCTGGTGTTCGATTATCGCGATCCGTGGGTCGAGTACCCCTACAAATTCTATCCGACGCCGCTGCACAGGCTGCGCACTATCCAGCTCGAGCGCCGCGCGTTGCGTGCAAGCAGCTTCGTTGTGACGACGAACCGAAGAGTGAAAGAGTTGATCATTCGTCGCCACGGGTTTCTGAGCTACAACGACATTGAGATCATTCCCCAAGGGTACGACCCTGCCGATTTTCACGGCTACGTTGGACCGAATGCCGAAGGCGTCGTACCCAAGACGCACAAGATGCGGATTGCCTACTCCGGCGTGTTTTGGGAAGATCGCACGCCGAAATACCTGTTGCGCGCGTTGCATGAGCTGTTCACGGAGCAGCCACTATTGCGTGGACACATTGAAGCGCTGTTCATGGGAAAGTTTCGCGATGAGAATATGCGGCTCGTCGAGAAGTTGAAACTCAACGATTCGATCAAGGTGGTTGACTATCTTCCCCATCATCAATGTGTAGCGAACCTGATGAACGCCGATGTGTTATGGATGATCGTCGGTGACGACGTTGCCTCGCCCGGTAAAACCTACGAGTACATCGGCGCGCGCAAACCGATTCTCGGCAGTGCCCCTGAAGGATTCATCAAACAAACGATACTCGAAGCAGGCGGCAAAGTCGCCGCGCCGGACGATGTCCTCGGGCTCAAGCGCGCGATTCTTGAGTTCTACGACGACTATCGGCACGGCCGCTTGCATGGTCCGCCCAATGACGTCGTGGAAAAATACAATCGCGTGAAGTTGACCGGGCAATTGGTGAAAGTGTTCGAGTCGTTACTTGCTGTGTAGCCTACAGTGAAAATCCTTGTCATCGGTTCCGGTGGTCGTGAGCACGCGCTCGTTTGGAAGATAAAGCAAAGTCCGCGTGTGGAGCAGATTTTTTGTTCCCCGGGAAATCCCGGTATCGCCGAACTTGCCGAGTGTCTTCCGATGAAGGCGACAGCGCTCGAAGGTTTGCGCGATTTTGCGCTCAGAGAAAACATTGATCTTACGGTCGTTGGACCGGAGCAGCCTCTTGCTGAAGGCATCGTTGATCTGTTCGAAGCGAGCGGCCTGAAAATTTTCGGTCCAACCAAACGAGCTGCGCAGTTGGAGTGGAGCAAAGCGTTTGCGAAAGAATTCATGCGCCGGTTCGGCATCCCCACTGCTGCGTATCGAACCTTCGACAAAGGTCAAAGTGAAGAAGCGAAGGAATATATTCGCGACGCTCCACTCCCCATCGTTCTGAAAGCCGACGGTCTTGCTGCAGGAAAGGGTGTTGTGGTGTGTACGACGCACGAGCAGGCACTCCAGACACTGAACGAAATGGTGACTCGAAAAGCCTTCGGCGCGGCGGGCGAGAGCGTCGTTGTCGAGGAATTTTTGGAGGGTGAGGAAGCTTCTGTGTTTGCCGTGTGCGATGGAACGGATTTCATCACGCTCGCACCGGCGCAAGACCACAAGCGCATCTTCGACGGTGACCGTGGAAAAAACACCGGCGGGATGGGAGCGTACGCTCCAGCGCCCATCGTCTCCCATGAGATTCTTCATGCTGTGGAAGAACGCATCATCGAGCCGACACTGCGGGGAATGAAAGAAAAGCACCGCCTCTATAAAGGATGCTTGTATGTGGGGTTGATGATCACGACAAACGGACCTAAGGTCATCGAATACAACTGCCGCTTCGGCGATCCTGAAACGCAAGTGGTGCTCCCGTTGTACAATGGCGACATCGTTGATCTTTTGGAGGCAGCCTGCACAAAATCAATTGCACGAGTGAAGTCGGTGATAGACACATCGTACACCGTGCAGGCGGCAGTGTGTGTCGTGCTTGCCTCGATGGGCTACCCGGACGAATACCCGACGGGAATCGAGATTCAAGGACTCGATGAGATCAAGGCGATGAAGAACCTGATCGGATTTCATGCGGGAACAAAAATGCAGCGCGGCACACTTGTCACTGCCGGTGGAAGAGTGTTGGGCATAACCGCGATAGAGGCAACGCTCGCGGGAGCGATCGAGAAGGCATACCGAGGCGTAGCCGAAATTCAATTTCAAGGGATGCAATTCCGCCGCGATATTGGCAAAAAGGCGTTCGTGCACTAATGCGCGCGTGGCTCACAACGAACCGCGACATGCTGATGATTGTGTTCGTCGCGTTCGTTCTGCGCGCAAGTCTTGTTGGATGGCTGCACGACCTGCGCGGCTATACGGGCGATGAAACGGAATACATCTCACTGGCGAAGAAACTGTCGGAAGGGCAACCCTTCGTTGACTCCAACGGTGAGTGGGCTACTAAAGCGCCTTGTTATCCCTTTGTACTGTCGCTCTGTTTTCGCTTCTTTGGAACGAGCCTGTTCGTTCCGCACCTGCTGAATGTGACCCTCGGAACGTTCGCCGTGTTTCTCGGCTTCGGCGTGTGTCGGCGGCTCTGCAATGATCGGTTCATTGCGTTGATTGCGGCAGGAATCATGGCGGCGTATCCCGGCTTGGTTGTGTACTCCTGCCTTCTCCAATCGGAGGCATTATATATCGTACTGCTTCTGCTGCTCATTCTCGCCGGAGAAGCGTTGCGCGCCCATGCATCGGTGTCGAGCGCCATTCTCTTCGGTGTGATTGCCGGTGTCGCGAATCTGACCCGTGCAGTGTTGACAGGATTTGTTCCGTTGGTATTGTTCGTCATCGGCTGGATGCATCGGGAGCGACTCGGTACGATGGGAGGGAAGTTGCTGCTCGCGGCAGTTGTATGGTTGCTTGTGCTCGCTCCGTGGACGTGGCGAAATTACAAAACACTCGATGTACTCGTTCCCATCTCGTCGTGGGGTGGGATATCGCTGCTGCTGGGCAACAATCCGCATGCGACAGGAACATGGAAACCAAAACCTGCATTCGATGCGTGGTTCGCGGAGAAAGCGGATGAGAACGGCGTGCAACTCTCGAGCTCAACGGAGGTTCAACGCAGCAGCCTCGGTATGCACCTCGCGCTTGAGTTTTGGCGCACGGAACCGCTTGCCGCAACGCGACTTGCAGTACGAAAGCTCTACATGCATATTGTCTATCCAATCACGAATACCGATACGTACATTCCGCTTCAGCTTGCGGCAGTGATGGCGGATGCAGCCGTGTACTTCTTTGCCGGCATCGGCTTGCTTGCGGTAGTCGGACGGCGCACCATGTATCCAGCCTATGCGGCAATCATATTCTTTTCGTTGATGCAAGTTGTCATGCACTGTGAAGCGCGCTATCGCTTGCCGATCATGCCGTTCGTCGCTATGCTCTCTGCCGCCGGTCTCGCATTGCTATCGGACACACAACGACGAACGGATTTTTTGCATAGTAGAACCAACAACATGCTCGCCTCGTTGTGGTGTGTCGCCGTCTGCGGACTCTACGCATTCACTGCATGGCAGTTTTTTTCGGGAACCATTTGAATCTCATTCGCATGAAAATTCTTGTCACGGGCGGCGCAGGGTTTATCGGCTCGCATATCGTAGATGCATACCTTCGTCTCGGCCATCAGGTTATTATCGTGGACAATTTGATTACCGGAAGAGCGCGCAACATCAATCCTGCTGCAACCTTTTACGAGGCCGATATTCGGGACGCAACAACAATGCGCGAGATTTTCGATCGAGAGAAGCCCGATGTTCTCAATCATCATGCCGCGCAGATGGATGTGCGCAAATCGGTCGAAGATCCGATGTACGACGCGTCCGTGAATGTGATTGGCGCGTTGACTCTGTTCGAGAATTGCGTCAGGACGGGTGTGCAGCGCGTGCTGTTTGCTTCCAGCGGCGGCGCAATTTACGGTGAGCAGGAGTATTTTCCCGCCGACGAACTCCATCCCACACGTCCGATTTCACCTTACGGCATCACGAAACTCGTGACGGAGCACTATCTTTACTACTACAAGACCGTGTACGGGATTGATTCCGTAAGCCTGCGCTATGCGAACATCTACGGTCCACGACAAAACCCTCACGGCGAAGCAGGCGTTGTCGCAATCTTCACGACAAAACTGCTTGCCGGGGAACAGCCGATTATCAACGGCGATGGAAAACAAACGCGTGATTATGTGTTTGTTGATGACGTCGTGCACGCAAACGTTCTTGCATTGAATTCCACCGGCTCGAACATTTTCAACATCGGAACAGGGATTGAAACAAACGTGAATCAGTTGTTCCATCAGTTGAAGAAATCGGCGAAGGCGTTTGCAGAAGAAAAGCACGGCGAAGCCAAAAAGGGGGAGCAGATGCGTAGCGTCCTCTCGTCGGCACACATTGAGCGTCAGCTTGGATGGAAACCTTCGGTGACGCTTGCAGAGGGCTTGCAGCGTACAGTAGATTATTTTAGAATACAAGAAGGATATGGTGCGTAAGCCCTCGTTCGCAATCGAGGATTTTTTCGCGGGCGACCGGGTTGCGCTGGCGCGAGCAATTTCTCTCGTCGAAAATGAAAGCGACGGCTCAGAGGAATTTCTTCGGAGTGTGTATGCGAAATCGGGACGAGCGTACCGCATCGGTGTTACGGGTCCGCCGGGCGCAGGCAAGAGCACGCTGACCAATAAGCTTGCGCAATTCTATCGCAAGCAGAATCTGCACGTCGGCATTATTGCGGTTGATCCAACGAGCCCGTTTACCGGCGGTGCGCTCTTAGGCGACCGCGTTCGCATGACGGACGTCGAGATGGATGAGGGGGTGTTCATTCGCAGCATGGCATCGCGCGGCAGTCTCGGCGGCTTGAGCAAGAAAGCGTTGGAGGTAGCGGACGTCTTGGATGCGTCGGGCAAGGACATTATCATCATGGAAACCGTCGGCGTCGGGCAGTCGGAGCTGGATATCGCGGGCGCAGCGGATACGACGGTGGTTGTGCTCGTTCCCGAAAGCGGCGACTCAATTCAGGCGATGAAAGCTGGCTTGATGGAGATTGCAGATTTTTTTGTGCTGAACAAAGCCGACCGCGCAGGCGCCGACCAAGCCGTTATGTCCATACAAATGATTCTCCATCTGAAAGCCGCGTCTGCCTGGAACCCTGACGTGGTGAAGGCTGTTGCAAACGAAGGCAAAGGCGTAGATGAAATAGCGAGAACGATTGCGGAACATCGTGCGCATCTCGAATCGAGCGGCGAACTTGCGTCAAAGCGACGTGCGCGAATGGCGCATCGAATTCAAGATTTGGTCGCCGACAAGTTGCGCGTGGATTTTTGGAGTGACGAACGAAAACGGCTGTTGTCCTCGCTCATGGAGTCGGTGATGGAGTTGCGTTCGACTCCGTATGATGTTGCCGCCGAATTGATTCGGCATTTCTCTACGGCAAGGCCGTCAGCATCGTTTGCTAACCTGACGAAGGATCTCGGCGTGTGAATAGGTGAATGGGCGCGTTTCAAGAACGCGAACACACCCTGTTTTGCACGTTCTATGGAGGAAGAATTTTATTCACCGAATGAAATGAAATGACAGACACGGATCTTGTCAAGCGCTATTGAACCATCAACCGAAGAGAGTTTACTACACAAGGAGAACAGAATGCAAGAGACAATGGTTGCGAGCGGCATGGATTTCCATTTGACCGAAAGCCAACGCGCCGTGCAGGAGTTGGCGAGAAAATTTGCCGAAGAAGAAATTCGCCCGCACGTAATGAAGTACGACGAATCACAGGAGTTCCCGCACGAGATTGTGCAGAAAGCGGCGGCGCTCGGCTTTATGGGCATGAAATGGCCCGAGGAGTTGGGTGGTGCCGGATTGACGGAATTGGAAGCGATTGTCATCATCGAAGAGATTGCAAAGGTTGATCCTTCGATTGCATTGACCATTGCGTCGCACAATAGCCTGTGTACGGGGCACATTATGCTTTTCGCGAACGATGCCCTCAAGAAAAAGTACGTTCCCGATTTGGCGACCGGACGAAAGCTCGGCGCGTGGGGCTTGACGGAGCCCGGCTCGGGAAGCGATAGCGGCGGTATGCGCACAATCGCAACGCGCGATGGCAGCGATTGGCTTTTGAACGGAAGCAAAACCTTCATCACGCAAGGCTCCGTCGGCGGAACGTACGTGATCATGGCGGTGACGGATCCAGCGAAAGGTAAGAGCAGTATCTCATCATTCATTCTCGAAAGAGGAATGAAGGGATTTACCATTGGTAAAAAAGAGAATAAGCTTGGCATGCGATGCAGCGATACTGCGACGTTGATTTTTGAGAACGTGCGCGTGCCGGGCGAAAACCTGATCGGCGAGGTTGGGCAGGGGTTCAAGCAAGCGTTGAGCGTGCTGGATGGAGGACGTATCGGGATTGCAGCGCTGTCGGTCGGCATCGCACAAGGCGCGCTCGAAGCGAGCATCAAATACGCGAAAGAGCGACGACAATTTGGAAAACCGATTGCGGATTTTCAAGGCATCCAATGGAAACTCGCCGACATGGCGACGGAAATCAATGCGGCGCGCTTACTGACACAGCGAGCAGCATGGATGGCGACAAAGGGAATGAACTTCACACTTGCCGTTTCACAAGCGAAATTGTTCGCAAGCGAAGCGGCAGTGCGGGCAACGAATGAAGCTGTACAAATTCACGGCGGCTACGGCTTCATCAAAGAGTTTCCCGTCGAGAAATTGTATCGTGACGTGAAATTGATGACCATTGGCGAAGGGACGTCGGAGGTGCAGAAGATGGTGATCGCGCGGCAGTTGTTGATGAATTAGGGAGGAGTGTGGAGCGGAGAGCGAAGAGCAAAGAGC
>CAYUFU010000080.1:0-16854 GCA_964444145.1 uncultured Chitinophagales bacterium
CGCCAGAACATTTCGTTGTATTGGAGGAAGGCAATCAGGGTCCCGACCGTCGCATTGACGTGCAACCATTCCCATTCGAAGGACCATATCAGCATGCCGACGGCAATAGCGCCGATGAGTTCGACACCGGGATAGAAGAGCGCATAGTAGAAAATAGATTTGATGTTTGCGTCGCGATGCGCAGCGTTGATCGCGTCGAATTGGGCGAATGACTTTTTCTCCCGATTGAACACCTGATCCACCATCATGCCCGTGATATGTTCCTGCATGAACGCATTGATGCGCGCAACGTGAAGCCGAACTTCTCTATATGCCTCACGCGCTTTCTTTCGGAACAGGAATGTCCCGTAAAACAGAAGCGGCATCACGCTCAGTGCCATCAGCGCAAGCTTCCAGTTCATCGAGAACATGAAGAAGAGAATGCCCGCAATCGTAAAGACGTCGCTGAAGACCATCACGATGCCCGACGAAAACATTTCGTTCAGCACTTCGATGTCGTTGGTAACCCGCGTGATGAGCCTGCCGATCGGATTCTTATCGTAGAATTGGAGTCCGAGGTTCTGTAGATGGGTGAACACTTGCATCCGCAAATCGAAAATCGTTTTCTGCCCGATCCACTGCGTGAGGTACGCGTTACAATATTGCAACACACCGCGCAGGAACAACACGCCGAGAAACGCGAGCGCAATGAAGAGCAGCCCCGTGCGATTACCGTTTGCGATGTGTTCATCCACTGCAACTTTGATGAAATACGGTCGCACCGCTTCCATCGCCGAAACGATGATGCTCAACGCGACGCCTACCACGACATGCCATCTGTATGGACGCAAATACGAGAGCAACCGCTTCATCAGCGACGTGTCGTAGGCTTTACCGAGGCTTTCTTCTTCGTGCACGTATCAATGAAAAATGGGATAAATGTAAAATGAAAAAAACTCCAGCGTGAGAGAAAAGCCGAGTTCAATAGGACACTTCAATTTCCATTGACCTCGTTCTTTCTTTCCTCAATTCTCCGCATCGTGGTGCGTCGTGCTTTGGAAGCAATTGAGCCGAGGATTTTCTTTATTTGGTTAGCCTTGTCTACGATGTCTGCCATTTTTTTCGCCGCAAGCATTTCTGAATCGCGAATCAAACGGAGCCAGTAGTGCGTTTCTCTTGCTTCACGTAATGCTACCATGATTCTGTAGACGAAATCCTTATTCGTCGTTGCCGCCTCCGCTGCCTGAACATTCGCTCCAACGGAGGTTCCTGAGCGGAGGAGTTGCCCACCAATGATTCTGGCGTCCAGTGTTTTTGGAAGCGCTCGGCTCAGCCTAATGATTCGCAATCCGAACTTGTAGGTTCTGTCGTGAGTGTCTCTCATGAAAAAAGGGGACTCATATTTTCATTTTTCATTCAACTCGTTTTTCATTGTTCAAAGCTGTTCCAACTCCTCCTCCAACAACTGCTTCCGATGCAGCTCGGAGTAAATTCCACCACGCTCAACCAACTCAGCATGGGTGCCGCGTTCGGCAATCGTGCCCTCGTGCAAGACGACAATCTGGTCTGCGTCCTTCACGGTGGAGATGCGATGACTGATGATGATGCTTGTCCTCCCTTGCATGATCGTTCTGAGTCGCTTGAGAATTTCCTCTTCGGTGAAAGTATCGACAGCGGACAGCGCGTCGTCGAGAATCAAAATCTTCGGCTTGCGCATCACAGCTCGTGCGATGCTCGTGCGCTGCTTCTGGCCGCCGCTGAGCGTAATGCCCCGTTCGCCCAACATCGTCGCGTAGCCGCGCGGGAAGTCGCTCACGTCGTGTGCGAGGCGCGAGATTTCAGCGGCTTCGTGCACGTGTTCCTCCGTTCCGTTGTCCGTTCCGTAGCCGATGTTCTCGGAAATCGTATCGGAGAAGAGGAACGTCTCTTGCGGCACGTAGCCGATATGAGAGCGCAGCACGTCGAGAGGGATTGTCCTGATGTCGTTGCCATCAATGAGGAGTTCACCGCGTGTAACGTCGTAGAGGCGTGGAATCAAATTCACCATCGTGCTTTTGCCCGAGCCTGTGTAGCCAACGATGGCGAGCGTCGTGCCTTCGGGAATCGTCAGGTCAATCCCGCTCAACGATTCGCGAGATGCACCTTTGTGGGTGAAGTGCACATGACGAAACTCAATCGTACCGCGAATGCTCCTGATGGAGTGATTCGTGATGGCGGTGTCTCGTATCTCCGGCTCCGTATCGAAAATCTTCACGAGTCTTCCCATCGACGCGGCGCCCTGTTGCAGCACGTTGATGACCCAGCCGAATGCGATCATGGGCCAAATCAGCATCGCGAGGTAGCCGAAGAAGGCAGTCAAATCGCCGATGGTCATGACGCCATTGATGACTCTCGTGCCGCCCACGTACAACGTGATGACAAGCGAGAAGCCGACGAGCAGGAACATGAGGGGCCACATGATGGATTGAACGCGGGCGAGCACGAGATTTTTTTTGAGATACTCCCAGCTCAACGAGCGGAACAAGCCGATTTCATAGGCTTCGCGCACGTACGCTTTGACGACGCGAATGCCCGAAAGATTTTCCTGCGCACGCGTCGTGAGTTTCGAGTACTGCTCCTGGCGATCCTCGAATTTCTTGTGGATGATTTTGCCGAGCTGGTACATTGCCAACGACACAAACGGGAGCGGAATCATGGCGAGAAGCGTTAACTCCCAATCGCGCAGCAGCATCAGCGTCACCACCATGGTGAACCCCACGACCGTATCAGTGGGGTACATGATGCCGGGACCGAGCGAGTTGCGCACCGCGCCGATGTCGTTCGTCGCGTGCGCCATCAGGTCACCTGTCGGCGTGTTTTGAAAGTACGAGAGCGACAGCTTTTGAATGTGCGCGAGGAAGTCGTTCCGCAAATCGTACTCGATATGTCGCGAGACGACGATGATGGTTTGCCGCGTCAGGAATGTGAAGAAGCCCGCGACAAGTGTGAAAGCGACAATCGCACCCGCCCAGAAAAAGATGTCCGAAGTGTGCAGGTTCGATGTTGCCTGCGCGGCGTAGAGCACATCCACCGCTTTGCCGACGAAGTGCGGCTGCGCGACGGTGAAGAGGTTGCTGGCGACGACAGTCAGGACGCCAAGGAGGAGAGTTCTTTTGTATTTTGCGAGATAGGGTTTGAGGCGGAGTAAGGGCTTCATGCGAATGAATGTTGTTGCGATTGCGTGCTTTCATTCTACCCAATTCGAGAGAGAGTTTCAACCGCTCGCATCGCACCGAACAGAAAGGCGAGCCGCCCTTTCAGACAGCTCGCCTTCTCATCGAACTTTCAACCCGCTTCATTTCGCGAAAAGAAGTTTCATGACTCTGTTCAATTGAAGGGTGCCACTCCCGTCTCTCGAAGTAAATCGCACGAAGTAAACGCCTGACGCTACTCCCTCTGCATTCCAAGTTGTCGAATGATACCCCGCCTCCTTCGTTCCATTCTCCAACTTGGCAACCTTTCTTCCGAGCACGTCATAAATAACAAGCGAGACGTACGATGGCTCGGGCAAAGCGAAGTTGATTGTCGTTGTGGGATTGAACGGGTTGGGATAGTTCTGCGCGAGCGCGAACTGCGTTGGAATGCTGCGCAGTGATGATGTTGCCGAACCCGCGCTTTCACCTTTAGCGATCCCGCCTGTTGGATTTGACGACGGCGATGACGATCCCGCAAGGCGGGAAAAACTGCTCATCTGCAGTTCTGCGATTTCCTTTTCCACGCTTTGCGGATAGCTCGCCGCCAGCCAATTGAGCAATGCTCGCGCTTGAGTCGTATCATGCCGGTTGAAGAGTTGATGCGAGAACTTGCCGTACAACGCGAAGCGCTGAAGATTGCTGTTGGGATATTGTCGGATGTTTGCATCATACGCAGCTATCGCATTTGCGAACGATCCTTCGCTGATGAAACCCGAAGGGAGCAACGCCCTCGCCTGCCGCGCAAGCGCGGGTTGAGACGTGGCGATGGTATTGAAGTAGCTCGCAAGATTCCCGCTGCGAAGTCTTTGCCCAACAGCAAGCAAATGACCTAACGCCCATTCCTTCCATTGCCGCGTTATCGAGCCGTTGACGACGATTGCGCGAAGCAATGCATCGGCTTGCGCGTGATTACCCCTGCGCCGCTCTCGCTGCGCTTGCACCACGAGGGCTGGCACAGGCGTCATCATCGGGTCGCCTTCTTCAATTGCCTTTCCATTCGTGGCGCTTGCAATCGGACTCTCCGCCAGAGGCGGATGCGCCACTGGCGCAGCCCCGCCGCAGCTTCCTCCACACGGCTCAAAGTCAATCGAGCCATTGACGATCAAAAACGTTCCGGGTGGATTTTCTGGATCGCAACTCGGCGATGCCCAACTGTCATTGCGTGCAAAGACCTTTGAGCCCCCATCAATCCAAACATCAACGGCGGAATTGTAGCAGATCGAATTCCCGCCGTAGTCGTACCCAAGGTTTGCATTGGACATGTCGCAAACGACTGCGTAGGTATTGTGAGAGAATGTGTTGTTGCCTACACCTTCAACATCTTCAAGAATTGCCTCGCTGACGTTTGCGCACGAGAAGCCTGTTTTGAACCACTCAACGGTGTTGCCAACCATGCGCGGTGATGAGGCGTTGAGGGCGATTCCAATTCCTTTGATGCGACCATAATACAGTGGACCAGTCAGGGAATTACCGGCGAGAAGTATGTCCGAATAACTATCAATGCTAATTCCCAATCCATTGTTCGGCGTTTCCGTGAACGTGTTGTTTGTAATTTGCATCGTCGGAATCGGGCTGTGCGCCGTCGGGAAAATGTTGATGCCGATGTTGCAATTAGAAAAGTTGCAGTTGTCAACGGTGAGGGTTGTGTAATGTCCCGCGGTCAGAGCAGTTGTGGCGTTGGAGATGTTGGCGTAGTGCAGGGAGATCGTCGATGGAGACGAGCCGATTGTTATCCCTGACCACGTTTCCCCCGTATTGAGGCTTGTCATCACAACTGAGTTTGAGGGTGATGTGCCGTTCACCTGCAATACACCATTGACAATCAATTGCGTTCCAGCAAAGAACTTTACCGTTGCGTTTTGGTCAATTGTGAGCGTTACACCACCTGTGACAGTGACATTGCCGACTACGAAGACTTGGCCGGACCAAGTTGTGTTTTGAGTGATTGTCCCCTGCCATGTATTTGGAGCGTATTTGTAGAATCCCTCGTTTGTTACTACGAATAAAGCAGGAAGGTTGTTAATGTAGTCAAGGGACATCTGGTTGATCACCTGAGAACTGAACGGAACCGGGATTTCTGACCAACTGTCGCCGCGATTCCCGCTTGCAAAAATATGCCATTGAAAGTTTGAATCCCAAAGGGTAAGAAACAGGTTAGAAGGCGTTCTTTCATCGATAAGCAAGTCTCTGATGCTACCTGGAGTAAGCCCGACGTTGATTGCTTGCCAAGACATGCCAGAATCACTCGACCTCATCGCGAGTTCGGAGTGAGTACCAGCGTAAACGAGATTATTTTGGAGTGGGTCGACAGCTAAACAAAGTACTTCTGAATTTGTACCCAAAACCTCTGACCATGACGAGCCACCGTCTGTACTTTTTTGAATTCCAACGAATCCTTCAGGTGCGTAGGTTCCAAGAAATAACGTTTGTGAAATACCATTGACCACCGGACTTCTTTTGTCAATGGTTAAGGCCGTTCCTCTTGGGCCCGAGAGAACTGGGGTCCAAGACTCGCCAAAGTTGGTCGAACGCTTCAATGCTGCTCCGTCCAGTGAAGGAGCGAGCGCGACGTAGCTAACTCCTGTACTGTTCGGATCTGCATGGAGTTCCTCAACGAGTCCGATCTCGTAGGCAAGTTCATCTTCCGGAATCTTCGCCCATGTAACACCAGAATTCGAACTACGATAAAAGACAAATCCTTGGAAGAACCCACGATAGAATCTTGTCGCATACGCATAGGTTGGGTCTTTGGGACTGAAAAGGATGCTTGATCTCTGTTGAGCAGAGTGGTGACAACCTGGTCCTCGAATGGTTTCCCATTGTGACCCGGCGTTTGTTGACAAATGGAATCCGCTCTGACCTGACCCTATGTTTGCAATTTGTCTCCCGTTTAGAGATGCGAATGCCTGTGTACTGGCGATTTCGATTCCAGCAGTTCTTTCAACCCAAGTTCCCGCATTATCGTTGGATGTGTAGAAGCACGATTGGGTACCAAGAAAAAGTTTGTTCGGCTGATAGAGGTCAATCGCAAGAGATAAAGCATTCTCATCTCTTATTCCGTTTGATGACTTAAACCAGGTTACTCCGCTGTTCGTAGTCTTGAAGACTCCTGCGCCGACATAACAACCACCAATTTGGAAACCAAGACCGGCATAAACGACAGACGGCGTATTGGCGTCAATAACAATCGAGTTGACAGAAACTCCGGCGAGATTGAACCCCGTTGCAGACCAACTATCCCCACCATCAACTGTTTTGAAAATTTTACCAGAAGTGCCTGCGTATAAGTGTGTGATATCGATTTGATCAATGGCAAGCGAAGAAATGTCAACCACATCCAAGCCGGTGTTGATTTGAGCCCATGAACCTCCTCCATTTATTGTGCGATAAACACCTTTTTGAACAGGAGAACCATATTGCACTGAAGCATAGATTCGTTGAGAGCTTGATGGGTCGAAGATTATTTGGGAAACTCCGACATTGCTCGGAAAGCCTTGGACTGTAGCGCTATTCCAAGTCGAACCGGCGTTGGTTGTGAAAAACATCGATGGAGTTCCTTCGATCTCAACATCCGAGCGGAGTCCGACATAAACAATGTCCGAATTGTGGGGTGAAATCCCAACCCTGTTGAGTCTGGCAGGCGCGCTGAAAACGCTCACCCAGGCCCCCCCCCTCATTCGTGCTCTTTAGTAAAGCATGGTTTTGGGGAAGAGAGAGGCTCCCAACGTATACGACATCTGGATTGTTCTGAATCGCGGCAACACAGAATGGAATAGCGACTCCGAGATGCGTCCAAGTTTCTCCTTCATCTGTCGTTTTGAGTAGAGAGTTTTCGGTTGAATCCGCGACGAACATTACGGGTGAGGAGCCTCTGTAGCCAATACTTATGTCGCGGGGAAGACTTGCGTACCACGGGCCACCGACAAATTGCCATGATGGTTGTGAAAGCGAAGTACATATCGAACCACATAGGAATGAGGTTACCATAGAGATTTGTTTCATAGAAGTCCCTTCAAGTTTGCTTACTATTTGATGATAATCAACGGCGTCGTTTGAACGCGTTCCGACGATTGAATTTTCAAAAAGTACGTTCCGCTTGCCAACATGCTGCCGTTGAATTTTTTTTTGTGAATTCCACCTTGCTCGACCCCAACAAAAATCCTTGCTACTTCTCGACCTAATACATCAAACACACTGAGATCAATTGCCGATTGATCGGCAAGAAAGTAAGATATTACGGTTTCTCTATTGAATGGGTTTGGATAGCTGCTGAAAAGCGCAGTACTTTGGGGCTGTTCCTTGTGGCTGAACACACTGGTCGCGCCGAATACTCCCTGCCTATAGAAAATTTGCGCGCGTCCCGTCCTGTCATCACTCCATACGACATGTAGCTTGTTTCGGCTAATGGAGATGTCTGGCCCACCCGCCTGTACCATGCTATCGGAGACTGGGTATTCGGCAAGCCAATTCATTCCCCGATTAGTGCTAAATCGAAGACTGACACCTCTGAAGGGTTGAGCTTCGTTTGCCCAAACAACTCCCACGAAATTGTTTTGAGATGATATTCTGGGATCCAAGGCAGACGGGATAGAAGTCAGCAGTTGCTCCGGCTGCCACGTGGCACCATAGTCCGAACTCCACCGAAACAGTACGCTGGTGGAAAACCCAGACGTTGATCCGTATTTTCCATCCATCCATACCAGATGGATTATCTGGTTCTCGGTTCCAGAAAACGCTGGCTTGTAGGAAAGCCACCCATCATTTGTTGACAATAAAACCTCGTCGCCCCATGAGGTTCCTAGATTGGTGCTTGAGCTGTACAAAATTTCGAACCTAGGAAGGTTATCACCTGTCTGAAACAGATGAAGGTGGTTTTCATAAAGAAAAAAATCTTGAAAGGCTCTTGAGTGAACTGGTTTGGATTCCCAATCTATTCCTCGATTTGTACTTATCAACAATCTAAAGCCCCCGCCGGCAGGCGGGGCATACTGAAACAGGACGACGGAGTCTGACGCGGTGAGTGAAAAAGGGGTCGCAGGAAATAACCTTGTATAGTTTTCGAATGTGGCTCCGGCGTTAGTGCTTCTTCGAAATGTTGTCCAAAAATTTGATTGACTGCGGCAAGTGTCGCACGTCGTCCATACGGCATAGATGTTTTCTCGGGCTGATACAATCCGACGGGTCACTCCATTATTTGCGAGAGTATCCGAATAAATGTTTCTTGGTTGCGACCATGAAGCCCCCCCGTCCGTACTTCGGACGTGCATTGCATGTCCCGCTTGATGGAAGAAGATTTGAATGGTGTCACCTTCTGCGAGAATACGCGGAGTATAATTGTAGAAAGTGTCAATTGTAATCCTTTGCTCAGGCAGAAATAGAACTGATTGGGCATAAAAAATGGAAGGCAGGAACAGCAATCCAAGAAAAGCTATGAGACGCGAAATTATCATGAGTCTGTCTCAACAAAGGGAAAGATGGTCATTAACTCGCCAGAACGTTACCAAAATTTGTGGTGAATGGCAAGGAAGACTTCCAAATCCAAATGCGCTATTCTTTACGCCGGTCTATTTCGTCCCGACGCATGGTCTTGAGGCTCTTCCGCCCGCGTACGTGCGCCATTACCGACGGATACACTCCAGTCCCGCAATCACTTTCCAATTTCCCGCACTCCTGCATTCCCCAACGATAAACCCTTTCCGAAAAAATCAATCAAATCCTTAGAGATTCCACTCGTATTTCAACCGATAACCTACAGATGGGTGACTTGGCACGGAGGTTGGAATATGAAGTGGCACAACAAGGATCGCCGTCGAAACAACTAACAAAACACAAACAAACCAAAAGGAGGAAGTCATGAACAAACAACTTGCAATGCTCTGGACGATTGCAGCATCAGTGGGATTGCTGGTGGTCGGATGCCAAAAGAGCACAGAGCCGACCGATGAGGTTGCGCCCGCGGGCGTTACCGATGAGGTTAGCTCGATGAAGTACCAAGCGGGAGAAGATGAGTTCGTCAAGAACGATGAACTCTCGTTCAGCGACGCGGATGTGCTGCCGACCGATTACGGGTATCTCGGTAAGGTGGATGCGGCGATTACGCCCTTGCGATGGGGCAGATTCGTCCGCAACGTTACGCGCACGATCACGATCGAGGTGCAGCCGGGCGATACGACTGCGATTGGGCATGTGCACAAGAACATCGTCGGCACCTTGAAGATTCGCGGCATCAACGCAAATGGCGACACGATTCTCGTCGAGAAGCCGTTTAACGATGAATCGGATCGCAATGTATTGTTCAAGCGTATCAATCGTGACACGCGCAA
Source organism: uncultured Chitinophagales bacterium (assembly GCA_964444145.1). GTDB lineage: Bacteria > Bacteroidota > Ignavibacteria > UBA10030 > UBA6906 > CAADGV01. The sequence continues at coordinate 9,536 of CAYUFU010000080.1, forward strand.
GTACTGGAGAAACTGGATTCCCGTTGCGACATCGCTCGTCGAGGGCGGCACCGTGCGCAATCCGCAAATCAACATCACGATGGTTCAACTCGTGAAGCCGAACGGCGACACGATCACGATTACCGATCCACAGCGATACTTCTTACGTTATCGGTGGCTGCGCCATCGCAATGGCGATACAGATATGGCGGAACTTGCCGGCGGCGATTCCGTGAAAGTGAAAGTCGTTCTCGAGAGCGCTTCGCCCGATACCGACCTCGTCGCCCTGCGTTTCGGGATGAACTCGCAATTCAAGAATCGTGCTCGCATGTTCTTGACGGGCCAACGTCCTGGCGGCACGCTCGGTTACGTCAAAGTGTTCGAACGAACCTTCTATGTCCACAATCGTCCGGGTCACTTCCACGCGGCGGTTGACGCGGCAACGAAAGCGACACTGTTTGACGATGACGTGACGAAGTACTCGGTTTCGTGGTGGGGCGTTCCGTACCGAGTGTTCTGAACCCGGGGGGAACTTTGAAGAGGAGACAATCCCGTCCGCCGTTCGGCGGGCGGGATTGAGTTTGACGATGTGATTGAAATTGAAATGGGAATTGAGGTAATTGTTCACGCTCGAGTAAGCTACATGGTGAGATGATGAAACGCTTGATAACATATTCTGCTCTCTTCGCTCTTGCAATAGTGGGATGCAAGCAGCCTGCGGAAGTCGAATTGACGGATGATGTTACATTCGAGAATGTCGTCGTTGACCAACTGGAACGACAATCAGTGGACAGCACAGGCTTGCTGCCGATGGACGAAGCGTCGTTTGCGGGACAGCTCCTTGTGGTCTCTACCACCACAAGCTCCTCGCGCGGAGTCGAGACCACTGCGTTTTCTCGCGTGACATTCGAAGACCGTTTGCAGCCGATTCGGATTCTTGTTGGGCGGGACAGTGTCGTAAGGGGATTTGCCGGTCTGCGTGTGGCGTCCGTTTTGCTCAACGATGTGCCGATGGATGAGCGTGCGAGGAGATTCACGAACGACAGAGGGGAAACACTTGCAGGAGGCTTCGAGTATATCAGAGACCTTCGCCTCGCGTATGCTGACCGCCGGCGTTTCACATGGCGTGTTGCTTCCCCTCTCACGGTGGGCAGCTTTGACGCTTCGATTGAGTCCCCAGAAAGAATGGAAGTACTCTCGCCCGTCGGGGGTACGACGATATCGAGAGCCGAAGACCTCGATGTGAAGTGGCGCGGGCGCGGCGAGATCGGCTTGATTGTCAGCGCCGTAGTCCGCGACCCAATTGTGTCGAACAGGATTATCACGAAGCCGATTTTCGCGTCGCGTATCAACAAAGAAAACGGCAAGGTAAGAATCAGCAAGAAAGTTTTCCGCGCTCTGCCCGTGGCGGATGCATACGTGTTCACATTCATCCGCTTGAACCGAGAAGTGAAGACCATCAACAGATTCAACGGCAAAGTTCTCGTTCAAGCTGCATCTATTCACAACTGTATAGTGGCATTGCGATAGGTTCTCCGTACCAAGTTCTATGAAATTCAAACGCCGTCTGACGTACAGTCTTGTACTTGCAATGAACATGTGTTCGACATATAGCCAATCGTTGTTCTCCCCGCGCGCGGTCGCGCTGGGAGGGAACGGCGCGAGCGTACGGGATACGCGGGGGTTCGAGAGCAATCCCGCAGCACTCGTTGCCATGCGCGATTGGGAGTTCACGACGGCGACCTACAGCGCCACGAACAAAGACGCAGGCTTTGTGTTCCAAGGGATTACCTTCGGCAAGAGGCTTGCGGAGAACGACGCCGTCGCGCTGAAGTTTTCTCCCGGCTCGCTGTTGGAATTCGTCACCCAGTCGCAATTCGTCTCGGGCGGAACGAAATTCACCGACCAAAAACTCTCCTACTCGGAGAATCTCTCCCTCGGCTACGCGCATCGTTTCTCCGAGGTTGTTGCGATGGGCGCGAACATTCGCCTGCGCCAGCAAAAACTCAGCGACAGAACAATTGATTTGACGACATTCCTGGACACCGACACGACCTACTCGCACGATAATCTGTTCGTTGACGTCTCGCTGATGTGGAAGGTTTCGGAACATGCAACGCTGGCAGCACTTGGCAAGAACGTGGTGAACATCGAGTCGAAGAAATTCCCCTCGCGCTTTACCGCGCTTGCGCTTCCTTCGACGCGTGTCGTTGAACTGAGCACAATGTACCAGTTCAGTCCGCAAGTTACCGCGTACGCCTCTACAAGCAGCAAGCTGTATGGTGCGGCGGGCTTCGAGTTTTTGTTCCCCGACATTCACTTTGCCATTCGCGGCAGCGTGTATCACGACAAAGAACATTCCCCGTTCTTCAATGCTGTGAGCGTCGGTCTCGGCTGGCGATATGAGTTCTTGGAAGTTGATGCAAGCTACCTTCGCTTCACGAATCAGAGTTTACGCAAGGGTTCGGGGACAGTCGAGACGTTCGACGCGAGCGCAATCCGCAGCGTTGATTTGAATCCGTATTCGCCCGATCGCGTCGCAATTTCCATCAAAGCGATCTTCGGAAATATTCGCGAAAGTCTTGCGCGCATCGAAGGCGTGGAAATCACGAGCGGCGTTTACCCGTCCTCCTACGAGTTGTTCGCGTTCCGACCGATTGGCACCGTGCGCGTGCGAAACATCTCCGACAAGCCCATCAATGCCAAAGCGAGCTTCTTCATCGAGCGCTACATGAACGCGCCGACGGAAACACCCGCCGTGTACATGCTGCCGGGTGAAGAAAAAGAAATCCCGTTCAACGCCGTGTTGAACGAGCAGGTGAAAACTGTAAAGACGCTGACGATTCGCGAAGGCAATGTCTATGTGAATGCGACGCCCGCTGAAGAATACGACGACAAAACCCAGACGAAGATCTTGATCCACGGAAGGAATGACTGGGACGGCGACGTACATTCACTCCGGCATTTCGTCACCCCAAATGATCCCGACGTGTTGCGCTACACGCGCGATGTTTTACTTCAGTTCAGAGATTCGCTTGCGGCGGTGCCGCGCGAGCTTGAACAAATTGCGAAGGCGCGCCTGCTATTCAATGCCTTCGCGGGCAAGCTCGTCTACGTCGGTGATCCGAAACAGACCAGCGATTATGTGCAATATCCGTCCGAGACGCTGACGTTGCGAAGCGGCGATTGCGATGACATGACGGCGTTTTTCGCATCGTTGTTGAGCAGCGTTGGAGTCTCGACGGCTTTTGTAGATGTGGCACCGCCCGATTCGCCGGAGGAAAGCCATATTTATTTGATGTTCGATTCGGGCGTGGAGGCCCGGTTGAGCGGGCGCGTGAGCGAAAACGAAAAGCGCTACGTGATTCGCAAGAACGCTCAGGGTGTCGAGACGGTATGGATTCCCATTGAGACGACCGTGATAACAAAGGGCTTCGATGAAGCGTGGAGCGTGGGGGCGGAAGAGTTTCTCAATGATGCAGAGATCAACCTTGGTCTGGTCAAAGGCTGGGTGAAAATTGTGGATGTAAACTGAATTTGTAGGGCGACTCTCTGAGTCGCCTCCCTGTGGCGTTAACGAAGTGATGGTTTTGATTTAGCAGACGGGAACAGAACACAATGAGCGACTCAGAGAGTTGCTCTCCAAGACTAGAGGAGGGAGTTATGAAAGGCTTTCGTACATTCATTGCAATCGGATTGACGATGCTGCTGGCGGCGAGCGCGTTTGGCGCGGAGAAAATTCTCATGCAGCGTGCCCAGGGCGAGGTGACCATGCGCGTCGGTGTCGCAGAGTCGTGGACAACAGTCCAGGCGGGCGACGAGCTGAGGGCGAATGCGACTGTCAGGACGGGCAAGCAGAGCACCGCGCTGATCGTTGCCGCGACGAAACGCATCACCGTGCCGCCCGAAGTCATGCTCGACATCTCCGACATTCGTGAACTCACGCAAGAAGAGTTGATGCTGAAGCTGACGATGGAAAAAGTTCGCGCAACATCGTACAAATGGAAAGAAGACGAGATGAGAATTTCCAACACTACTGCGCCCCACGGCGAAGCGAGGGACAAAAGACAGGCGCTCGTCGAGTCGAATCCGGAAATCGGCGCGATGCAACTGAGAGGCGCCCGCGTGTTGTTCGAGAACGCATTTTATTCGACAGGCGCATTGAAGGCGATGGACGTATTGCGCCGCTACCCATCACTTGCGCGATTCGAGAACCGTCTGCTCGTCGCACAGGCATTGGAAAAGGCAAACCTCAAAGGTGAAGCGCTCAACGAATACGTGCTGCTTTCCAAAATGGAGAACATCGGCAACGAGCAGAAGGAAGCGGTGCAGGCGAAAATCGTACAACTGAAACGGCAATAAGCGGCGGCTGAAAGAGCAATCCACGGAGCGTTTTCGCCGACACGCTCCTAACACTTTTCCTTTCATTAACGGAGTACACATGCGCTGCTCCGCAAGAACGGTTGTAGGAATCGCTGTTGTTCTCGCGCTTACCGACTCGTTGCAGGCGCAAGGCTGGCGACGTCAAGTATCCGGCACAACCAATTTTCTCTATTCGATCTATTTCGTTTCGCCGACCTCGGGCTGGACGGTCGGGCAAGCGGGAACGATTCTTCATACGACCAACGGCGGAACCACTTGGACGCCGCAGGCGAGCGGCACAAGCAATTTTCTGTATTCTGTTTTCTTAATCAGTGCGAATATCGGCTGGACGGTTGGGCAGAACGGGACGATTCTCAAAACAACCAACGCAGGCACGACGTGGAGCGCGCAAGCGAGCGGCACCACAAATTTTCTCTACTCAGTGATATTCACGGATGTGCAGCGCGGCTGCATCGTCGGGTCAGGCGGGTTGATCCTCCGAACAACGGACGGAGGCGCAAATTGGATTCCGACAGCGAGCGGCGTCTCGAACACATTGAGCGCGATTCACTTTCCGATTTCGGGCGCGTCGCTCATCGGCTACGCATCGGGCGGCTCTGCAACCGAAGGCACAATTCTGAAAACTGCGGATGGCGGCGCGACGTGGGCGCCTTTGGCGAGCGGAACGACGAATTGGTTGTTCGGCATTATGTTCTTTGACCTCAATCTGGGTTGGGCTGTCGGATTCAACGGAACGATTCTCAAAACAGCAAACGGCGGAACGACGTGGACTCCGCAAGCAAGCGGTACGACTAATCGCTTGCTCGCCGTCCATTTTGTCTCCCCTGAACTTGGCTGGGCTGTCGGCTATGCTGGAACAATCATCCGAACGAACGACGGCGGCGCAACATGGCAAGCACAAGAAAGCGGAGTAACGACGAATCTGTGGGGCGTGCATTTCTTGGATGCACAAACAGGATGGGCTGCCGGCTGGACGGGAACAATCGTTCATACAACGAACGGCGGTACAACCTTCGTCGAATCCTTTGACTGGCGACCCGACGAGTTCGCTCTGCATCAGAATTATCCGAATCCATTCAACCCCACGACGAATGTCGGATTTCGCCTGCCTCCCGAAGTCCGCCGAAGGCGGACGCAGGCAGGGATTGCTGACTTCGGATTCGTATCGCTGAAAGTGTTTGATGTATTGGGGAGAGAAGTTGCAACGCTGGTGAGTGAACAACTGCCTGCTGGAGAATACCAGCGCGCGTTCGATGCAAGGTCTCTCTCCAGCGGCGTGTATTACTATCAGCTCAGGGCTGGCAATTTCGTTCAAACGAAGATGATGGTGGTTTTGAAGTAATTGATGACACCCGCTTGACTTCGGCGGACGACGCTGGGGTCGCCGACTATGAGGAGAAGTCTCGACTGCTCCGTGATGGGGAACGTAATGGGCAGACTCTTTTTTTGGACCCGGCGAGAATGGCGTCGGTGCTTGGGTTAGAGTTTCTGCCCCGCGGTCTGGCTGTACGCGATGCTCGAGGCACTCGTATCACCAGGCAGTGCTGTTAGACCGCGAGGAAGAATGCTGGACGGCAGGACAAAGCCGTTACCGCCGGATCCAAAAAACATCCTATTCGGGAAGCGACTGCATAGAGGAGCAGTTGAAAAATCAAAAGCAAAGAACGTAAGCGGACCACAGCTCGCTCCTGCGGAACTTGTCGTGAGAGGGAACCTGTTTACAAAATAATTTAGATGTCGAAACTCTGAAAGGAAGCTCTATGATCATGGCTTGTATGAATTCGTTATTCTTACGCAGCCAGAGGAACACATTCAACATGCGACAAACACTTATAACCACAGCATTTCTTCTTGCTCTTGTTCACCCTGCACCATCGCAACCGCTCTACTTTCCACCGCTCACGGGGACGACGTGGGAAACAGTTACGCCCGCCTCGCTCGGTTGGTGTACACAGCGGATTGACACACTCTACAATTTCCTCGCTGCCAATCGAACGAGGGCGTTCATCGTTTTGAAAGACGGGCGGATAGCGCTGGAACAATACTTCGGTTCGTTCACTCGCGACAGTATCTGGTATTGGGCATCCGCGGGGAAAACGCTCACGGCTTTTCTTGTCGGCATAGCGCAGCGTGAAGGTCTCCTCTCCATCACTGATTCGACCTCGCGGTATCTTGGCACGGGCTGGACATCCTGCCCGCCGAACAAAGAACGCTTGATCACGGTTCTGAATCAGCTTACGATGACGTCGGGCTTGCGCGATTTCGTTGCCGATCCTTATTGCACACTCCCCTCGTGCCTGATCTATCAAGCGGACGCGGGAACACGATGGGCATACCACAACGCCCCCTACACCCTGCTCGACCAAGTTGTCGAGAGCGCGACGGGACAGACGTACAATCAATATTTCGCTGCAAAGATTCGGTCGCGCATCGGCATGAACGGCTTGTGGCTTCGCCAGGGCTACAATAATGTCTACTTCAGCAATGCGCGCAGTGCCGCGCGATTCGGGTTGCTTGCGCTCAACAACGGTATTTGGAATACCGACACGCTCATGCGCGACACATCGTACTTCCGACGTATGGTGAACACATCGCAAAATCTGAATCTGTCGTACGGCTATCTCTGGTGGTTGAACGGCAAGGCGTCGTACATGCTGCCGGGAACGCAATTTGTCTTCCCGGGGAGTCTTGCGCCGAACGCGCCGCGCGATATGATCGCCGCCATGGGAAAGAACGGCCAGTTCATCAACGTCGTCCCCAGTCAGCGACTCGTCGTGGTGCGCATGGGCGAAGCGCCCGATAGCACGTTCGAAGTGCCGACGGAATTCAACAACGACATCTGGCGGAGGCTCAATGAAGTGATTTGCAATCAAACGTCGGTCGAGGAGAATCCTACACCAGTGGAGTTTGCGCTCGAGCAGAATTATCCCAATCCGTTCAACCCGACGACGCGCATT
>CAYUFU010000081.1:0-16630 GCA_964444145.1 uncultured Chitinophagales bacterium
GCTTCGCCCCGACCTATTCGTATTTGACGCCTTCGGCGTCGGCACTCTCGAATTCATCTGCTCGTCATGCCCAATGGTGCCAAATATAGCTGTCCCTGAAAGGGACGAATGTGAATAGCCGAGGGCAACGCCCTCGGTGTTGGAAATAACCGTTTGGTGTGAACCCTGAAAGGGTTCAATGATTTTTTTTCGTATTCATTGATGCAGTAGGCAAGCACAATCGGAAAAACGCTGTCGCAATGCCTCTCGGAATAATTCGCCGCGGCCTGGTTCTCCACTGAATTCATGATTCAATATTCCCCTCATTGCCCTCTTCCGACTCAGCTTCCGCCCAATTCCCGTTCGATCCCTTGTATTTGGTAAACCGAGGTTCTATATTACATCACCAACGCCAGCATGGCTATCCGCCACATCCCCCAACAAAAACGAGGAACTACGATGTCTGTTGCCGTACAGTTTCAGACGATCCCCGAAATGTTCGACAAAATTACAAGGCGTTTCGCCGCCTCGACTCGCCCCATGCTCATGAGCAAACGCGACGGCGAATGGCACGGCATCAGCTACGCCGAAGTCCGGCGCAACGCCGAGCTAACCGCCTATGGGCTTGCCTCACTCGGCATCGAGCGCGGCGACCGCGTTTCCATTATCGGCGAGAACCGCCCCGAGTGGGCGTACAGCGACCAAGCCATCGCCATGTTGGGCGCCATCTGCGTGCCGATTTATCCGACAATGACCGCCAGACAAAACGAATACATCTTCAACGACGCAGGCGTACAAGCCGTCATCGTGTCGAATCAATTCCAGCTTGGCAAAGTCCTCAAAGTCCTCGACGCCGTCCCGACCCTCAAGCACATCATCGTGATGAATGAGAACATCACCGCAGAGGCGCGCAACATAATAACATTCAGCGCACTGCTAAAAAGGGGAGAGGAGTTCGAAAAGCAGCATCCCACACACCTCGAAGAGTCGCGCAAAAGAATAAAACCTGACGATTTGCTGACACTGATTTACACCTCGGGCACCACGGGCAATCCCAAAGGGGTGATGCTCACGCATTGGAACCTCTCCAGTAACATCCTCGATGCCTCGACCTACATCAAGATTGAAGAGGGCGATGCACTGCTTTCGTTCCTTCCGCTCTGCCATTCCTTCGAGCGCATGGCAGGCAACTATACGGCGATGGCATGCGGCGCAACAATCGCCTACGCCGAAAGCATCGAAACCGTCCAGGCGAATCTGACCGAAGTCCGACCAACGATCATCACGACGGTGCCTCGTCTGTTCGAGCGAATGCACAGCCGCATCATGAAAGCAGTGGATGCCGCTCCGCCCTGGCGAAAAAGATTATTCTTCTGGTCGCTCGATGTGGGAAAGAAACTCGCCGAGGCTCGCAAAACAAAACGCCTCGCGCCGATAGTTCGCTTGCAACACATGCTTGCCGATAAACTTGTGTTGAGCAAGATTCGGGAGCGCTTAGGTGGCAGAATGAAGTTCATGGTGAGCGGCGGCGCGGCGCTCCCGAAAGAATTCGGCGAGTTCTTCGAAGCCATCGGCATCATCATTATCGAAGGCTACGGGCTGACGGAGACGTCTCCCGTTATTACGGCGAACATGCTCGACAATTACAAGTTCGGCTACGTTGGCAAACCCATTCCCAACGTCGAGGTGAAAATCGCACCCGACGGTGAAATCTGCGCCCGCGGTCCGAATATCATGAAGGGCTACTGGAATCTCCCGCAACTCACCGCCGAAGTGATTGATAACGAAGGCTGGTTCCATACAGGTGACATTGGCGAGATTGACGCAGACGGCTTTGTCCGCATCACCGACCGCAAGAAGCATCTCTTCGTCAGCAGTGGCGGCAAGAACATCGCCCCGCAGCCAATCGAGAATCTTTTCCTTTCATCCAAGTTCATCGAGCAATTTGTCCTCATCGGCGACAAGCGTATGTTTTGCACCGCGCTCGTCGTTCCCGATTTCGACGCGTTGAAAGAACACGCCCGCGCTGCAGGTATTTCCTTCAACTTCAATCATGACCTCGTCAAGAACCCCGTCATCTATCAGCTCATTGAACAGGAAGTTGAAAAACTCCAAAAGGACCTCGCTAATTTCGAGCGCGTCCGAAAATTCATTCTCCTCGCAAAACCGTTCACCATCGAAGACGGCGAAATGACGCCGACGCTGAAGATCAAACGCAAGGTCGTCGAAGAAAAATATGCCGATCTGATCAACAGCATGTATCAAGGATTGACAGACTGATTCGGAAGTGCGGATGTTCGATTTGCAATCCTGGCTTGAGAACAAACCGCGACTCAACAACAACGTTCGCCTCCGATGTTGAGATACCCCTGAAATCCGATTGAGCCTCACGCAATCTTGACGTCAGATTCAAGGGATGACTCACTTCCTTGCCTTTCCCACACCTTTTGCCTAATTTCTATCAAGTTTTCTTCAGGATTTTGACCGTTTTGCCTCGATAGGAATACGCATGCTTGAACAGTACGCCCCCATCGGAATCATGATGCTGATCGCGCTTGCCTTCGGCATTGTGCTGGTGAATGTGAATCGTTGGATTGGTCCAAAAAGACCGAACGATGAAAAGCTCTCGACATACGAAAGCGGGATGGAGCCGGTCAGGTCTGCACGCGAACGCTTCTCTGTAAAATTCTATCTGGTCGCAATGCTCTTCATTGTTTTTGATATCGAAATCGTTTTCATGTATCCATGGGCGGTGAAGTTCAAACAACTCGGACTCTTCGGGTTTGTTGAGATGATGGTGTTCATCGTGATTTTGCTTGTCGGCTATTTGTACATTTGGAAGAAGGGTGCTTTGAAATGGGACTAGAAAGATTAGAACAAGACGGCTTCTTGGTAACAAAGCTCGATGCTGCCATCAACTGGGCGCGCAAGAATTCTCTTTGGCCCATGCCGATGGGCATTTCCTGCTGCGCGATTGAAATGATGGCGACCGCCTCGCCGCGGTTTGATATTTCGCGCTTCGGCTCAGAGGTCATGCGCTTCACGCCGCGCCAATGCGATGTCATGATTGTTGCAGGAACGGTCACATACAAAATGTCCAAGGTCGTCCGCAAGATTTATGACCAGATGCCCGACCCGAAGTGGGTCATCTCCATGGGCGCATGCGCCTCGAGCGGCGGCATGTTCCGTTCGTACTCCGTCGTGCAGGGCATTGATCAGTTCATGCCTGTTGACGTGTTCGTTGCCGGTTGTCCCCCGCGACCAGAGAACTTGCTGAACGCTTTGATCACACTTCAGAGAAAGATAGAAGGAGATAGGACGCTCGGCGCGCTTATCAGCGGTGGCCCGATTCACATCAACGAGCAGGGACAGATTGCCTAACAACTCTGAACACGGCGCGGGACTTACTCAAGACTGAGCAAACCTCCTCAGGGGTAACTAATACATTGTGTGAGAAAGACGAAAACGAAAAACGGAGCCGCGAGATTCGCGTGTGCTTCCAGATGAGCCTGAACATATGAAAGACCTTATCACAGAGAAGATCAAATCGCATTTCCCCGACAGCATCGAATCAACGAACGAATTTCGCGGCGACCTAACGATTCAAGTTCGAAAAGCCGACATCGTCAGCGTTGCGCGGTATGTAAGAGACGAGCTTTCGTTTGACTTACCCATTGACGCCATCGGTGTTGACATGTATCGCCCTGAGCGGAGATTCGAGGTCGTCTACATTGTTTACTCGACGAAGAATCAACAGTACCTTCGCCTGAAAGTGCTTGTAGATGAAGATGACGCGATGATGCCGAGCCTATCGTCGGTTTGGTCTGGCGCAGGATGGAATGAACGCGAGGTGTACGACATGATTGGCGTAAAATTCTCAGGGCATCCCGACTTACGCCGCATGTACATGCCGGATGAGTTTGAATATTACCCGCTCCGAAAGGATTTTCCGACGATGGGGATACCCGATTCGCTCCCACTGCCAAGAAAATAGTGTTCCGACCCATGACAACTCTTGAATCCGAAAAGAAGCTTCCCATCCTTCAAGCGCTCGAAGATCAGGACACCACTTTCACAGTGGACGACCCACTTGAGAACACGATGATTCTGAACATGGGTCCGCAGCACCCTGCGACGCACGGTGTGCTGCGCGTGCTCGTGAAGCTTGACGGTGAAACAGTCGTCGCAGCTGTGCCTGAGCTTGGCTATTTGCATCGAGGCTACGAAAAGATCGCTGAAGCCTCGATGTACCACGAGTTCATTCCACACACAGACCGGCTTGACTATCTCTCGCCGCTTTCGAACAACGTCGGCTATGTGCTTGCAGTCGAGAAGCTGCTTGGCATCGAGGCGCCGCGACGTGCACAGTTCATCCGCACGATGTGCTGCGAGATGGCGCGCATCGGCTCGCATCTCGTTGCTACAGGCGCGCTGGCAATGGATGTCGGCGCGCTGACCGTGTTCTTGTGGACCTTCCGCGAACGGGAAAAGCTGATGGACATTTACGACGTGCTAACGGGTGCTCGCTTCACGACGAGCTACACGCGCATCGGTGGTCTGTCGCAGGATTGGACCGAGACGTGCACGGCAATGCTGCAAAAGTTTCTCGATGAGTTTGACCAAACTCTGACCGAGGTCCGAAACATACTCTTCAGCAATAAGATCTTTCTCGACCGTTGCGAAAACGTCGGGTACCTGTCGCAGGAGCAATGCCTTCAGTTCGGTTTAACGGGTCCTTTGCTTCGCGCAGCCGGAGTGCCGCGCGACCTGCGGCGCGATCATCCGTACCTGGTGTACAATGAAATGGACTTCGATGTCATCACGGCAAACGAAAGCGATGTGCTCGCGCGGTTCTACGTCCGCTTTTGGGAGATGAAAGAAAGCGCGAAAATTTTGCGGCATTGCTTGGACAAAATGCCGGCCGGTCCGATCCATCACGACGATACGAAAAAAGTTCTCCCGCGCAAAGAACGCATCTACACAAAAATGGAAGAGTTGATTCACGACTTCATGCTTATCAACGTGGGCATTGATCCTCCCGTCGGCGAAATCTATCAGGGCATCGAATCATCGAAAGGGGAGTTCGGCATCTATATCGTCAGCGATGGCACGGGGCATCCGTGGCGCATGAAGATTCGCAGTCCTTCGATGGTGAACTTGGGCGCGCTTCCTGCAATGTGCAAAGGTGCCATGATCTCCGACGTCGTTGCCATCATCGGTAGTATTGACCCTGTGATGGGAGAAGCAGACAAATAACCGAATGCAAAAGGAAAAATGAAAAAGGCAAAACCTGTCGGACCATTTTTCCTTTTGCTTTTTCATTTCTCGCGGAATGACCATGTTATCCGAACAGTCTCTTAAGAAGATCGAAGAACTCAAAACGCACTATCCCAACCCACGCCCGGTGGTTCTTGCCGCGCTCTGGATGTGGCAGGATGAGCACGGCTGGATTTCGCACGACGGGATGAAATACGTGGGCGACTTGCTGGGCATTCCTCATCACGAGGTGTACGGCATTGTCACCTTCTACACCATGTTCAACGCCAAGCCTGTCGGTAGGCACAAGTTGGAAGTGTGCACGAACATCTCCTGCATGTTGCGCAACTCCGACAAGATTGTGGAGCACATCGAGAAGCGGCTCAACATCAAGGTCGGTGAGACGACGCCGGATAATCGCTTCACGCTCGTCGAAGCCGAATGCCTCGGCGCTTGCGGCTACGCGCCGATGCTGCAATGCGGCGATGAGTACTACGAGAACCTTGATGAGGCAAAGGTGGACAGGATTTTGGAGGAGTTGAGGTAGAAGTCGAATTCATGCCTTATGAAATTCACTCAATATTTTTTGTTCAGGCAGAAGCGCCCAGATAGAAGGATGATTAGACAAGAGTGGATCGAATTTGTCGTGGAAAATCCAAGCCATGAAGAAATTCAATCGGATGGCAGGGTTCGTCGGTGGGCAAGAATCGCAGAAGCTGGCAACAAAGCTCTGCGTGTTGTATTGCTTGAAGATGCCGAGACAGTACATAATGCTTTCTTTGATCGATCATTTAAGGAGTAGCAATGCATATCAAATACTTTCCTGATACCGATACGCTTCTCGTAATGTTCAATGACAATGAAGTTGTCGAAACCCGCGACATAGATGAGAACATGAACATTGATCTTGACGGGGAAGGCAAGCTCGTGAGCATAACAATTGAACATGCCAGACAAAGAACAGACGTTACAAATTTTTCGTATCAACAGGTTGCAGCACAGTAAATGGGCATTGACGACAAACGCTTCACACTCGTCGAAGCCGAATGCCTCGGTGCTTGCGGCTACGCGCCGATGCTGCAATGCGGCGATGAGTACTACGAGAACCTTGATGAGGCGAAGGTGGATAGAATCCTTGAGGAACTGAAATGATTTCGGATTTTGGATTTCAGCTGCGGATTGCCTTGACATCCGCAATTGACAATTCGCGATGAGAAGCCTTTACGTAGAAAAAATTTGTTTATGGAAAAACTCATTCTCCCGGATATACAAGATCTTCACAAGTTAGAAGTCTACGAAGCCCACGGCGGCTATGAAATGCTGCGCGTTGCGCTGGGGCTGAAGTCCCGCGCAGCGGGATCCCGCTTCGCGGGACCCGAAGAAGTGACCGACGAAGTGAAGAAGAGCAACTTGCGCGGTCGCGGCGGGGCGTGTTTCCCGACAGGCTTGAAGTGGACCTTCATGCCGAAGCAAACCGAAAAGCCGAAGTATCTTTGCATCAACGGCGATGAGAGTGAGCCGGGTACGTTCAAGGACAGACAAATCTTTGAATACAATCCGCACTTGATGATCGAGGGGGGGCTGATCGCTGCCTACGCCATGGGAGCGAAGACGATCTACCTGTATGTTCGCGGCGAGTACAACAAGTGGATCAAGATGGTGCAGAAGGCGCTCGATGATGCGTACGCCAAGGGCTACATCGGCGAGAATATTTTGGGCTCGGGCTTCACTACAAATTTCTACATCCATCGCGGCGCCGGTGCGTACATTTGCGGTGAAGAATCATCGCTGATGAATTCGCTCGAAGGCGATCGAGGTTATCCCCGTGTCAAGCCGCCGTTTCCCGCGCAGTTCGGCTTGTGGGGCTGTCCGACGACAATCAACAACGTGGAAACCATCGCCAACGTGCCCATCATCTTGCGATTGGGCTGGGAAGCATATTCTAAAATCGGACACCCGAAACATCCCGGCCCGATTCTCGTCGGCATCAGTGGACATGTGAACAAGCCCGGCGTGTATGAAGTGCCGACAGGCGTCCTGCTCACCGATTTGATCTACCAATACGCGGGCGGTGTTCCGGGCAACAAGAGAATCAAAGCCGTTATTCCCGGTGGCTCATCCACGATGATCATGCGCGGCGAAACGATCGAAGGCGTGACGATGGATGCCGAAGGGTTGAAAGCCGCAGGCTCCTCAGTCGGGACGGCGGGACTCATCGTGATGGACGAGGACACGGATTTGATTCGCGTTATCACGCGCATCACGAAGTTCTACTATCACGAGTCGTGCGGGCAGTGCACCCCCTGCCGCGAAGGCACGGGGTGGATGTTCAAGATTCTCAAACGGTTTGAGAATTACGATGCAACCCTTGCGGATATTGATCTCTTGCTCGACGTTGCGAACAATATCGAAGGAAACACCATCTGCGCGCTTGGCGATGCCGCGGCATGGCCCGTGCAGAGCATGATCAAGCGTTTCCGCGACGAGTTCGAGAAACGGTGCGTGAAGACAAACGGCGCTGCACACGAGAGACCCGCGTTGGACAAGGTGCACGCGTTGAGATAGCTGTGGGATGTTATTGCGGGAAGCTCGTCTGCTTGTGCAGGAAATAAACCTCTCCCGCAACCTCTCAGGGCAGGTTGTAGCTCCTCATTGCGGAATATCCTCCTCCAGTATGTAACGTGGGGAGTGGCATGATGATTGGAGAGGCATCGGCAGCCAACTCAAAACCACCGTCGCCTTTCTCCATGCTGAGAGTGGCGACGACAATCATATCATCAACCAATCGGAGGTCAGAATGAAAAAACCACTCATTGCCCTTTGCGCAATCATTGTTGGAGGATTTCAGTTCAGCGCAGGGCAAAGTTCCTCTACAGATGCGGATTCGACCGGCTTGCCCGGCGACCATTTCAGCTTGCAAGGAGCGCTGCAGTTGTTCCAAAAGGCAGGCTCGCCTGAGGAGTTCGAAAAACTCCTCAACACCGAAGAGAACCATGTGAACAATCTCGATCTGAACGGCGACGGCGATATTGATTACGTGCGCGTAGTAGGCAAAATGGAAAAAGACGTGCACGCGTTCGTGCTCCAAGTTCCTGTTTCAGAGAACGAAAGCCAAGACATTGCCGTGGTCGAACTTGAAAAGACAGGACCCGAAAACGCTGTCATTCAAATTGTCGGCGACGAGGATATATATGGCGAGCAAACGATCGTCGAGCCTGGAGAGGGAGACGCGGATGAAGAAGTGAACGAGGAAAAAGGTGGCGGCGGCCCCTCTGTTGCCGAGTACAACTTCGAGAATTTCAATTCGATGCGCGTGGTCGTTAATGTATGGGTGGGATGGCCCTGTGTTCGTTTTGTCTACGGTCCGACCTATCGCGTTTGGGTCTCTCCGTGGCGGTGGCGGTTCTACCCCACGTGGTGGCGTCCGTGGCGTCCATTTGCATGGCGCGTGTGGCATCCCTTCCGCGTGCGACATCACGTTGGTTTTGCTGTCGTGCGGACACACCGTGTCGTGCACGCCCATCGAATTTATCACCCGACGCGTGTAAGTTCGGTGACAGTACGGACACGACATAACGCGTCGGTGACGCGCTACCGGACGACCAGATCGGCAACCGTCAAAACCACACACGGCACGGTGAAAGTCAAATCAACTCGCACCAAAACTACGGTGAGGAAGAAACGCTAATCAAGGCAGAATGGACTTCGCCTGCCGTGAAACGTCCCAGGCGAAGTCCATGTGCGCCGGCATCTTGTTGTCCTCGTGCTTCATAAGCCAATGTGAGAATCACGCAGAGCGACACTTGGGTGTCGCTCTGCTTGCGAAATGAGCGATTCTGGAAAATCGCTCAACATGTCGAAGTCGTTGTCACACAGGCTCCTTATGTGCGAGCCCGCACTCTCGAAAGAAACATCGTGCGACTGACCAAAGGTCTTCGTAAATTTAACCCACCATCAAGTTCCGCTTACCAAACAAAGGGGCAGCAATGAAAACGTACGCCAAACCAACAATCGTGACGATCAGCGCGCGAGAACTCCTGAGTCAACACGAAGCCTGTGCGATTAGCTTTTAGGAGAGCGCCGTGTTGGACTTTAACGTGTGCCGTCCCCGCCGAGTTGATGGATTGGTGTTGAGACAATTAGGTGACGAGGCGCTGCTCTATGATCCCGCGACGAAGAAAGCGCATGTGCTCAACGCAACGTCCTTGCTGATTTGGAATCTCTGCACCGGCGAGACAACTCTTGCAACAATCGAAGCGGAGATGAGGCAGCGTTTTAAGATTGCCGAGGGGACGAACGTCGCGGCAGACATTGATGAGGTCGTGACGACGTTCAGCATCGAAGGCTTGGTAACGCTGAGCTGAATGTCGAGTCGTTCTATCATGAATGCCGAGATGGACATGAGCGGCGTTGATCGCTACGCGTTTTTCGGCAAGCGATTCGAGGTGAGCTTCGATGACCCTTCATTCAGGCGGCTCTTTCGTTCGACGTATCGTGCTTTGCATGCTGAAGAGGTCGCGCAACCACCAAGCGCGACCTTCTCTCTTTTCTCGATGAATCGGAGAGTGCCGGAGCTGATCGTGACGGCGGATCACCGTCGCCTCGTTGACGTGTTTACGAGTGGAACGAACCGCCTGCGCTTTGCGGTGCGCGATGTTTCGACCAACGGCGAGCCGCTGTTTGAGATCTCCGACGCGTTTCTCGGAAAGGAGCCCGTGATGGCGGTGAGCGGCCGGCGCGCACAACTCCTCGATGCTGAACGATGTTACTCGACGACAGAGTCCATAATCTTTCACACCGTTCTTTCTCTCATCCCCAATTATCATATTATGCATGCCGGCGTCGTTGCGTGGAGAGAGAAAGCTGTGCTGCTCTGTGGTGAAGCGAATCGAGGGAAGACGACACTGACGCTCGGCTTGGTGCGCGCCGGCTGGAAATTCCTCTCCGATGAGATTGCGTTTATTGATGTTGACCGCTGTACGGTTGCGCCGTTTCCGCGGGCGATTGGGATGAGAGAGAATTCCATTCCTATGTTTCCTGAGATCAGGCAGGAGCATTTGATCGAAACGAAATCGCTTGCGGGCGAACCCAAATGGCTCGTTGATGTCGGAGCGGTGTTCCCGGGGACTCTTGCAGAGGAAACGTCCATTGCCGCGATCGTACTGTTGGACGGCTTCGGCAGCTCGCCGAATCTCACGCCTCTACCTGCATCGGAGGCAATGTTCGATTGCGTGAAAGTAACGCACAGCGCGGAAGACGATCCGATGAAAATGATGTTGAACGTTGCCGAGATTGTGAATCGCACACGATGCGTTCGGTTGAGGGCAGGCACGGTGACCGATACCGCTGCGGCACTTACAGAAATGATGGCGTGACGATGAAGTCCGAATCCGCCGTCGCCGACGCGTTGCTCGACATTTGGAAACAAGTTGGCGGCGAGACATCGCTGCAGGTTTCGGGCTACAGCATGTACCCGCTCCTTGCCCCGGGAGAAACTGTAATCGTTAGACATTCGGATGCCAACATTCACGCAGGCGACATTGTTGCGTTCAAGCGAGGCAGGCGTATCGTCGTCCATCGTGTGCTAAGAGTGTCCGAACTGCGCGGCGAGACCGTTCTTCTTTGTAGAGGCGACAACAATCTTTTTCTCGATGCCCGTGTCCTAACATCGGCAATCCTCGGCAAGGTCATCGCCATTGAAAAATCGAACGGCGCAAAGCTGAACGTGGAGGATCGGATATGGCAGTGGGTAGGGAAGTGGATTGTTCTCATGTTTGACCGATCAAGAAAACTGCCGAAATGGTTTCGTCGGAAGCGCGTGGCAAAAGTGTGTACGAGAGTAGCTCTCGCTGTTACAACGGGAAAAAACAATTCTGTTGGGTGAACGATTTGCGCCCATTAACGATGCTTGCAGTACTCCTCACGGTCTGTCTCTTCCTCGCTGATCGAGCGAACGCGCAAGGGCGTTCGACCTCGTTGCTTCAACGCGGCACCATCAGCGGTATTCAGTGGGAGGAGTTCGATCTCCTTTACGAGGATCGTTTCTTTCAAATTGCCAATCGCGGGCTGACTCATGTGATTGTCGAATTGAACGGCTTTCAATTCCGGTTAACAACCAATGCGAGTGAACTCCGTCGCGGGCAAAATGTTTTTCTCATCGGCGACACGACGAACATAGATATTCGCCCTGTTATGTCTCCGACCATTCAGAACCGCATGCGGGTGGAAGCACGGGGACCCGCTGGTGCCGATGCCGATATTATCGTCGGTGATTCGTCGCTCATTCCCGCGATCATTGATACAATTCATTTTGTGCTGAACGTCGTGCCGCTGCCGCAGAGCATCGAGTTGCGTCAGAATGTTCCTAATCCATTCAATCAGCTCACCCGCGTTACCTACTCCATTCCCCAAAGCAGCTATGATGGAGTTGATGTGAACATCACGATTTACGATATACTCGGGCAGCAGGTACGCACACTCGTGAACGAGAAGCGATTCCCGGGTAGAGCCGATACCGAATGGGATGGAACGGATGACACAGGTACTGTACTCTCCAGCGGTGTGTACCTGTATCGCATGGTAGCAGGAAGTCGTATGCAAACGCGGCGGCTGGTAATGTTGAGATGAGCTTGAACGCTCGAACGCATGAGTGCCAATCAACATTTCGAATCGCTGTGCGAGATCCTCCGCGGGCATGAGGTCTCCAAGCGAGAAAACCCACCCGAGGATTGGAATGCGATCGTTGACCTTAGCCTTGCGCACGGTGTGGGAGCAATTCTGCTCAAACGATTGGAGGAGAAGAATCAACGCGGCAAGCTCTCTACCGAGCTGCTCCAAAAACTCACGACGAACAAACTTCGCACTGCGATCGACAACGCGCAGCTTTACGTTGAGCTTTCGGCTGTTCTCAAATCACTGAACGCAGCACATGTTCCTGCTATCGTTCTGAAAGGCGCGCACGTTGCGGAGTTGGTGTACGAGAACATCTCCCTGCGCCCGATGGATGACATTGACCTCTTGGTCAAAGATGACGATCTGAACACTGTTGCACAAACTCTTTCAATGCTCGGCTATGTTCAGAATGATTCAGATGCCGAGCGGATGAAATCCAACGATCCTCACCATCTCACTCCATTTCGGAAGGAGGGATGCAGACCCATCGAGGTCCACTGGAAAGTTCCTTCGCTCGACGCCGCATGGGTCAGCGAAGTGTGGGAACGGACTCAACAGGTGGAACTCGCCGGGGTGCCGACAAGAGTTCTCTCACCCGAAGACCTTCTGATTCATCTCTCGGTTCACGCTTCGTTTCATCATCGGTTCGGGATCGGGCTCCGTCCGCTTTGTGATATTCGAGCAGTTCTCGAGCGGCACGGCAGTGCGATTGATTGGGCAGCATTGCGCGGAAGTGCGGTACGGTATCGCGTTCACACTGTTGTGTACGTGACACTGCGGATCGCGCAGGAAATGGTAGGCGCGCCACTTCCCGATAAAGACGCGCACATTCTCAGGCCGGCTTCTTTCGACGAGGCTGTTCTTCCTTGGGTGGAGGAGCAGGTGATATCACGAAGCAGGGAGCTCTTTGATTCGTCTGCTGTGTCACCTCGACTTGCGAATTTTTGGAATGCATCGTTAGCTGAACAAGGCAGACAGCTACTTCGCGCAGCGTTTCCGCCGCGAAGCCGTTTTGATAGTAGAGATGCTCGGAAGGGTCTACTGCGCTCGTATTTGCAATACTGGCGCGATTTGCTCACATCTCGAGGTGCGGTTCTATGGCGGCTACTTCTTCGCGATAGGACAGTTCTGGCGAAAGCCGACATGTATGGAAAATTGTTCGATAAGAGCGGCTGAGGCGATAGACTGACTTGGGTCACAGGCGTTCATGGTTTGCAAAAAATATCAACGTGAAGTCTTGACATACGGCGTATTATGTATTATTATTTCCACTGAGCCACTGTTCTTCCACATAACTACTCAAAGGAGGTGAAGCACCATGAAACAATACGTGAAGCCGACTGTAGTAACCGTTACGACCAAAGAGTTGGTTCAGATGCATGAGGTGTGTGCACTGAGTTTCTAGTGTACCTCATCTTTACTTGGGTGGTTTTTCTCGCCTATAGTTCTTGACGCTGAGGGGCGTCGTCACTTTCTTTCAATGTGTTGTCCAACATCAACACCGACTCATCTGATGCATGCATTATTAGAGTCTGATGCAGAGGGGAGGTAAGGCTATGCAAAAACGCGCGGCATAGCACAAGGTCATTCCTAAGTCCGACGAATTCGATTTGAGAACCTCGTCGGACTCAATTCGTTTACAGACACACCAACAGGGAGATTTATTATGAACGCTTTGAAACGAGGAGCGCTCGCGGTAACATGTTTGGTTGTCGCAGCAGTGTCGCTCATACGTCATTCTGGTCTGGCACAAATGGGCGACAAGAGTGCGCAGGGGTGGACAATCTATGTTGACCCGGTTACAGGAAAACGAGACACGGCTAACGTTGTCTATAGCAATAAACCCTCTATGCGCGGAGGACCTTCGCAACGTGTTGCCCCTCCGCCGGCGCCGCCTGGCTTTACTGCCACAACGACGAGCTTCACGCAATCCACCCCGACGCATATTCCACCGGGGCCCGCCGTCGTTACTTCTACGCTCAACGTAAGCGGTGCAGGACCCTTCTTGCTCGACCTCGATTTGTTCGCAGCAATCCCACATACGTTTGCCAGCGATTTGGACATTACTCTCATGTCGCCTGCTGGAACTATCGTAACGATCACAACCGACAACGGTTCCGGTAATGATAGTGTTTACAACGGGACGCTCTGGGACGACGATGCCAATCCCGGCGGTCAGGTGCCCTATACAACAAATAACGGGATGACGACCGATCACGCGTATGTCAACAGAACTGTTGCGACACCTCTCACTCCAGAGGAGCCGTTTGGCGCGTTCGTGGGAGAAAATCCGAATGGCATCTGGACACTTACCGTGAGCGATGACGCTGGCGGCGATAGTGGCGATGTGAACATATGGAGATTGGACATCACAACGATCGGCGGTACCCCGCCAACGATTTCTGAAACCTTCAACTCCGATACTACTGCGATCGCGATTCCCGACACCACGACGGTTCTCAAGACCATAACGGTGAGCACGGCGTGTACGTATCTTATGGACCTCAACCTCACAACGTTCATTACGCATACCGATAACTCCGATCTTGATATGACGATTACGTCGCCGTCGGGAACGGTTGTCACGCTGGGGACGGATAATGGCAGCTCCAACGACAATGCATTCAATGGAACATTCTGGGACGATGATGCCGATACAACCGGCCAGGTTCCCTACACCACGAACACTGGATTGGTGACAGACCACCCGTACACCAACTTGGTGACGGCAACACCTCTTGCACCAGAAGAGGCTTTGGCCGCCTTCATAGGAGAAAACCCCAATGGAGTTTGGACTCTCCGTATTCGCGACGACGCAACCACGGACATTGGGAGTTTTCGTTCGTGGCAAATGAACCTTCGCTGCGTGTTGCCGGTAGCGACGAACGCGCCGCCGGCTTTTGTATCACCGACGCCAACCTGCGGTTCGACGCTGCAAGCAACAGTGGGAACGCCTTTCACGTTTACGGTTCGCGCCTCGGACTCAGACGCAGGGCAGAGCGTCACGCTTTCAAGTACTGCTCTGCCGACAGGAGCAACGCACACACCGGCGTTGCCAACATCCGGCAACCCGGTGCAAACAGTGTTCAACTGGACTCCAGCAGCGAATCAGACTGGCATCACGACAATCGTATATACGGCGACGGATAACGCGACGCCGCCTGGTTCGTCCGTGTGTACCTTGAGCGTGAATGTCAGCGCCGCTGCAACCAATCAACCGCCTGTGTTCGTCGCACCGCCGACTGCGTGTGACACCGTGTACCAGCGAACTGTAGGAACACCGCTGAGCGTGACGTTATTGGCGGCGGACCCGAATTCAGGCCAAACTGTGACTCTCTCGAGTACTGCATTGCCAACCGGGGCGACAGCGACCCCACCGTTGCCAACGACAGGGAATCCCGTGCAGACTGTCCTTAATTGGACTCCGGCCGCGAACCAGACCGGACTGTTTACGGTTATCGTAACCGCGACCGATAACGCGACGCCGCCGCTTTCCGCTACCTGCACGTTGCGAGTGAATGTTCAGGCAGCAACTGACCCGAATCCGCCAAGCTGCGCCGTCACACAAATCATTCCCGGGCCACCGAAACAGATTCGCGTCACGATTCAAGATACGCAAAGTGGTTTGGCGTCCATCGTTGTCGTAACTGCGACCAACGCTACGGTATCTATACCCTCGTTTACTGTCGGCACGACCTCGCCGGTGATTGTGACGGCAACGAAGACAAATCAATCGTTGCCCTCAACGGTTGTGCTGCGAGCGACGGATGTTGCCGGCAATCCTGTGGAATGCGATCCGGTGTACACGACGATCTCAGCGCAGATACCACAATCGTTCGGTCTGGAGGCGAACTACCCGAATCCATTCAACCCGACAACGCGTATCACCTTCAACGTCGCGAAAACCGAAGCGCCGGCCGTCGTCACGATCAAAGTGTACGACGTGCTGGGCAAAGAGGTCACGACGCTCTTGAACGAACCAATGCAACCCGGTCAATACTACGTTGATTGGGACGGCACTGATATTCACGGCAACGTGGTCACCAGCGGTGTGTACATTTATCGCATGACGGCGGGCGACTTCGTTGCTACGCGACGCATGGCATTGATGAAGTAATGGCTTGTTCGGTTTTTCCTCACGGGTAGTAGACAGACCCGTTGGGTCCAGCAGGACAGATCAATTCAGAATGGGCAGGGCTTCGGCTCTGCCCGTTTTTTTTTTGCAGCGCGGCATCTAGGCTTATTCGCTGTATTACTCATCCCGCGATTAATGGAATTCATGATGCGCGGTTCCGTGGTTACCCCTCTCCTTACGATACACGTGAACATGTCTTTCGAGTTATCTCGCATCACAACGAAGCGATACTCTTTGTGCGCTGGGGGTTGATTCCAATCACCGCCATCGTTTATTGGCTAAATTAAGTTCACCGTGTGCTTGACATACGAGTTATTATGTAGTACAATTGATGTGAGACAAAAATCTTTTCCCAGTTCCCGCGCCTCGAAATCATAGTACGTATGCACAGTGAATTGCTTGAGACTGAATCCTCCGTATTTACTTCAAATCAACACCATATCACATCACAATAGTCGTTCATTTAGAATAAAGGGGGTGATTTCCAATGAACCGATACGAGAAGCCAACCATCATCACGGTTACTGCGGCTGAGTTGCTAAGGCAATACGAGGTGTGTGCGTTCAGTTTTTGAACTGTCCGAGCGGA